>JAUIKL010000118.1 GCA_030430625.1 Gemmatimonadota bacterium
GGTCCCATGAAGCTGTCCGCCTCACCTCGAGGGGATTCCGATTGTAGGAACCCTCTCCGGGCGCAGGCAAGCCGATCCGGTCAGCGAGGCGTCACGCCCCGCGGATCACTTCGGCCGGAAGGCGTTCGAGACGACCGCCGCGTCGAACGTCCCGGTGTCCCCGGTCATGGCGTAGCGGTACAGCGCCGCCGTGTAGATCCCGGAGAGCGCCGAGCCGAGGAGTCCGAGGAAGACGTAGCCGAGGATGCCGACACCGACGACGCCGATGATCGCGACCGGAGCCACCATCCCCGCGAGCCAGCCGATCGTGAACATCGAAGCGGTCCATCCGAGGTAGAGGAAGAACATGCCCCACGCCAATCCGGCGTTTCCGACGACGTTCTCGCCCCATGTCCGTCGGAAGATCATCGCGCTCTCCTTGATCGCGTCGATCGGGCCGATGTCCTTCGTGACCAGGACGGGCACCGTGAGGTAGGTCGTGAGCGTCCACGCCATCCCCGCCACGGCCGATGCGATCTTCGCGAAGATCCCACCGCGTTCGGAGATCATCCGCAGGATCATGCCGACCGTGGCCGCGATCACGGCATAGCCGATGATCGACCCCATCCTCTTCGAGGCGATGGCGAGTCCGTCGCTGACGGTCGGATCACCCCCGTCGAGACGGATGAGCGCCGCGCCGACGAGCGCCGAGTTGAAGAAGAACGTCACGGTGTACATGACGACGTAGAAGCCGAACATCACGGCCATACCGGCATACCCGGCATTCCCGTCGAACGACTGCCACGCACCGGACACCACGAGGGGTGCGACGAAGCTCGCGATCACGAGCATGCTCGCGATCCCCGACATCACCGGGAAAACCAGAAGCTCCTTGTCGAGCTTCAAGACGTTCATGCTGGCCTTCATGAGGGCCACGCTGTTGCCGACGCTGTTCGCCATTCGACTCTCCAAACGGATGGAACCGGCCGAGGCCCGCGGGACCGGAATCGGCCGCTACACACCTCTACGAAGAAAGGTGCTCCTTCCTTCAGGGCGTCGAAAGCTTGTCGTTCAGTTCGACCGGTGCTTCCTGGAGACCTCGTCGAGGAGTGCCAGCTCCTCGGTCGTGAGCGCACTCATGCCCTCGGCCGAGATCTTGTCGAGGACGGCGTCGACCTGATCGTACAGCGCCGACTCCTCGGGCACCTTCCGACGCGCGCGCCGGGAGCCCTGCTCGTCGGCCGAGCTCTCCTCACCGGGCACGATGGCGAGCCGGCGTTTCTTCTGCGCCTTCTTGAAGCCTTCGAGCGGCGCTTTCGTGCGCCAATCCGCCTTCATGTAGATCCAGGCGGCGAGGAGACCGCCGAGGTGCGCGAAGTGGGCGACACCGCCCGCTCCACCCGTCGCGCTGCCCTGGGCGCCGAGAAGAGCGAACACACCCATAAACGCGACCAGATACTTGGCCAGGACGGGAAAGATCCCGAGGACGTAGATCGGTGCGTTCGGCCAGTTCATGGCGAAGGCCAGCATCACACCGTACACCGCGGCCGACGCCCCGATGATCGAGGCGGGCATGAAGACCACGCTGAGCGCCACGCCGCCGAGACCGCAGATTATGTAGAACTTCAGGAACTCCCGCTCCCCCCACCGGGCCTCGATGGGCGGCCCGAGGAAGAAGAGGAAGATCATGTTCCCGACGAGGTGCATGATGCCGCCGTGCAGGAACATGTACGTGAACGGCCCCCATGGGCGGAACACGATCCGCTGCGGCTGAAACGCGAACCAGTCGTGCATGAACGCCGTCGGCAGGACGAGCTGCACCGCGAACACCACGACGTTGGCAATGAGCAACCGCTTCACCATCGGCGTCGGCTTGAGGCCGATGCCGAACGAGTTGAAGCCCTGGCTGCCCTGATAGCTCATCGGTTCGTCGTTGAAGGTGCCTGACCGGAGCGGGTGAGGTTGAACCCCCGGCCACGAGGGTGGGTTCCTGACACGCGGTCGGAGCCGATTCCCATCCCTACCTCCATCCTACACCCTCGCCGCGGCCAGGCGAACGATCCGGTCGCAGAGCTCCGGAAAGGACAGCCCCGCGGCGGCGGCGGCGCGGGGTACCAGGCTGTTCGCCGTCATCCCCGGCAGCGCGTTCGCCTCCAGGCACCAGATACCCCCGCTTTCGTCCACGATGAAGTCGACCCGCGAGACGTCGCGCAGGCGAAGAGCCCGGTGCACGACCAGCGCCTCCTCCCGAAGCCGATCGGACAACGACTCGGGGATGTCGGCGGGGAATACCTCCTCCGCTCGTCCCGGCTGATACTTGCACGCGTAGTCGAAGATCTCGGCGTCCGGGATGATCTCGCCGACCGGGAAGGTCTCCTCCCCCACGACCGCTACGGTGAACTCGCGGCCCGGGTGGTATCGCTCGAAGAGCACGACATCGTCCCACCCGGCGCTGTCTTCGATCGCGGCGTCGAGCTCCGCCCGGTCGTGCGCCAGGACCAGACGCAGAGACGACCCGCCGCCCGCGGCCTTCACGATCACCGGGAGTCCGAGGGTGCGCTCGACCTCGTCGGCCTCGACCGGTCCGACGAGCCAGTCGGGTGTCCCGACCCCGGCGTCCCGCAGAAGCCGTTTCGTGACCTCCTTGTCCATCGCCAGGGCGCACCCGAGCGGGGGGCTGCCCGTGTAGGTGGCCCCCGCCACGTCGAGGAGAGCCTGGACCGTTCCGTCCTCTCCCGCTCCGCCGTGCAGCGCCAGGAAGAAGACGTCCACTCCGCCCCACTCCGCGGGCCGAGCCAGCCCGGCCGCTTCGGCCCGCCGCAGCGCCGGCAGCGTCTCCGACGACGGGGGTCGCTCGGACACCCCACCCTCCCGCAGCGCCCGCTCCTCCGCGGGCTGGAGCACACCGCGTGTGGTGTCGATGGCCAGCACCTGGTGGCCGGCCTCCCTCAAGGCAGCCGCTACCTCGACCCCCGAAGCGAGCGAAACGTCCCGCTCGTCCGAGGTCCCTCCCATGAGGACACCGACCCTCACCGGGCGAGTGCGCTCACGATGTCGTACCGGGTCACGATACCGATGATCTCCTCACCGTCCCGCACCAGGCACGCGGCGCTGTCCCCGGCCAGCAGCGGTTTGAGCCGGGCCGACTCGACCTCGGCGTCGAGGACCGGAAAGGGCGGCCCCATCACGGTCTCGGTGGGTCGATCCAGGAGTGTCGGGTCGTCGATGATCCTGGCCATCAGCCTCGACTCGGTGAGCGAACCCACACACGTGCCGTCCTTCATGACCGGAAGCTGACCGATGTCGTTTTCGGTGAGGGCAGCCAGCGCGACCCGGACCGGCGCCGACGGCTCGACCGAGACGACGCCCTCGACCCGGCTGTCCTTGTGCTCGACGACGTCGAGAACCGAGTCCCTGCGAGGCCTCTCCAGGAAGCCGTTCTCTCGCATCCAATCGTCGTCGTACGCCTTGCTCAGGTAGCGCTCACCCCAGTCGCAGATGAGGGTCACCACGAAGGCGTCCGGGTCCTCGATCTCCCGGGCGATGTCCACGGCGGTCTGAACCAACATCCCCGCCGACCCGCCGGCAAAGAGGCCTTCCTCTCTCGAAACCCGTCGCGCCATACGAAAGGCGGGGCCGTCCTCGAGCGAGCGGTACTCGTCGACCACGTCGAGGTCGAGGGTGCCCGGGATCTTGTCGTTGCCCACGCCCTCGACCTTGTACGGCGCACCCTCGATCGGCTCACCCGTGTTGAAGAAGGGCGCGATCATCGAGCCCATCGGATCGACCCCGATGATCCGCACGTCGGGGTTCTGCTCTTTGAGGTAACGGCCGACGCCGGTGATGGTCCCGCCGGTCCCCGCGGAGGCGATGAAGTGGGTGACCCGTCCCCCGCTCTGCTCCCAGATCTCCTTCCCCGTCGTGGCGTAGTGCGCGTCGGGGTTGGCCTGGTTGTAGAACTGGTTCGCCATCACCGCGCCGGGTGTCTCCTTCGTGATGGAGCGCGCCTTCTGCAGGTAGTGGTCGGGGTGGTCGGGTGGCACGGCGGTCGGGGTGATCACCACCTCCGCGCCGAAGGCCCTCAGCAGCTTCACCTTCTCGCTGCTCATCTTGTCCGGCATCGTGCAGATGCAGCCGTACCCCTTGAGCGACGCAGCCATCGCCAGCGCGAGCCCCGTGTTTCCGCCCGTCGCCTCGACGATGGTACCGCCGGGCTTCAGGGAACCGTCCGCCTCGGCCGCTTCGATCATGGCCAGGCCGATCCGATCCTTGATCGACCCTCCCGGCCCCATGAACTCACACTTGGCGTACACCGGGGTGACGGATCCGTCGTGTACGCGGTGAAGCCGCACGAGGGGGGTCCATCCGATGAGGTCGAGGATGGAGTCGTAGGGCTGGAGATGGCGCTGGCTCATGGGCCTCCGCGGGAGATGGGCCCCAGCGAATCGGGGCGCGGTCGTTTCGAGAAGCGGACCGGTACTTCGGTCCATACGGCAATGCGTGTGCCGTCCTCCGCCCGGGCCGGGGAGAAGCGCAGCGCTTTTGCGCCGTCCACCGCCGCCAGGTCGAACTCGGTGTGTCCCGAGGAGGTGGCGATTTCGACGCTGTCGACGTCGCCCGTGTCACCGACGAGGACGCGCAGAATCGTCTCTCCCTCGACACCTTCGTCCCAGAGGGAGATCGGATATTCGATCGGGATCTCGCCCAGAGGCTCCGGCTCACCGACCGGCGTCGGAGGACCGCACGCCCCGAACACGGCGAGCGCTCCGATCGTCAGAACGTGCCGCTCCGTCCTCTTCGTCTTCTTCGTCATTCGTTCCCCCTCCGCGTCACACTACCGAGTTCGTACAGCAACTGAAGCGCCTCCCGGGGCGAAAGCGAGTCCGGGTCGACGGCGCGAAGCCGCGCCACCATCGGATGCTCGACGGTGAACATCGACAGCTGGTCCGGCGGTGACTCGCCGGCGGGCCGGTGGGCCCCGTGTCGCCCCAACCCCTCACCCCCTCCCGAGTGGGATCCCTCCAACTCCGTGAGCAACTCCTTCGCCCGGAGAACGATGCCGTCGGGAAGTCCTGCGAGTCGCGCCACCTGGATTCCGTACGAGCGGTCGGCGCCACCGTCCGCGAGCCGCCGCAGGAAGACGATCTCGTCGCCGACCTCCCGGACGCTCACGTTCATGTTCTTCACGCCCGGCAGGAGATCGCCCAGCTGCGTCAACTCGTGATAATGCGTGGCGAAGACCGTCTTTGCACCGATGTGCTCGTGGATGTGTTCGGTCACCGCCCACGCGATCGACACACCGTCGTACGTCGACGTCCCCCGACCGATCTCGTCGAGGAGGACGAGGCTCCGCTGACTGGCGCCGTGCACGATCGCGGCCGTCTCACTCATTTCGACCATGAAGGTGGACTGACCCCGGGCCAGATTGTCCGACGCCCCGACCCGGGTGAAGATCCGATCCGCCACCGGGAGCCGGGCCCGGTCGGCCGGCACGAAGGAGCCGATCTGGGCCAGGAGCTGGATCAGGCCGATCTGGCGCAGAACCGTGCTCTTTCCCGCCATGTTGGGGCCGGTCAGAATCACGACGTGCCCGTCGTCGTCGAGAACCAGGTCGTTCGGGATGAAGGCCTCGCGGGCCATCATCGTCTCGACGACCGGATGTCGGCCCGCCGCGATCGACAGCTCGAAGCCCGTGTGGACCTCCGGCCGTACGTAGCCGTTGCGCACCGCCACGTCGGCAAAGGTCGCGATCACGTCCACGGTCGCGACGCGCTCCGCGGTGTCCTGAAGGCGTGTGACCGCACCGGCCACCCGCTCCCGCAACTCGAGGAAGAGGGAGGACTCGATCTGGCCGATTCGATCCTCGGCGCCGAAGACCTTCTCCTCCCACTGCTTCAACTCGGGCGTGAAGTACCGCTCCCCGTTCGTCAGCGTCTGCTTGCGAACGTAGCTGTCCGGCACCTTGTCGAGGTTGGCCTTGGTGACCTCGAGGTAGTACCCGAAGACCTTGTTGAAACCGACCTTCAGCGAGCCGATTCCGGTGGCCTCCCGCTCCCGCGCCTGGAGGCTCGCGATGAAGTCCCGCGCGCCGTCCCGCGCGTCCCGCAACTCGTCCAGGTCCTCCGACCAGCCGCGCCGGATCACCCCCCCGTCGTGGACGCTGATCGGGGGGTCGTCGGCCAACGCCTCACCGAGCAGCGCTCCGATGTCGTCGAGGACGTCGAAGCCGTCGACGAGCGCGGTGAGCACATCGGATCGGGTCCGGCCGAGGGCGTCGACGAGGCCGGGCAGCGCGTCGAGCGATCGACGCAGGCCGGCGAGGTCTCGCGGCCCGACGCGCATCGTTCCCAGCTTCCCGGCCAATCGCTCGAGATCGGCCACGCTGCCCAGCGCCGCCCTCACCCCTTCACGTGTGTCCAACTCCTCGACGAAATCGGTGACCGCATCTTGTCGGGACCAGATCTCGTCGGCTTCGACGAGCGGCTGGAGGAGCCAGCGGCGCAGGAGTCGACTCCCCATGGCCGTGATGCACCGGTCGAGGACGTCGAGCATCGTCCCCCCTTCCTCTCCGGTGCGGAGCGGCTCGATCAGCTCGAGGTTCCGCCGCGTCATCTCGTCGAGCAGCATGACCCGACCGGGCCGGCGGAGCCGGACCGGCTTCAGGTGCGTCACACCGGATGGGCGGATCTCCGCGAGGTACTGCACGAGCGCGCCCGCAGCACGGGCCAGGGGCGTGTCGTCACCCTGGAAGCCGAAGCCGTCGAGTGCCTCGACGCCGTAGCACTCTCGGAGTGCGGGCGCGGCCACATCTTCTTCGAAAACCCAGTCGTCCCGGACGGTGCACGCCACACCCGGAGCGATCGCGAAGGCGACCCCTTCGTCGTCCGCGAGCGCGCGTGGCAGAAGAAGCTCCGACGGTTGGAGGCGCCCGAGCTCCGCCCGCAGCTCCCCGAGGGGTACGCGGTACGCCTCGAGCTCCCCCGTCGAGATATCGAGTGAGGAGAGACCGAAGGTGCCGTCGGCGGCCCGGACCAGCGTCACGAGGAAGTTGTTCTCCCGCTCGGACAGCAGCGTATCCGCCAGTACGGTTCCGGGCGTGACGGTTTCCGTGACCTCCCGGCGGACGATCCCCTTCGCCTGAGCCGGGTCCTCCACCTGATCACAGATGGCGACCCGCTTGCCCAAGCGGACCAGCCGCGCGAGGTAGTCGTCCAGCGCTTTGGCCGGCACACCGGCCAGCGGCACCTTGGCGGCGGCTCCGTTGTTGCGGGCGGTCAGCGTCAGCCCGAGTAGGGCCGCGCCCTCCTCGGCATCGCCGTGGAAGAGCTCGTAGAAGTCACCGACACGAAAGAAGAGAAGGGCGTCGCGGTGACGCGCCTTCGCTTCTCGCCACTGCTGCATGAGGGGGGTGTCGGACGAAGCCATCCGTAAACGTGAAGGCCCTCATGGTCCGGCTCAAGATGGGGCAGCAACAATCCACCGAGGGACGACGTAGTATGGGCCGCGTGACTCAACTTCCGGGGATGATCGATGACGAAGCCCGCACGTACCCTCCTCTCGACCACCGTCCTGGCCCTGGCAGCCGTCCTCGCCCACACGCCGGGCGCGGCCGCCCAGGACGCAGACCCGGACGACGTCGCCTCGATCGACGCGATCATCACCGCTGTGTACGACGTCATTTCCGGTGACGCGGGAGAGCCTCATGACTGGGATCGATGGCACACCCTCTTTGCCGAGGGCGCCACGCTCAGCCCGACCGGGCCCAATCAGAGCGGGGGGTGGGGCCGCAACGTGCTCACCTTCGAGGAGTACGCGGAGGTGGCCGATCCAGCGCTGATGCAGGGCTTCGTCGAGGCGGAGATCGGGCGCACCGTCGAACGCTTCGGCAACATCGCACACGTCTTCAGCACCTACGTCTCCTTCCGGAGCCGCGCCGACACCGAACCCTTCGCCCGGGGCATCAACTCGTTTCAGCTGCTGTACGACGGCGGTCGGTGGCACGTGATCTCGATCTTCTGGCAGGCGGAGTCTCCCGCCTACCCGATTCCCGAGCGCTACATCGGTACGATCGACCGCACGGACGGGCTCGGCGCGGGCGACGAGCTCACAGTGCCCCACTTCTCCGCCGACGATCCCTCGGTGAACACTGGGGGCTTCGTGGCGAGGACCACCCGCGTCGTGCGTGACGTCGGGGACACCTCCTTCACTCTCATGGCCTTCGCGGTCGGCTCGACCGCCACCCTCGGTGCCATGGTCAACGGCCCCTTCGAGGGGACGGCCACGTGGACCGTCGGCGAGCGTACGTTCTCCGTGCCCCTGTCCCGGTCGAACCGTGGCATGGCCGTCTCGGTCGACGGAGTCGCCGCAGATGGAGCGCACGGCGGCTTCGACTCGTGGGACTGGGTCAACGTCGACCTTCCGGTCGACGGCTGGCTGCCGGACGGGACCGAGGTCCGCGTCGACTTCGTCGGTGATGGTCGGACGGTATCGATCCCGGCCGAGGGCGCGCTCGTCTCGAAGCTCGAGACGCGCTGATCAGGGCCGGATCCGCTCCTCGGCGCGGTCGTCCCGGACGAGCGCGGCGCTGATGCCCCGCTCGGTGAGTTCCTCGAGCAACTCGACCGCT
>JAUIKL010000119.1 GCA_030430625.1 Gemmatimonadota bacterium
CGACGAGTCCAGCGAAGCGATCGGGCTCGTTCGCCGCTACTTGACCACGTTCAGCAACACGTCGGAACGTTGACGGAGGACGTCATGGGGTTCGCGCCATCGCAGCTTTCGGAAGAGCAACGACTCAAGGTCCTTCTGGTGGACGACGACATGGCGGATCGTCGGGTGATCCGCCGGTACGTCAACTCCGCGGGCCTCGGCACCGTCGTCGAAGAATCGGCGTCCGCCGCCGACGCGCTCGAACTGGTGAAGACGGGCAGCTACGACTGCGTACTCCTCGACTATCGCTTCCCGACCGGGAACGCATTCGAGCTCTTCTCGGAGCTTCTGAGCCGGCCCACGACCACGAGGCCTCCGGTCGTGCTCCTCACGGGCCAGGGCGACGAGCGGGTGGCGGCCGAGAGCATGGAGCGCGGTGCCCAGGCGTACCTGCCGAAGGGGGACGTGGGGGCCCGCAGCTTGCGGTCGGCGATCGAGACGGCGCTCGAGAAGGCGCGTAAGGAGCGCGAGGAGGCTTGGCGTGACGCCGAGCTGACCAAGATGAGCTTCTACGACCCGCTCACCGAGTTGGCGAATCGGCGACTCCTCCTCGATCGCCTCGATCAGGCGATCCGCGAACTCCCCCGCGCGGAGGGGTTCGCCGTCCTGATGCTCGACCTCGACCGCTTCAAGCAGGTCAACGACACCTACGGTCACGCGGTGGGAGACGAGTTGCTTCGCCGCGTTGCCCACCGCCTCTCGGCTGTGGTCCGGCAGTCCGACACCGTGGCCCGTCTGGGTGGAGACGAGTTCGCCATCGTGCTGCGCTCGGTGAGTGGGATCGAAGGCGCCGTCATGGTGGCGCACAAGATTCGGACAGAGGTGATGAAGCCGATCGCCATCGGATCGATGATCCTCGATGTCGGCGTTTCGGTGGGGGTCTCCATGTGCCCCGAGCACGGCACCGCCACGTCGATGCTCCTGAGACACGCCGACCTGGCGCTGTACGACGCCAAGAAGACACCTCGCGGAATCGCTGTCCACGGCGGCGACCTCGACGAGTCCGAACAGGAGGCCGCGCTCATTGCGCAGGACCTGTCCGACGCGGCTCTGGAGGGACAGCTGATCACGATGTTCCAGCCTCAGGTGCGTCTCCGTGACGGTCGCGTGGTCGGTGCGGAAGCTCTGGTCCGCTGGAATCACCCCGAGTTGGGCGTCCTGCCGGCAAGCAAATTCATCCCGGCCGCAGAGCGGACCGAGGTCATCGAACGCCTCACGTACGAGGTGCTGGAACAGACCCTTCGGCAGGTCGCGGTCTGGCGCGCGGTCGACGCGGAGATCCCGGTTTCGGTGAACCTGGCCCCGCGACTGCTGAGCAACCCCGGGCTGGCCGACAAGGTCGCCGCCTTCCTCGAGGCGGCCGACGTGTCGCCGCGCTCTCTGTGCTTCGAGGTCACCGAGACCGCGATCATCAACGACACGAAGGGCGCTGTCCGTACGCTCGGAGCCCTGTCCGAGCTCGGCGTGCGGATCTCGATCGACGACTTCGGTTCGGGAATCTCGTCGTTGAAGAACCTGCGAAACCTTCCGGTCGACGAGGTCAAGATCGACTCCCTCTTCACGGGCGGCCTGGCGGCTCCCGGTGAGGCGGACGGCCGTGTGATCGAGTCGATCGTCGCCATCGGCAAGGCGTTCGGTGCCCGGGTGATGGCCGAGGGCGTCGAGTCCGAACTCGCTGTGGCGTCGACTGCTGGATCTGGGGTGCGAGTTCGGCCAGGGCCACTTCGTGGCTTCCCCGATGATCGCCGAAGCCTTCGACATGTGGCGCTCGGAGTGGGAGACATCGCGGGGCGGCTGACCGCTTCGTGGGAGCCCCATCGGGTGTAGATTCCCGCAGCACGCCCCCGCGCCGGGGGCACGGACCACACACTCCGCGTTCGCCATGGCTCGCTTCGAAGGCATCGACTTCTACGATCTCGACTCCCTCTTCACCGAAGAGGAGCGGATGGTGCGGGACACCATCCGTGAGTGGGTCGAGTCCACGCTCATGCCGATCATCGGCGACGCGTATATCGAGCGGACCTTCCCGCGGGATCTGATTCCCGAGTTGGGTGAGCTCGGGGTCCTCGGGGCGAACCTGCCGGAGGAGTACGGCTGCGCTGGTCTGAACAACGTGTCGTACGGGCTCATCATGCAGGAGTTGGAGCGAGGCGACTCGGGCATCCGCTCGTTCGTGTCGGTCCAGGGGGCCCTGGTGATGTACCCGATCTTCGCCTTCGGCAGTGAAGAGCACCGCCGCGAGTGGCTTCCGAAGCTGGCTACGGGAGAGGCGATCGGGTGCTTCGGGTTGACCGAACCCGACTACGGCTCGAACCCCGCCGGGATGATCACGCGCGCCGAGAAGACCGCCGATGGCTGGCGCCTCAACGGCGCGAAGATGTGGATCACGAACGGCTCGATGTCGGACGTGGCCGTGATCTGGGCCCAGACGGGTGAGTTGGGTGACGTGAAGGGGATCCGTGGCTTCGTCGTGCCCACCGACACCCCCGGATTCAGCGCGAAGGACCAGAAGGGCAAACTCTCTCTGCTGGCCAGCGACACGAGCGAGCTGGTCCTCGAGGACGTCGACGTGCCCGACTCGGCCCTGATGCCGGGCAGCACCGGCGGCCTCAAGCACCCACTGATGTGCCTCACCCAGGCCCGCTACGGCATTGCCTGGGGCGCGGTCGGCGCGGCGATGGCCTGCTTCCACGAGGCGCTGTCGTACGCGAAGGAGCGCGTCATGTTCGACACGCCCATCGGTGGAAAGCAGATCCAGCAGGTCCGTCTGGCCGACATGCTGACCAGCATCACGCAGGGGCAGTTGCTCACGTACCGCCTCGGGCGCATGAAGGACGAGGGGACGATGACGCCCCAGCAGGTGTCGCTGGCCAAGCGGGCCAACTGCGACATGGCCACCGACATCGCGCGGGAAGCCCGGCGCCTCCTCGGTGGAAACGGAATCCTCGTCGAGTACCACTCGATGCGACACATGGCCAACCTGGAGTCGGTGTACACGTACGAGGGCACGCACGACGTGCACTCGCTGATTCTGGGGCAGACGCTGACGGGGCTGAGCGCCTTCTAGCCCGAAGGGGTTCTCCAGAGCGGGCCGCCGGACTTTTGGTCCGGACGTTGCACCTATGTAGGGGCGAACACCGTCGAACACGTCCTGCGAAATAGCAGGAAGGCACGTTTCACCCCCACAGGCAGCCAGATATGGCACTACGCACGTCCGTACGGCACCTGCGCAACTCGTTCCGGGGCTCGGCACGATCTGCCGCCCTCTTGGCGATTTGCGCATCCGCCGCTTGCGAGATTCCGACCGCACCGCCGGTCCTCGATACCCGTTGGGTCGTCCCGGCCGAAGAGACACGTTTCGGCGTGGGCGATCTCCTTCCGGGCGAAGTCACGATCCCCGCGGACTCGTCCGCGTTCCTCGTCGACTTCGACCCCATCAACTTCTCCGCGACGCTTGCGGAGCTGTGCGTGGCCTGTGCGGCGGCCGACGGCCTCACCGTTCCGAAGCCGGCCTTCATCGGAATCGTCGACTCGGAGATCGGACTGCCCGACGAGGTGACCGCCGTGGTCATCGAGAGCGGGGTCGTCGAGATCGACGTGTTCAACGGCTTCAACTTCGACCCGATCCGGCCCGGCGCCGGCGTCTTCGGCACGGTCGAGCTGACCATCGTGGACGCGGCCGACGGGGACATCATCGGGACCGCCGAGGTGGATGGCGTCGGTACACCGTTCGCACCCGGCTCGACCCTGTCGGTCGACGTTCCGCTCCAGGCCGTCTCGGTCGAGGGAGCGTTCGAAGCTCGGATCACCCTGAACTCTCCTGCGGGTGACCCGGTAACGGTCGACGCCGATGCCGGCCTCTCCATCGACGCGGCAGCGACCGACACGCGGGTGACGCAGGTCGACGTCGACGTTTCCGGCGAGGCCGTGACGCTCGACGAAGTGTCGCTCGACCTCGAGGATGTCGGCGAAGAGATCCGTGACCGGGTCCTCTCCGGTGCCCTGATCGTCGAGGTCTCGAACCCGTTCGCCATCGGCGGTGACTTCCAGATCCAGCTGGACGGTCCCACGATCTCCCCGATCCAGAAGGCCATCGTCATCGGCCCGGAGGCGGAGAGCGAGATCGACATCTCGTTCACCCAGGAGGAGATCCAGAGCGTCCTCGGATCCCCCAACGTCGTGTTGTCCGGCGAGGCCACGATCGACGCCGGTGCCGGCGTGATCACGGTGACACCCGGACAGGAGCTGGTCGTTCAGACCTGGATCGACTTCGAACTGCGCATCGGCAACGTGGGGAACGGATCATGAAGACACTTCGATTCGCGGCTCTCGCTGCCGCTCTGATTGCCGCACCCGCGTCGGCGCAGCTCCCGCACGCAAGTGCGAGCGCTCTGGGGGTGGGGTTCAACAACACCGCATCGGCTCGCGGCTTCGCGGCGATCGCGGCGAATCCTGCAGGATTGGCTCACCCGAGCAGCCCGATGTTCTCGCTGAACATCCCGGCCATCAACGCCCGCACCGGGCTCGGGCCGGTCACGTTGGCGGACCTCGCGCTCTTCAGTGACGAGGTCGTCCCCGTCGGAACGCGCAACGAGTGGCTCGGGCTCGTGGCCGAGAGCGGCGGGCAGGGCGGAGCCGTCGACTTCTCGGCGACGCCTCTGGCGCTCACCATCGGATCGCTGGGGGTTCAGCTGTCCACGGTCGTGGGTGGGGCCACTACGCTGAGCCCGGGCGCCGTCGAGTTGATGCTCTTCGGGAACGCCGGTCGGACCGGTGAAGCGTCGGACTTCGACCTGGACGGATCGTCGGTGGATGCGTTCGGCATGACCACCGCCGCCGTCAGCTACGGCTTCGAGGCGTCGACGGGCTTGTACCTGGGTGTGACCGGGACGTACTCGATCGGGCACGGCATCGTCCTGGCCCGGGATGCGGGCAGCTTCCTGCGCTCCGACCCGGTCGAGGTCGAACTGGACTTTCCGGCCATCCTCCCCCGCACCGAGGACACCGTGTTCGACCATGGCGGTGGGTACGGCTTCAACATCGGCTTCCTGTACGAGGAGCCGGGGATGGCCATCGGTGCCACGATCGAAAACGTCGTGAACACCTTCGAGTGGCGGACGGACGATCTGTCCTACGTCCCGGCCACGGCCGTCTTCAACCTCGACGACGGCGGCGAGACCGACTTCGACGAGGTTCCGGCGTCGAATGCGCCGGCGGAGTTGATCGCCGAGTTGGACGAGATGGGTCTCGACCCGGTGATCTCGGCCGGGGTGATGCTCAGCCCCTCCGAGATTCTTTCGGTCACCGCGGATGTGAAGAAGCGCACGGGCGGATTGGCCCTCGGGCCCGACTTCCACGCCGGCGTCGGCGCAGAGTTGCGCGTCCTGTCCTTCCTGCCCCTGCGCGCCCACCTCGTGAAGGTGAGCGGTGGTATGCAGGTCGGCGGAGGCGCGAGCCTCGTGCTCGGTCCGGTGAACATCTCGGGTGCCACCGCTGTACGAACGGACGCACAGGAGAACAGCGTTCTGGGAGCCTTCGCGCTTTCGTTCGGAAGTCACTGATCCGTGCGGGTCGGGTGGCCGGGCGTCCTGCCCGAAGCCACCCGGCCCGACGATCGGCCACCTCCGACGCGGCGCACGGGGTTTCCCGGTCAGCACGGAGAGTGAGATGAAGGCGATATCCAAAGGGGCAGCTGCCCTGGCCATGGCGGTGCTCGTTGCGGCCGCGACCCCGCACTTCGGTCTGTCGAAGTCGATGCCCGCGGCGGACACGAGCGTCGACTCACCCGAGCAGATCCAGCTCTGGTTCACCCAGGCTCCGGAGGAGGGCTCGGTCACGATTCGCCTCATCGACGCGGGCGGAGACCTGGTCGAGACCGGTGACGTCGAGCGCGACGCGGAAGACGGGAAGCTCATGTCGGTGAGCGTGGACGGCGCTCTGAGCGCCGGAGCGTACACCGTCGCCTGGCGCGGTATCGGAGACGACGGACACGTCGTGTCGAGCGACTTCACCTTTTCGGTGGCCGAGCAGAACTGACACTCGGCGCCGGGCCCCACTCGGCCCGACAGCGCCGAACGATGAACGACCGAACCGGCGGGCCGCCTGAGGGCGACCCGCCGGTTCTGGTATCCGCCGTTGGCGGTCCCGTGGGCGTCCCGTCCGACTAGCGGATCACAGCGGTCCCGGTCGGGAAGGTGGACGTGGTCATGTTGGGCATGTCGTACGTGACGTGATCGACGGCTGCGGCGTCGATCGGCCCCATGAGCGGCTTGAAGGTGTACGGCGCCGGCGAGTCGTCCGGATCGGGCTCGATCGAGATCACCGCCAGGCCACCGGCCAGGTCGGTCGGGAAGGTGAGCCCGGCCGGGGCGTTCATCAGGAAGTCCTCACCGGGGAAGGGCGGTCCGTCGGACGCACCGCTGAAGGGCGCGGCGTCGTCCATCGCGGCGACGTCGGTGAAGCGCCCGGTCGTCACCGGCGTTCCGTCGATCACGGCCCATCCCTCGTAGGCCCACCCCGCCGGTAGGGTCGGCAGGTCGAGGCCGACGGCCGGCGACCCCGACTCGAGGGAGAGGAACCAGATTCCGCTGTTCTCGTCGTCCATCGTGCCGTCGGTCGGCGTGGCCAGGATGTACTGCCCGGCCGACGCGGTGAAGTCCGCGCCGAGGGCAGCGGCATCGTCCGCGGTCAGATCGGCCATGCTGCTGGACACCGGGCCGGCCAGGACGTGGGTATCCGCAGGAATCACGTCCGTGTCCCCGTCGGGTTCGATAGTCAGGACGATCATCGAGGTACCGGAGAGGTCCATCCCCGTCTCGAACGCCCCACCGGGAATCGGATCACCGGCCACGGTGATCAGCCCACCACTCGCGTCGATGTTGAACTTACCGGTGCTGAGCGGGGCGCCGTCGACGATGGCCCACCCCTCGTAGTGGAAGCCGTTGACGAGCGGCTCGAGTCCGTTGAACGACAACTCGAGCGTCTCGACGAGGGGCTGGATGGGTTCGTCGTCGCACGCGGCGGCGCCGAGTGCGACGAGCGTCGTCAGTACGAGTGACCTCTTCATGCTGCTCTCCTGGTTGGGTTCGAGCCGCCACCGACCGTGCTCGACGGCGGCGCTGCTTTCGAGTGGAACCGGGTGCAGGAGGTGTGCAGGCAGGGCCACGGTCCCCGGATCCGGCGTGGTTCGGGCACTCCGCCGGTGATCGGCGTGTTCGGCCGGTGGAGGTGTCGGTGTTTCACGAAACGCCGATGAAACGTCGAGACGGGTCGGTGAAACGTTTTTGGCGCCCCTCGAGGCGCCCTTCGAGAGCCGGTGCTCCCGCCAGGCCGCACGGGACAAGGGATTTCGCTGGGCGGTCCGCATTCTGCACCTTGGGCACGGCGCCGCGACACGCTTTTTCGGGCGGAGCAGGAGATGAAGGTGTCACTCAAGACGGCCCTCACGGGCCTCGTCATGATCGTACTGCTGGTCGGGCTCGTCCCGGCCGGCTTCGTGCTCGATCGCCAGTTGGTCGGTGGTCTGGAGCAGGGCGTGCGCGACGACCTCGCGACGGCCCCGATGGTTCTGGAAGGTGAGTTTGCCGCCGAGTCCGGCGCGTGGATGATGCACGCCAAGGAGGTCGCGGCCGATGCCGAGGTCCTCGCGGCCACCGAGGCCGGAGATGCGGATCGGGTGGTCGAGCGGACGGCGGCGCTCGTCTCGGCTTTCCCTCCCCAGGAGCAGCCTCTCGTCATCGACGCCGAGGGGCGGAGTCGAGTCGGCCCCGCGGTGCCGACCGAAATCGTCGACCGCACCCGGACCGGTGAGATGCCGGTGCTCACGATGTCGACGGAGGAGGGCATGGCCGTGGTGGCCATCGCCCCCGTCATGGTCGGGGGTGTTTGGCGTGGTGCGTCCGGGGTGTGGGTCCCGTGGGGGACCGAGCGCGCGGACCGGTTGTCCGCCGTCACACGCTCGAATGTCCTGTTGATGGCGCCCGATGAAGACCTGGCCGGTTACACCGGGCGGGCCGAGCCGGCCATGGGCCTGTTCGACATGCTGGCCCGACAGCCCGCCACGGAAGAAGTGACCCGGCTCGACTTCGCGGGCGCCGAGTACCTGGTGGTCAGTTCCGTACTCCCGGGCGGCGCGCGGGTCTCCTTCGTGCGGGACATGCGTGAGGAGCTGGCGGTCGTGCCGACCCTTCGGGCCGTCGGTGCCACCGTACTCGGAGGTGCGTTGCTCCTCGCGCTCCTCGTCGGTGTGGGGGCCGCCACGCGCCTGGCGCGGCCGGTGGCGTCCCTGGCCGGCGCGGCCCGCCAGATCTCGGAGGGCGACTTCCAGGCTTCGGTCGAACGGTCGGCTGTCGCCGAGGTCGATCAGGTCGCGGATGCCTTCGAGGTCATGCGCGATGCGCTGGCCGCTCGAATCGCCGAGCTGGACAGCGCCAACCGTGAGCTCGAGGACCGACAGGAGCGGCTCAGCATGCTTCAGGCCGAACTCGTCCAGCGGGATCGCCTTTCCGCCGCCTCTCGAC
>JAUIKL010000120.1 GCA_030430625.1 Gemmatimonadota bacterium
GACTCGACGTCCGAGCGCACCGACTGGGTGATGAAATCGACGTTGTCGGAGATGGAGCGGGCGCGGTCCGAGACCGGGCCGAAGCTCTGGTGCGCGGCCCGCCTCAACTCGGAGACCACCCGGTTGAGCCGAAAGACGAAGAGCGCGATGAGTGTGACGAGCACGAGCAGCGCGATCGCGACCACGATCTGGGCGACCGCGGAGGCCGTCACCAGCATGCTCGGCACCGAGGCCGCCTGGAGCCACGCGCTCATCCTGAGTGGAATCATGCAGGAAAGGTACAACTCGTCACCGGCGCCGACGACCTCTCCGCAAACCCCTGGCACAGCTCGTGCAAAGGTCTGAAGTGAGGTTCCGACAAACGGATGGGACCTCGTCGGATACGGTGTTTACAGGCTGGAGGTCGGGATGACGGGCGTGTTGGCGAGGGGAATCGAGCAGGGGTATCTTTGGCCTCCCGCGACCGCGTCCGACGGTGGCTCCCGCCACGGCCGGTCCGCCCCCTTCTCACCCCGATTCTCGGACGCCATGGGGACCTTTCTGGTCGAGGGCGGGCGCAGGCTGGAAGGCCGAATTCGCCCGGCAGGAAACAAGAACTCCGCGCTGCCCTGTCTCGCGGCCACCGTGCTGGCCGATGCTCCCGTCACCCTCGAGAACGTCCCGCGCATCCGCGACGTCCTCACCTTCATCGAGATCGTCGAATCCCTCGGCGCGGTGGTGACGTGGGACGGACCCAACGTCCTGACGGTGGACGCCGCCGAGGTGCGACCGGACCGGGTGGATGCCGAGTTGGCCAAGCGGATCCGAGCCTCTCTTCTCCTGGCCGGCCCCCTTCTGGCGCGTCACGGCCATGTGCAGCTTCCGCCGCCCGGCGGCGACGTCATCGGGCGCCGGCGGATGGACACCCACTTCCTCGCCTTCCGGGCGCTCGGAGCCGAGGTCTCCCTCAACGGGGGCTTCACGATCCGGGCCGACCGGCTGAAGGGAGCGGACTTCTTCCTCGACGAGCCCTCGGTGACGGGGTCGGAAAACGCCATCATGGCGGCGGTCCTGGCCAAGGGGGTCACGACGATCCGAAACGCGGCCGCCGAGCCTCACGTGCAGGACCTCTGCCACCTCCTGAACGGGATGGGCGCGAGGATCTCCGGGATCGGAACGCACCGACTGACCATCGAAGGCGTGGATTCGCTCGGTGGAGCGCGCTTCGCGATCGGTGCGGACCACATCGAGACCGGTTCGTTCATCGGGCTGGCGGCCGTCACCGGCAGTGACATCACCATCGAGGATGCGCCGATCGAGCATCTCGACTCGACGTTGATCGGCTTTCGCCGGCTCGGCATCCACTGTGACGTGCGGGGGTCGGACCTCTTCGTTCGCGGCTCCGAGGAACACGTCGTGCGTTCGGATGCCTTCGGTGCGGTGCCGAAGATCGACGACGGCCCGTGGCCTGCATTCCCGGCCGACCTGACGTCGATCGCACTCGTGGCGGCCACTCAGGCCAAGGGGACGATCCTCATCCACGAGAAGATGTTCGAGTCCCGGATGTACTTCACGGACAAGCTCGTCGGCCTCGGAGCGTCGATCATCCTCTGCGACCCCCATCGGGCCGTGGTCGTCGGCCCGAGCCAGCTGCGGGGTGGCGTCGTCGAAAGCCCCGACATCCGAGCCGGTATGGCCCTCCTCATCGCGGTGTTGGGCGCCGAGGGTACGAGCCGGATCTACAACATCCGGCAGATCGAACGCGGCTACGAGCGGATCGACGAGCGGCTCCGCGCCCTCGGGGCTTCGATCGAGCGCGAGGAGTAGCCGGGCCCTCGGCACGAGGCCGGACCGATGACCTCGGGTGGCGTGAACCCGGGTCGAACACTCCATCGTAGGTGTGGGTAGCACACGCTGGATCCACCCGAACCGAGTGAACGATGAGCGACGAGAGCAAGACCGACCCCAACGGTTCGAGCGCCAACGACCCGAACGCCAGGAAGCGGATGGGGGACGGGATCCGGCAGGGCCTCGGGGTCCTCACGGCGTTCAAGGACGCCCTCGAGGAGACGATTCAGGAGGCGCGTGAGCGGGGAGATCTGTCGGCGGATCGAGCCAAGGAGGTCATGAAGGACACCCTCGAGAAGGCGCAGACGGCCGCCGAAGACGCCAAGGAGCGGCTCGACTTCGCCACCCAGGGCGAACTCGACGCGGCGGTGTCGAGCATCCGCGAACGTCTCGGTGCTCTGGAGGAACAGGTGTTCGGATCGACCCGTGACTCAGAGGCGGCCGACGCCGACGAAGACGCCGGGGGTGCCAAGGGCTGACCCGAGCCCTCGTTCTCCGGCGCAACCAGGCGCCCGCGAGAAGCCCCGGGGCCGCTTGAGAGTGCCCCGGGGCTTCTCTATATTCATAGTTCGCTTTGGCCGTCCCGCGGGGCGGTTTTCGAAGTGGGGGTGTTGTCTCGCCCCCGCTTTTTTGTTCGGTGTGGGTCGGGGTTCGTCGCACTCGCGGCGCACCCCTCCTTGTTGGACCATGGGTCGTGAACGGGATCGAAATGCGGGCAAAACCGGAGATCACCAGCGAGATCGAAGCCAGGGTCGAGGACCTCGGCTTCGAGTTGGTGGAACTCCGCTGGGGCGGCAGCAGTCGGCGTCCCATGCTGAAGCTCCGGATCGACAAACCCGGCTCGGAACCCACGACGGGCGTGACGGTGGACGAGTGCGCGTCCGTCAGCAGGGCGTTGGAGCCGTATCTGGACGAGCGGGACGATCTCTCGGAGCAATATGTCCTTGAGGTCTCCTCCCCGGGGGTCGACAGACCACTCGTCCGGGCGCGTGATTTCACGCGCTTCCGCGGCGAACGGGTCGCGGTGAAGGGAAGTGAAAAGCTCCTCGGGCGGAGTACCCGCCTCGAGGGGGAGTTGTTGGGGTTGGTCGAGGAGGGGACCGAGGACGAGGCGGTCCACATTCGACTCCCGGACGGTGAGGAGGTCCGCGTTCCGCGATCGGAGATCCGGAAGACCCACCTCGTGTTCACGTGGAAGTGAGGAGATAGAAGATGGCGAACGCGGCTCAAATCGTTGCGGCCTTCCGTGATGTGGCGGCAACGAAGTCACTCTCCGACGAGGAGATGACCGACCTGGTGAAGGATGGTATGCTCGCGGGCCTGGCCCGGATCTACGGAGCGACCGTCCAGGCCGAGATCGACATCGACGAAGACACGGGCGACTTCGACATCGTCGTACTCAAGCGTGTCGTAGAGGCCGTCGAGGACCCGGCCAGTGAGATCGCGTTGGAGGAGGCCCGCTGGGACGACGACACCTTCGAGGTCGGCGACGTCATGGAGGTGCCCGTCAACTTCTCCGACTTCGGCCGCAACGCGGTCATGGCGGTGAAGCAGCGCATCGTGCAGCGGGTCCGTGAGAACGAGCGGGACCGCATCCGCGACGAGTTCGCCGACCAGGTCGGCAACCTCCTCTCGGGTGAGCTGCAGCAGATCGAGCGCGGGAAGCTCGTCGTCATGCTGAACCGTGCCCGGGACGCCGACGCCATCATCCCCTGGAAGGACCAGAACCCGCGGGAGCGCTTCCGTCAGGGCGACCCGATCCGCGCCGTGCTCAAGAAGGTCGAGGAGACGCCGAAGGGGCCTCGCCTCATCCTGTCCCGCGCCGATCCCCTCTTCGTCTCGGCGCTCTTCGGCCTCGAAGTGCCGGAGATCCACCAGGGCATCGTCGAGATTCGCGAGATCTCCCGCGAGGTCGGTGGGCGCACGAAGATCGCCGTGTACAGCCGGGACGAGTCGATCGACCCGGTCGGTGCGTGCGTGGGCCTCAAGGGTTCACGCGTTCAGGCGGTCGTGAACGAGTTGGGCGGTGAGCGGATCGACATCGTGCCCTGGCACCCCGACCCCGAGGTCTTCGCGCGCCGCGCGCTGGCTCCGGCCCGGGTGTCCAAGGTCCTGAGCGACCCCACCCGCCAGGTGGTGACGGCCATCGTCGACGAGGATCAGCTCTCCCTCGCCATCGGCCGGAACGGTCAGAACGTCCGGCTCGCCTCTCAGCTCATCGGGTGGCAGATCGACCTCTACGGATCGCGCGAGTGGCTGGAGCGCGGCGAGGATCTTTCGGCCTTCACGGAAGAGAGCGCGGAGGATCAGTACGAGACCGCGGATTTCCCGCTTTCCGAGCTCGCTTTGCGGCCGGCTGTGCTGGCGGCTCTATCCGAGGTCGGATATGATACATTCCTTCAGATCATCGACCTCGAACGCCGCGATTTCCTGGGCATCACGGGGATCGGTGAGGAGGATGCGGACCGTCTGCTCCAGCTGATCGACGAGCTGACGGTGGTGGAGGGAGAAGCCCCGGCCGCCGATGGTACCGAGGAAGACGGAGCCGATGGCTCCGACAGTGATGGAGAGTCGGACGGCTAGCGCCCTTCGGCTCGTGGGCCTGGCTCGCCGGGCCGGTGCGGTCGCCCCGGGAACCGAGGCGGTGCGCCGGGCAATCCGTGAGGGCGAGGCCCAGTTGATTTTGATGGCTTCGGACGCGTCGAGCGTTCAGCTGGACAAGATTCGAAACACGTTGAAAGAGAAAGCGATCCCTCAGCGGTATCTGGGGGATCGAAACGCGCTTGGTGAAGCGGTCGGTCTCGCTCCGCTCTCGGCTGTGGCGATCACGGCCGACCCCCTTGCCAGGCGACTTATCGAGGAGCTCCCGGGAGGCGACGCCGATTCGGGTGTTGCGGAACCCGTGGAGGGTTGAAGAAGAGCATGCAGGTATTCGAACTCGCTGATGATCTGAACGTCGACGCAGATGCGTTGATCGCCTTGCTCCGTCACATGGGCATCCCTGTGTCGGATGACGAGGCGAACATCTCGGACGGTCAGGTCGCCAAGGTGCTCGCGAAGATGGAGCGTGAGCGTCGAGCGGGGCACAAGAAGCCTGCCGACGCCATTCGGGCGGCGCTCGAAGAGGCCGCTCCCACCACGCCCCGTCGGCGCCGTCGGCGCCGCCGTGCCGAACCCGAGGCCGCCGACAATGAGGCCGACGAGAGCGTGGACGGGGACGACGACGACGACCACGAGGACGAAGTCGAAGCGACGGAGCCGGACACGGTCGAAGCTGTAGGCGAAGACCCCGACGAAGCCGAGCCGGAGCCGGAAGCGGAGCCGGAGGCCGAGGAGATCGTCGCCGAGGCAGACGACGAGGACGACGACGACGACGAGGACGAAGCGTCGGACGACGACGATGACGACGTGTCCTCCGCGGTGGAGGAAGCGGTCGAAGACGCCGCTGACGACGAGTCCGAGGACGAGGTCGAGCCCGTCGAAGCGGAGGCCGAAACGGCCGACGAGCCGGCGGACGACGAGCCGGCGGACAGCGAGGCGGAGCCCGCGGCGGATGCCGATCCGAAGGCCAAGGCCCCCGCGCCTGCACGCGCCGGTCAGCCGACCGGCCCCGTCCGGACGATCCGCCGTCCCGCCCCGGCCCCGGCCGCGAGCGCCGGCCCCGGTGGTCAGGTCCGCATCCAGGCCGAGGGGTATACGGCCGATGGACGCCGTCAGCGCAAGGACAAGAAGAAAGGCAAGGGACGTCAGCGCGTCGATCAGGACGCGGTGCAGTCCAACATTCAGCGCGTCATGGCCGAGCTTCGCGGCAAGGGCAAGAAGCGCAAGCGGAAGGGCCAGCGACTCTCCGCCGAAGAGCGGGAGGCGATCGAGCAGGAGCAGGAGGAGAAGCAGGAGCGCGAACGGCGCACCGTGCGGGTCAACGAGTTCCTCACGGTCGCCGAGTTGGCCGAGTTGGTCGACGTCTCGTCGAACGAGCTGATCGGCTCCGCCTTCAAGAACCTCGGGCTCCTCGTCACGATCAACCAGCGACTCGACTTCGATCAGATCGAGCTTCTGCTCGACGAGTTCAACTTCACGGCCGTCCGGGAGGAGGAGTACGTCGCCGAGGCGGACGTCGTGGAGGAAGAGGACGATCCGGCAGATCTGGAGCCGCGCCGTCCGGTCGTGACCGTCATGGGTCACGTCGACCACGGTAAGACGCTCCTCCTCGACAGCATCCGATCGACGAACGTCGTCGCGGGTGAGGCGGGTGGGATCACGCAGCACATCGGTGCGTACCACGTCGACCTCGCCAACGACCGCGGGTCGATCACCTTCCTCGACACCCCGGGTCACGCCGCGTTCACCGCCATGCGTGCCCGCGGTGCCGACGTCACCGACATCGTCATCCTGATCGTAGCGGCCGACGACTCCGTCATGCCGCAGACGATCGAGGCGATCTCGCACGCCAAGAACGCTGGCGTGCCGATGATCGTGGCCATCAACAAGGTCGACCTGCCCGCCGCCGATCCGATGCGGGTGAAGCAGGAGCTTCTGCAGCACAACGTGAACGTCGAGGACTTCGGCGGTGACGTGCTCGCGGCCGAGATCTCGGCGAAGACCGGGCAGGGCATCGACGACCTCATGGACAAGGTGCTCCTCCAGGCCGAGATGCTCGAGCTCAAGGCCAACCCGAACCGCGACGCGATCGGGACGGTGATCGAGGCGCAGCTCGACCAGGGGAAGGGCGCCGTCGCCACGATCCTCGTGCAGCGCGGTACGCTCCGCGTCGGGGACCCGTTCATCTGCGGCCTGTACGACGGAAAGGTCCGGTCGCTGCTGGACGAGCGCGGCAACCCCGTCGACGAGGTCGGCCCCGCCACACCGGTCCAGGTGCTCGGTGCGGGTGGTGTGCCGCAGGCCGGTGACACCTTCCAGGCCATGCCGGCCGATCAGGCTTCGGAGATCGCGTCCAGCCGTCAGAGGCTCGACCGCGAGAAGCAGCTCCGCATCCGCGAAC
Source organism: Gemmatimonadota bacterium (assembly GCA_030430625.1). Taxonomy (GTDB): domain Bacteria; phylum Gemmatimonadota; class Gemmatimonadetes; order Longimicrobiales; family Gaopeijiaceae; genus UBA2589. Next base: position 6,830 of record JAUIKL010000120.1, read on the forward strand.
GCGGCGTGAAGCTCGGAGACTTCGGCGCGCTCGTCGCGTCGGGCCAGGTCTCGAGCCTACCGCTCGTCATCAAGGGTGACGTGGACGGTTCGGTCCAGGCGCTGTCCGACGCCCTGGAACAGCTCGGCACGAGTGAGGTGAAGGTCGAGATCGTCCACCGCGGCGTGGGAGCGATCAACGAGTCCGACGTCCTGCTCGCCCAGACGGCTGGTGCCGTGATCCTCGGCTTCCGGGTACGGCCTCAGACGGCCGCACGTCAATCGGCCGAGCGTGAAGACGTCGAGATCAACGTGTACGACGTCATCTACGAGGCTGTCGACGACATCACCGCGGCGCTCGAGGGCATGCTCGCCCCCGAGAAGCGCGAGACGATCGAAGGCTCGGCGGAGGTCCGCGAGGTCTTCAAGGTGTCGAAGGTCGGTACGATTGCCGGTTGTTACGTGTCCGAAGGCCGGATCGACCGGAAGGGGCACGCCCGTCTCATCCGGGACGGCATCGTGGTCTACGACGGAGAGATCTCCTCTCTCAAGCGCTTCAAGGACGATGTGCGCGAGGTCCGGGAGAGCTTCGAGTGCGGTATCGGCATCGCGAACTTCAACGACATCAAGGTCGGTGACGTCATCGAGTGCTACACCGTCGAAGAGGTGGCCCGTACGCTGGCCAGCTCGACGTAGCCACAGGAGGTCGGGGTGGTCGTCGCCTCACAGTCGTGGGAGCTGGCGCTACCCGGGTGTCGCTCGTTGAAGGAGAAGCGATCGGTGGTGCGGTCCCTGCGTGACCGTCTTCGGGCCAAGTTCAACGTCTCCGTGGCGGAAACCGGGCTCCAGGACGTGATCGATCGAGCCGAACTCTCGCTCGCCTTCGTGACGAGTGACGGACGGATGGCCGAGTCGATCCTCGACAAGACCGATCGCTTCGTCGAGGAGCACGCCGGTGCCCGGATCGTTCGCGTTCGGCGGGACACGTACTGACATGAGCAAACGAATCGCCCGGCTGAACGAACAGCTCAAGAGGGAGCTGACCGACCTGATCCGCACCCAGGTGCGCGATCCGCGGGTCGGCCTCGTGACGATCACCGGAGTCGACGTGGCCCGGGACCTCGGATCGGCTCGGATCTTCGTGCGCGAGCTGGGAGGCGGGGACGATCTCGACGAGTCGCTGGCCGGCCTCGAGGCGGCAGCGCCCTTCCTGCGCACGGCGCTCGGAAGGATCCTGCGCGTCCGCCGGATCCCCGAACTCCGTTTCCAGGCCGACCGCTCCTTCGAAGGTGCGCGCCGTATCGAAGCGGTGCTGGCCGAGGTCCTGCCGGAAGGTGAGGCCGACGACCAGGGCCAGGACCAGGTCGAAGCCGAGACGGGGGAGGGTTCGACGGAGACTGCGGACGCAGAGTCCGAGACGACACTCGAGTCGGAGCGCGGCACGGAGTGACCGAACGCACGGACGACTTCGTGCTGGCGGTCGACAAGCCGTCGGGGCCGACGTCCCACGACGTGGTTGCGCGGGCGCGAAAGGCCCTCGGGATCCGCCGTATCGGTCACACCGGCACGCTCGACCCCTTCGCGTCCGGACTCATGCTCCTGTGCGTGGGGCAGGCCACCCGGTTGGCCGAGTACCTCACCGGGATGGCGAAATCGTACGAGGCGACGGCTCGCCTGGGCATCGAGACCGACACCCTCGACCTCGAGGGGCGTCCGGTGTCGTCCGTCGACGAGATCG
>JAUIKL010000121.1 GCA_030430625.1 Gemmatimonadota bacterium
GCGCGTCGACCCCGGGTGCGGGTGCGGATCGTCCGGCGAAGGCCGATTCGGTCTGACTCTCCCGGAACGCGTCGGCCGCGGACGTGGCCAACTGGCCGTCCCGAAGCATCCAGCCCGTGCCGACGGCAAGTACGACCGATGCGGCCCAACCCATACGGTACACACGCGCCGAGAACCGTGACGGCGCCGGACGCGTGCGCTTCACGTAGGCCCGGAGTTCTTCGAGGCTCGGGAGCTCCACGTTCGGCGTCGCCATGGCGAGAATCGCGTGCGCCTCGGACCGAGCTTCCCGCTCGACCTCGAGCTTCTCCGCACACTCCGCGCACGCGTCCAGATGTGCACGGATCTCCTCGGCCTCCGACGCCGGATACTCGTCGAGCGCCCCGTCCAGATAGGCGTGCAGCGCGCCCTCATCGACGTGCGACATTCGCCTTCTCCCTTTCTTGATATGCCTTTGCGAGCCGCTTCCGGGCGCGGGAGAGCGTCGTGCCCACCGCACCCACGGCCAAATCCAACTGTCGAGCGATCTCGGTATAACTCTGTCCCGCGTCCCAGAGGAGCAGCGCCTCCCGATCCTTCTCGGAGAGGGTGTCCAAAGCCTCGCGGACCGCGGCCCAACGCTCCTGCTCGTCGAGCTGGGCGTCCTGGGTCTTGGCGGCGCTCTCCTTCACCTCCGCCTCGGTCTTCAGGAGCACGAGGTGCTTCTTCCGGCGAATCACGGTCCTGGCCTCGTCCCGTGCCAGGTTGGCCGCGACCTGGAACAGCCAGGCACGCGGCTTCTTGGGTTCGTGCTGCAACGCACGCACGAACGCCTCCTGGGCCAGATCCCGCGCCCGTTCCGCGTCCCACACCTTGCGATGCAGGAATCGAACGAGCTCAGGGAACGTCGTCCTGTAGAGGTCGTTCCAGTCGATCGAACTCATTCTCGACTCCGGTTGACCGGTTGCATGAACTTCGCCCTCCACCCGCACCTTCGTCCGTCCTTCCGTTACTGTTGACGGGCCAGAAAGAAATCCTTGCACACGATCCGGAACCGGATCCGATCCGTGCAACCCTACGTTTACCGTCGCTCGTGCCGGAGGCTACGTTGAAGATCGTCGTACTCGGAGGAGGCCGTGTCGGAGGGGCCATCGTTCGTGACCTGGTCGCCGAGGACGATGTCGATGTCCTGGTGGTCGACCTCGACCCGGTGGCACTCGAGAAGATGACCCAGGTGGGAGCGGACGGTGTGGTGGCCGACCTCTCCAAGCCCGAGACCGTCTCGAAGGCCGTGAGCGACGCGGATCTGGTGGTCGGAGCCGTCCCCGGCTTCATGGGCTACCGCACCGTCGAACGCGTATTGGACGAAGGGCGGCCGATCGTGGACATCTCGATGTTCCCCGAAGACGCCTTCGGTCTCGAGGACCGTGCGCGGGACGCCGGCGTGTCGTGTCTCTTCGACTGCGGTGTGGCACCCGGCCTCAGCAACGTGATCCTCGGACGCACCGAGGCGGAGCTGGACGACACCGATTCCTACATCTGCTTCGTGGGGGGACTTCCCAAGGAGCGGGTCTGGCCGTGGGAGTACAAGGCGCCCTTCTCCCCCGCCGACATCATCCAGGAGTACGTCCGGCCGGCGCGGATGCGACGCGACGGGCGCGAGGTCACCGAGCCCGCGCTCTCCGCCGTGGAGTTGATCCACGTGCCCGGTGTGGGATCGCTCGAGGCCTTCTACACGAACGGTCTCCGCTCTCTCCTTCGCACCGCGAAGACACCGAACATGGTCGAGAAGACGCTCCGCTACCCCGGACACGCCGTCCGTATGCGGATCCTGCGGGAGGCCGGCTTCTTCTCCGACGAGCAGGTGCAGGCCGCGTCGGGGACGGTCCGCCCCCGGGACGTCACCGAGGCCCTTCTCTTCGACGAGTGGACGTTCGACGAGGGTGAGGAAGACATCACCGTGATGCGCATCGTCATCGAGGGCACCAAGGACGGTCAGCGCGTGCGGCACACCTGGGACATGATCGACCAGTACAACGTGAAGACCGACACGATGTCGATGGCCCGCACGACCGGGTATACGTGCACGGGTATGGTCCGTCTGCTGGCCAGTGGGCTGTGGAGCGAGCCCGGACTGATCCCGCCGGAGCGCATCGGTGCCAACGCGGAGTGCTTCGAGGCCCTGCGCAGCCACCTCAAGCGGAGGGGTGTCCTGCTCGACCTCCGCGTCGAGACGATCGACTAGACCGGTCGACGGATCTCAGCCCGCAGGCACCCTCAGGATCGGGTAGCTGCCGGCTTCGATCGCCTCGTCGAGGATGGCCCAGTTCGCGAAGCCGTCGTCCGACCGGGCCTCCAGAAGGCTGAAGACCAGCCGCCCCAGAGGCTGATCGACCGGGACCGCGATCGTCCCCTCGGGGAGCACGACCGACGACGTCTGCCACGAACCGAAGAGCGCCCGCTCGTTCCGTCCCTGGAAGGCGTTCGTGGCCACCGAGGTGGAGTCGATGACGAAGCGCTCGACGGTCACACTCGACCCCGTGGGCGCGGCTTCGGTGACGACGCCATGCGCCTGGAGGCGGACCAGCGCGTCCGCGGCTTCGGGCAAGACGTAGTAGGTCTCCGGCGCGGTTTCCGTGTCGGTCGGTGTGAACGATCCGTACTCGTACATCGACACCGGGTTCGTGGCCTCGATCCGGCGCAGGATGATCTCACCCGTCTGGGGGTGACGCTCCTCGGCTACCTCACCCATCAGGATCGTGACTTCCTCGGGGGACTGCTCGAAGGTGGCCCGGGTGGCCAACTCGGTGCCGACGACCGAAGCATCCGCCGCCTCGACCACCGAGCGGATATCCGCCGCGCGCTCGTGCGCGAAGTTCAGGATCTCCTCGACGAACCAGAGGGTGCTCATGACCCGGTCTTCGAAGGTGTCGTAGGCGTAGGCCTCGGAGAGGATCGCGATCCGGTTGCGGAGCCCGATGTAGTTGTTGTTGAAGCGGGGACGATGGTCGAAGGTGTACCAACCCGGCCGGCGCGGGTTGTGGTTGCCGTAGTAGTAGTACTCCCATCCGTGCTCGTCCCGGATCCGATCCGTGACGGTCGGGAGCCACTCGTTGCGGAGGAGGTCGTCGATCCCCTGCGGAGTGTTCGGGTGGAGCGGCGGCGAGTAGGTCAGGTGGTAGGCGTGCCGCGTCCCGTTCGTCGTGTGCAGATCGACCCCGACATGGGGGTCGTAGGCCGTCATCATGGCGACCACCGAACGCGCCTCCGGTGAGTCCAGCTTCATGTGGTCGCGGTTCAGATCGAGTCCCTGCGCGTTCGGCCGCTGCCCCATCCCTCCGAGTGGACCATGCTGCCGCGGGCGATTCCGAAGGTCGACGCGCTCGTTCCCGTCGGCGTTGTAGATCGGCGCGACGATCAGCACCAGTTCGTCCGTCCACGACGGGTACATCCCCTGCGCGTAGTCACGGAGGAGCATCAGGAGGGCTTCCTTCCCGCACACCTCACCCGCGTGGATGTTGCCCTGGAGGTAGACGCGCGTCTTCCCCGTGGCCATCACCGCCTCCGGCGATGCGTCGTCGGCCCCGATCACCAGCAGGGGCAGCGCCCGCCCTTCGTTCGTGTAGCCGAACGTCGTCAGGTGGATGTCGTCCGACAGTCGCGCCAGAGCCTCCGACATCTCCATGACGTCGTCGTATCGGCTCGTCTCGATGAAGTCCGTCGCTTCGGCCCGCGTCAGCAGGTCTGCCAGCGACTCGCTCTCCTGCTCGGTGCACGCCGGCAGTGCGAGGACGAGAAGGCACAGGGGTGTGACGACGGGGAGGCGAGTGCGCATGGATGGACCCGTGTAGAGACGAACGACCGCTCGGGGACGGTCGGCAGGGAGGAACGGCCGGCAAAGTAGTCGCGTCGGGCGCACACGTATAGCTTCCGGCGCGGTGTCCCACCCGAGCGCTCCGCCCACCAACCCGCCACGTCGGACTCCGACCCTTGTCGACCTCGCTGCCGATCTTCTACGACTGCCTCAACTGTCCGTCGTACTGCTGCACCTACCCGAGGATTCCCGTGACCAAGCGGGATATCGAGCGATTGGCCAGGCACCACGACATCACACCGGACGAGGCACGGGAATCGTTCACCAAACAGGGCTGGACCACCCGCGAGCGGGTCATGCGACACCAGCCCGACGAGATCTACGGGAGTGCATGCCGGTTCCTGGACCTCGAGTCACGGCTCTGCACCGTCCACAACGCGCGGCCGTCCGTCTGCCGAGGTCACCCCGAGGGTCCCAACTGTGGGTACTACGTCTTCCTCATGTCCGAGCGGCGAGACCAGGAGGATCCCGACCTGGCCGCCCGCGCGTACAACCTTCCCGGGGAGCACCCCCGGCTCAAGGAGGAGTGGGAGGACGATGCGTGACGTGCCCGACCGGCCGTCCGTCTACCGAGCCTTCATCGAGTCACCCGACGCGAGGCGCATCGGTCCGGACGCGAACGCCGGCGGGTAGGCGCCCCCACCCTACCGGGTCGAGGCGCGTCAAACGGGATGCAGGAGTAGGCGGGCAAGGCGCGCGGGCCGAGGAGTAGCAACGCTACTTCGCAGGTCCGTGCGACCGCCGCCCAACGACCTCCTGCGCCCGTTTCACGCGCCCATCACGTAGCGACGTCGAAGCCCGCCTCCTCCAAAGCATGCTTCTGCGCCTGGTCCTCACTGACGACCTGGCCGTCGAAGAGATGGACCGACCGGTCGGCCATGTGGGCGTACCGCGGATCGTGCGTCACCATGCAGATCGTCGCGCCCTCGGCGTGAAGCTCGTGCATCAGATCCATCACAGCATTGCCGTTCTTCGAGTCCAGGTTACCCGTCGGCTCGTCCGCCAGCAGGATCAACGGCTTGCCCACGATCGCGCGAGCCACCGCCACACGCTGCTGCTGTCCACCCGACAGTTGGCTCGGGTAGTGGCCCATCCGGTGCGCCATGCCCACGCGCTCCAGCGCCGCCTGCACCCGCTCCTTCCGCTCCGAGCCCGGCATCCCACGGTACGTCAGCGGGAGCTCCACGTTCTCGTACACCGTCAGGTCACCGATCAGGTTGAACGCCTGGAAGATGAAGCCGATCGCCTGGTTCCGGATCTTCGCTCGCTGGCTCGCCGTCAGATTCTCCACCGGCGTGTTGTCCAGCAGATACTTGCCCGCCGTCGGACTGTCCAGCAGCCCCAGAATCGACAGCAGTGTCGTCTTGCCGCACCCCGACGGACCCGCAATCGACACGAACTCCCCCGTCTGGATCGACAGGTTGATGTTCGACAGCGCGTGCGTCTCCACTTCCTCCGTGTAGAAGACCTTGCTCAGGCCCTCCAGATGAATCAGAGGATGCTCTGACATCTCTTCCCCTCCCTAGGTGGTGTGGCCCGGACTCCCGTCCGGTACCCGATGGTGGCTCGTGGTTCGAGGCATAGCCTCGGGTCCGTCAGTCCTTGATCTTCACCCTGTCAAAGCCGTCCCAACGGGACATGTCCGACAAGATGACGATGTCGCCCTCGGCGAGTCCGTCGAGGACCTGGATGTCGTTCACGGAGCTGGCACCGAGCTGGATCGTCACACGATCCGCGAACTGCTGGTCCTCGGTGAGCTTGAAGATGCTGACGCGCTGGTTCGGCTGGCCGAAAGTCGGGCGGCCGACGTACATGATCTCGTCGAGTCGATCGATCACCACGTTGCCGTCCACGCTTAGGTCGGGACGGGCCGACGGCGGCAGATCGTTCGGAAGGGCGACGTCGATCGTGACGGTTCCGTTCCGAACGGCGGGATCGATCCGTGTGACCTGACCCATGATCGTGTCCGTCCGCGTGTCGATCAGCGCGGTCTGCCCGATGACGATGTCCTGGGCCTGCGTCTGCGTGATCCGGATCTCGGCCTTCAGTCGGCCAGGAACGACGACGCGGGAGAGCTGCTGACCCGACTGGACCCACTGCCCCTCCTGAAGGGGAATCTCGAGCGGCGCCAGGACACCGGCCACAGGCACGCGGACGTTCATCGAGGAGAGGCGATCCTGGTTGAACTGGACGAGCTCTCCGAGCCTCGAGATCTGTTCGCGCTGGGCGTCGAGCTGATCCTGCTGGGTCTCCTCCATCACCGAGAGGCGATCCTCTTCCACCTGGAGCTGCAGTTCGAGGGCCTGCATCGACTCACGCGAGCGGTCGAGATCGGCCCGGGCCACGAGGTCCGGGTTCTCGTCGAAGAGCCTCTGGTTCGTCTCGTAGACGCGCTGGGCATCGAGGTACTGGGAGCGCACCGTCGCGACCGTGCCGCGCTGCGTGAGCTCCTGGGTCTGCAACGTCGTGCGAAGCTGGGCGAGCGCGGCCTCGGCCTGCGAAAGCTGCTGGCGGGCCGTCAGAAGCTGCATGTCGACGTCCGGATTGCTCATCCGCATGATCATCGCGCCCTCGTCGACCTCGGTGCCGGGGAGCGAGAGGATCTGCTCGATTCTGCCCGCGGTGACGGCGGTGATCCAGCGCATCTGCTCGGGCACGAGGGTACCCGGGCCGCGGACCTGACGGACCATGGTTCCGAATTCGACCGTGTCACGCCACACGACCGCTCCGTCCACGGACGGAACGGCGGTCGGAAGGAGACGCTGGGCGAAGATCGTGAGGCCGAGGAGGCCGATGGCGCCGAGGCTCCACACGACCTTCTTCCGCTTCTTCTGGGGCTTGGTGTCCCGAATGATGTCCAAGTCAGTCTCCGGTTACTGCGCTTCCAGCGGCCGTCCGACGGCCGCCTGGAGCACGATCAGGCTGTAGTGGAATTCGTACACGGCGTCGAGATACGCCTGGTCCGCGGTACTCATCGTCGTCTGAGCGTCCATGAGCACGAGGAGGTCGATTGCGCCGAGGGCGTACCGACGCTGCTGCAGGAGCAGCTGCTCCTCGGCGAGTGTTCGGTTGCGCTCCTCCGCCTGCACGACCTGGTACTGCGACACGAGGTTGTCGTAGGCGTTGGTGACCATCGTCCGCAGTCGGAGCTCTTCGGCCCGGCGGGCGTGTTCGGCGTCCTCGGCCTGGTTGTTGGCCTGGGACACCTGGCGCTCACGGCTGAAGCCCGTGAAGAGCGGCAGCGACACCGTCACGCCGGCCGTCATGGGCACCCGGTCGAAGGAGAACGGGAAGGCGCTGTTGGCCGCGAGGGCCGCCGCCTGCTGCTCCGGCGTGACCGAGAAGCTGTTGCAGTTCTCGGGTGTGTAGCCTGGGAGCCCCCCGTTGAGGCCGTTGTTCAGCGTGTTCATGAACTGACAGTCGCTGACCTGTGAGGCGACGTTCCGGTTCAGCTGGTCCACGACGTATTCGTCGTTGAGCGCCTGCTGAGCCTGTCCCCGGACCTGCGCGAAGAGGTTGATCGACGGCAGGTACTGGCTGGTCGCGGCCTGTCGGGCCGCCGCCCGTGAGGCGCCCTCCTGGGCTCGGAAGGAGGCCAGGGACGGATGCTGCTCCATCGACCAGCCGAGCAATTCGTCCAGGTCGTAGCCCGGCTCGAAGATCTCGAACTCACTCGACAGCCGGACGTCGTCGTTCATGGGCAGGCCGATCTGCTCGGACAGCTGCAGTCGAGCCTGACGGAGGTCCCGCTGGGCCTGGATGAGGGCCACCTCGGCGCGCCCGAGATCCACCTCGGCCTGTTTGCCGTCCGTCCCCGCCACCGCACCGGTCGACACGCGTGTCTCGACGATCTGCAGGTTCTGCTGAGCCCGGTCCAGCTGTCGCTGAGCGACATCTACGCCGTCCTGAGCTCGCAGGGTGTTCATGTACTGGAGGCCGACGATGGACTCCAGGTTGAATTCCTCCGACGAGATCCGGGCCTCGGTCGCGCGGGCGCTCGCCCGGGCGTTCCCGACGCCGAAGATCGTACTCCCGTCGATCGTCATTCCGAAGTTGACCGAGTAGCTCGAGTACGCCCAGTCGGTACTCGCGCCCTCGAAGATGATCGCCCCCAGGCGCTGCGCACCGGCTTCCTGCCACGTTCCGTTCAGATTCGTCGTAACCGACGGCAGGAACTGAGCGTAGCTCTCCCGCACCTGCCAGTTGGCCGCCGCCTGATCGTTCGCGGTGCTCAGGAAGGTCGGATTGTTGGATTTGGCGAGCACGATCGCTTCATCGAGCGTCAGCTCCTCGGGGAGCGCCTGTCCGGCGACTCCGACGGCGCTGAGCGCCATCAACACGAGGCCCACGCCGAGAACCCGCCGCGCTGCTCGATCCAGGCTGTCCAGCCAGGCTACCTCCACGTCTCGTCCACCTCTCGTTGTGTTCTCCATCCCCATTCCCCTCCCCGCGTCGCCGCCCGAGGCCCCTGCCTCGCGACGGTCCCGAGCCGACGGCCCGACCGGAGCCGGCGGGCTGATCACCGACCCCACATCCCTACCACCCAACACCCTCCGGCCGAGCACGAAGTCGCTCGTTGTGCGGTCATGGAGTAGAAAGGGTCGTGCCACCGCGGTGGGACCTCACCTAACTGACTGGTACACAGAGTGTTGAGCAGGTTTG
>JAUIKL010000122.1 GCA_030430625.1 Gemmatimonadota bacterium
GATCGGGGATCGCCTGACGTGCATCTTCGTCGACCACGGACTCCTCCGTAAGGACGAGCGCGGTCAGGTCGAGACGATGTTCCGGTCGCACTACGACATGAAGCTCGTCGTCGAGGACGCCGCCGACCTCTTCCTCGGTGACCTCGAAGGCGTCACCGACCCCGAGGCCAAGAGGAAGGCGATCGGCAAGCGGTTCATCGAGGTCTTCGACGCCACGGCCGAGCGCGAGGGTACAGGCGCCGCCTTCCTGGTGCAGGGCACCCTCTACCCGGACGTGATCGAGTCCGTGTCGGCGGGTGGCCCGTCCGTGACGATCAAGTCGCACCACAACGTCGGCGGGCTCCCCGAGGACGTCCCCTTCGACCTCGTCGAGCCGCTGCGCGAGCTCTTCAAGGACGAGGTCCGCGCGGTCGGACGGGAGCTGGGTCTGCCGCACGCCTTCGTCGGTCGCCACCCCTTCCCGGGGCCGGGGCTGGCCATTCGTGTCCTCGGTGAAATCACACGGGAGCGCCTCGACACCCTCCGGGAGGCCGACGCCATCTACCTGGACGAGATCCGGGCCGCCGGCCTCTACGATTCGATCTGGCAGGCCTTCGCCGTCCTCCTCCCCGTTCAGTCCGTCGGGGTGATGGGGGATGCGCGGACGTACGAGAACGTGCTGGCCCTCCGGGCCGTCACCTCCCGGGACGGGATGACCGCCGACTGGTATCCCTTCCCGCACGACGTCCTCGGCCGGATCTCGACCCGGATCATCAACGAGGTGCCCGGGGTGAACCGCGTCACCTACGACGTCAGCTCGAAGCCGCCCGCCACGATCGAGTGGGAGTAGCCGGGGCGTGAGGCTGCCGGGTCCGCTGCGCCGTCGGGCGGCCCGACTCATTCGCAACGTCCCCATTCACATCCGCTCCGGCCCGAACGCCGGGCGGCGTTGGTCCCTGGCGGTGTCGGGGCGCGGTACGTGGGGTGGAGGGTACGAAGCGGGGCGCTTCGACGCGTGGGGGCGCCTCGTCCGACCGGGTGACCACGTCTGGGACGTGGGCGCGCACTACGGCTACGCCACCCTGATCGCGGCGCACGTGGCCGGCCCGGCGGGGAAGGTGACCGCCTTCGAGCCGTCGGCCTTCAACCGCTGGTACCTCGAGCGACACCTCTCGTGGAACCGCGTCGACGCCGATGTCGTGCCCGTGGCCCTGGCGGACGTCGAGGGGACTTCGGACTTCGGCGGCCGCGGAGGGTCGGTCGCCTTCCACCTCGGCGGGGAGGGGGAGGTGGTCGATGTCCGGACCGTGGCGGGTGTGGTGGCCGACGGGCGAGCGCTCCCGACTGTCGTGAAGGTCGACGTCGAGGGGGCGGAGGCGGAGGTGCTGGCCGGTTTCCCGGACACGATCTCGCCTCCGCTCCTCTTTCTCTCCGTTCACCGTCCCGAACTGCTCGATCCTTGTCTGACGTGGGCTGCGGAGCGCGGGTGCCGAGTCCTCACGTCGACGGCGGTCGAGGCGGCGCGCACGGGCGGAGAGGGTTGGCACGGGGATCCGGATATCCTGCTCGTTCCGCCCGACCGATACGGGGACGTGGAGGCGTTCCGATCGATCCCGTGGTTCTCGGGCGGCGCGGTCCTCGGGCCGTAGTCAGCGGACGAGGGCGTCGGCCTCCACCTCGATCAGCATCTCCGGGTCGATCAGCCTGGACACCTCGACCATCGTCGTCGTCGGGGGGTGGTCGCCGAAGATCTCGGCGTGCGCACGGCCGAACTCCTCCCACCGCTCGATGTCGGTCACGAACATGCGCGTCCGTGTGACGTGCTCGAACGAGGCCCCGAGTTCGGCCAGCGCTTCGCCCATGATTTCGAAGCAACGAAGCGCCTGACGGTACGCATCTCCGGGGTGGGCCACGCCGCCCTCGGAACTCACGGGTGCCGTCCCCGTAACGAAGATGTGATCGTCGCTTCGAAGGGCTCGGCAGTATCCGACCTTCGACTCCCAGGGGGCTCCGCTGAAGGCTCGCTGGAACGACATTTGCGTCTCCTCGGTCATGGATCGGCTCCCTCGAGCCGCTATGAGATCGAGTGCCCGATATACATCTACCCCTTGGAGGACTCCAGTGCGCCGGACTCTCGTTCTGACTTGTGCCGCCACCGCCATCACCCTGACCGCCGCCGTTCCGGGTGCCGCCCAGACGGCGTGGGATTCGCCCCCGCTCATCAGCCACGCCGTCCCTTCGGGCGCCAGCCTCTTCGTGCTCGCACCCCACGGTGGGGACCTCGGTGGACTGCTGACCTTCCGCCACGCGGCGGGCCCTGTGGGGCTCGGCTACCGCGTCTCGGTCACGGATGAGAACTCGTCCGACGGCATTGCGGTGGCCGGTGGAATCGACATCTCGGGGTACCTCTCCCGCGGCGTCGAAGACGCGCCCCTCGACCTCCTCTGGTGGTCGGGTGTCGGCGCCGGCTTCGGCTCCTCGACGGTCGTGACACTACCGCTCGGTGCCGTCATCGGTTGGACCGGCCGCGGAACCGACGTCGTGATCAGCCCGTACGCGGGTGGTCACGTGGCGCTCGACCTCCGCTCGGGTGACGGGGACAACATCAACCTCGGTGGGTCGCTCGACCTGGGTCTGGACCTCGGCCTGGAGAACGGGTGGCTGATCCGAGTCGGCGCCACCGTCGGTGACCGGGACGCCATCGCGATCGGAGCCAGCATCGGCGGCTGAGCCGGTGGGGTCAGTCGGCGTCCGGGTCGCGGTCGAGCAGCAACTCGATCTCGTTCCAGACGTCGCGCATGAACTCGAGGTCTGTGGCGTGCGCCTCGGCAAAGAAGGTCAGGTCGTCGGCGGTGACACCGTGGCGGGAGAGGACCTCCGCCCGGTCGCCGTCGGCCAGCCGAGCGCTGTCCGTTTCGAGCGCGGCCACGCGCAGGTCGACGTAGGCCGCGATGAAAGTCTCGCGGTCGATGGCGTCGGCTGCCGGGCCACCGCCGCAGGCCACGAGGAGCACGGCCGATGTGACGAAGAGGGCTCGAATTCGGTCGAAGGCCATCAGAAAGGATCGTCGATGAGATGGGTGCGGCGGGTGACGCCGCGTCGGACGTCTCTGGTATCCCCCTGAAGCGCGGAGGGTCCTCCCGCTTCCGGGTGGGTACCCGACGACGCTAGTGTACTCGCTCGCCGTAGCGGCGGGCAGCCGTTCCACGAACAGGAGACGACGTCATGCGACGGGGCACTTGGGCTTTCATCGCGCTCACCCTCCTTCTGGCCGCGTGCGCGGTCAATCCTGCGACCGGACGGCGCGAGCTGATGCTGGTGTCGGAGAGCCAGGAGGTTCAGATGGGCCTCGAGGCCGACCCGCAGGTGACCGCCACCTATGGTCTGGTCGAGAACCCGGAGCTCCAGGCGTACGTCTCCGAGCTCGGTCTCGAGTTGGCCGAGGTCTCCGAGCGCCCGCAGCTCCCCTGGTCGTTCAAGGTCGTCGATGACCCGATCGTGAACGCCTTCGCGTTGCCCGGCGGCTTCATCTACGTGACGCGGGGCATCTTGGCGCACTTCAACACCGAGGCCGAGTTGGCCGGTGTGCTCGGCCACGAGGTCGGCCACGTCACCGCACGCCACGGCGCCAGTCAGATGAGCCGCCAGCAGTTCCAGCAGGTGCTCCTCGTCGGCGGGATGATTGCCTCGGAGCGGCTGCGGGAGAACGCCGGGCTGGCCATGGGTGCGCTTCAGGTCCTGAACCTGTCGTACTCCCGTGAGGACGAGTCCCAGTCGGACCGGCTGGGGCTGCGCTACATCAACCGCCTCGGCTACGACGCCGACGCCATGGTCGGTGTCTTCCAGATGCTGGCCGCCGCCGGTGGTGGGGGCGGGGAAGGGCGCTTGCCGGAGTGGCAGCTCACGCACCCGTACCCGGAGAACCGCGCCGCGGACATCCGCGCCACGATCGAGGAGACCGGGGCGTCCCGGGACGGTCGGATCGGCCGGGACACCTACCTCGACATGATCGACGGGATCGTCTACGGGCCGGACCCCCGACAGGGATACTTCGAGGGGAGCCGCTTCCTCCACCCGGAGCTGGCCTTCGAGCTGACCTTCCCGGCCGGATGGCAGACCGTGAACCAGCGCTCGATGGTGGCCGCCCAGGCCCCGTCCGAGGACGCGCTCCTCATGCTCACGGTGGTCACCGACGGTGGCAGCGCCGATCAGGAGCTACGCGAGTTCCTTCGCGGCGAGGGGATCTCGGGCGGAGCGGCGGGGACGTCGAGCCGGGGCGGGATCGACATCTCCCGATCCGAGTTCACCCTGACGACCGAAGAGGGTTCGCTGGCCGGTGAGGTCGCGTTCATCGGCTACGGTGGTCTGACCTATCGGCTTCTGGGCTACACGACCACGGCCCAGTGGGGAGCGCACGCGGGTTCGATCGCGTCGACGCTCTCGTCGTTCGACAGTGTGACCGACCGGAGTGTCCTCGACGTTCAGCCGATGCGTCTCGACATTGTGACGCTGCCCGAGGCGATGTCGCTCAACACGTACGTCCGGTCGAACCCGCAGCCGGTCGACATGGAGGTCCTGACCCGACTGAACCGGGTCGATGCGGCCGAAGTCATCCAGGGCGGCACCCGGATCAAGGTCGTGAGCGGGACCCCCTTCGGCCGCTGACCGACGGAGCCGGGCCCGGGCGGAATCACGCTCGGGCCCGCGACTCGTCTCCCCCTGGGCGTGGCCCGGATCTTGTTTTAATAACAGGGTAGACGACGCCCTTTCTGCCGAAATGGCAGCAAGGGTGGAGAACGACCCTACGATCCGGAGCCCACACCATGCTCAGCGCGGATAAACTGACAGTCAAAGCGGCCGAAGCCCTGCAAACGGCGGTTTCGGATGCTCAAAAGCGGGGTGCGCCGGAGATCCACGGCGTGCACCTCCTCGTGGCCCTCCTCGACCAGAAGGACGGGGTCGTGACCCCGATCCTCCGCAAGCTCGAGGTCCCCGTGGACCTGGTCCGCTCCCGAGCGCGGGAAGCCGTCGACGGGATGGCCCGCGTGGAGGGCGGGGCGGACCCGAACTTCTCTCGCGACCTCCGCAAGGCGCTCGACGGCGCACAGGACATGGCCGCGGAACTCGGGGACGACTTCGTCTCGACCGAGCACCTCCTCCTCGGCCTTACCGGGGAGAAGAACGACGCGGGCCGGATCCTGCGGGACGCAGGGGCGACCCTCTCCGAGGTGCGCGCGGCCCTCGAAGCGGTCCGTGGCTCGCACCGTGTGACCGACGACTCCCCCGAGGAGAGCTACCGGGCGCTCGAACGGTTCTCGCGGGACCTCACGGAGCAGGCACGGCGCGGAAAGCTCGACCCTGTCATCGGACGGGACGAGGAGATCCGGCGGGTCATCAAGGTCCTGGCGCGCCGGCGCAAGAACAATCCGGTCCTCATCGGCGAGCCGGGGGTCGGGAAGACCGCCATCGTCGAGGGGCTCGCTCAGCGGATCGTCGAGGGGGACGTCCCGACGTCGCTGGCCGACAAGACCCTCATCGAGCTCGACATCGGCTCGATGCTGGCCGGGGCCAAGTACCGCGGTGAGTTCGAGGAGCGGATGAAGGCGGTCCTCAAGGAGATCACGGAGGCGGACGGGCGCTACGTCGTCTTCATCGACGAGATGCACACGATCGTCGGTGCCGGAGGCGCCGAGGGAGCCGTGGACGCGGGGAACCTGCTCAAGCCCGCCCTCGCCCGAGGGGAGTTGAGGACCGTCGGAGCCACGACCCTCGACGAGTACCGGAAGCACATCGAGAAGGACCCCGCGCTCGAGCGGCGATTCCAGCCGGTCTTCGTGGCGCCGCCTTCGGTGGAGGACGCGATCGCGATCCTGCGCGGACTCAAGGAGCGCTACGAGGTCCACCACGGCGTCCGCATCACCGACGACGCCATCCTGGCCGCCGCCAAGCTCTCGGACCGCTACATCGGCGGCCGCTTCCTCCCCGACAAGGCGATCGACCTGATCGACGAGGCGTCGAGCCGCCTCCGCATCGAGATCGACTCGCTTCCTCAGGAGATCGACGAGGTCGAGCGCCGGATCATCCAGCTCGAGATCGAGCGCCAGGCGCTGGCCGACGAACAGGAGGGCGCTGCGGGAGAGCGGCGGCGCACGATCGAAGCGGAACTCGCCGAACTCCGTGAAAAGAGCCAGGCCATGAAGGCGCGCTGGCAGGCCGAGAAGGACGTGATCGACCAGATCCGCGCCTCCCGGACGCGTGTCGACGAGCTGCGAGTCGAGGCGGACCGCGCCACGAGGTCCGGTGACCTCAACCGGGCCGCCGAGATCGAGTACGGGGAGATCCCCAAGGCCGAGGAGACGATCGAGAAGGCGGCCGCTCGGTTGGCCGAACTCCAGAAGGAGCAGAAGTACCTGAAGGAGGAGGTCGAGCCCGACGACATCGCCTCGGTCGTGGCCGAGTGGACGGGCATCCCCGTCACCCGTCTCATGGAGTCGGAGCGTCAGCGGCTCACGCAGTTGGAGAGCCACCTCGGCGAACGTGTCATCGGTCAGGCCGAAGCGATCGAGGTCGTCTCGAACGCGGTGCGGCGCTCACGCGCTGGGCTGCAGGACCCGAACCGTCCGGTCGGTTCCTTCATCTTCCTCGGTCCGACGGGGGTCGGGAAGACAGAGACGGCCAAGGCGCTCGCCGAGTTCATCTTCGACGACGAGCGGGCGCTCGTGCGCATCGACATGTCGGAGTACATGGAGAAGCACGCCGTCGCCCGACTGATCGGGGCGCCTCCCGGCTACATCGGGTACGACGAGGGTGGGCAGCTGACCGAGGCGGTGCGTCGGCGCCCGCACGCCGTCGTCCTCTTCGACGAGATCGAGAAGGCGCACCCGGAGGTATTCAACGTTCTCCTGCAGATCCTGGACGACGGACGGCTGACCGACGCGCAGGGGCGGACCGTCGACTTCCGGAACGTGGTGATCCTCATGACGTCGAACATCGGCAGCCAGGACATCCTGGACGCCGGTGCCGAGGGTGCATGGGATCAGGTCGAGGAGCGGGTGCGCGGACAGCTGCACCTGCACTTCCGGCCCGAGTTCCTGAACCGGGTCGACGACATCGTCGTCTTCCGGCCGCTCGACACGGAGGAGCTGGCCCGGATCGTCCGGATCCAGCTCGGGCGGGTGTCTCGCCTGGCGCACGAGGTGGGGGTGACCCTCGACGTCGACGAGGCCGCCGAGCACTTCCTGGCCGAAGCGGGCTACGACCCGGTTTTCGGAGCTCGCCCCCTCAAGCGGGCCATCCAGAAGCACCTCCAGGACCCGTTGGCGCTTCTCCTGCTGGACGAGGAGATCGCCGAGGGGACGACGGTCGGTGTCCGGGTGGACGAGGCGGGGGAGGGGCTCCGATTCGAGGTGCGTCCGCCGGAACACCTGTCCCAGAACGGGGCGTCCCCCACGCAGGAGGTCGAGCTGTGACGGGCTCGCGCGCGGCCCCGAAGGGAACACGAAGAAAAGACTTCCGCCGGAGGTCCATTCTATGAAGATTCGAGGAACGCTCACCGCGCCCGAGAGGTCCGCACGATGAAGGCACGATCGATTCTGTCCGTTCTCGCCCTCGGAATTCTCACAGCCGCCTGCACCACGGTGGTCGTCGAGGGACCGCCCCCGGCGGTCGGCGCACAGCTGTCGGTCGAGCGGTTCCTCCAGGCCGCCAACGAGCGCGACGTCGTGGCCATGGGTCGGATCTTCGGCACCCAGGACGGGTCGGCCATGGACACGGGCTCGACGATGGGCTGCGCCTTCAAGAAGATCGGCACGGTCTTCGGGGGCTCGTCGTGCACCTCCAAGCAGGAAGTGGAGATTCGGATGGACGCCATCGCGTCCATCCTCCAGCACGAGGACTACCAGATCGTCGACGAGTCGTCGGTGGCCGGGCGCACGAGCCCGACCCGTCGGGTCATGGTCAACATGACGACGCGCAATGGCGCGACGGTGATGGACGTCCCCTTCGTCGTCGTCCAGGACGGTGACGGGCGCTGGCTGGTCGAGCAGGTCGACCTCCAGCGGGTGATGGCCGCGCGCTGACCCGACCCGCGGGAACCCCCGCGGATTTGGAGGGTGACGGAAGGTCAGCCGTGCTGGACCAACTCCACGAGGACACCACCGGTGCTCTCGGGGTGCACGAACGCCACCGAGTGGCCGCCCGCACCCGGTCGGGGCTCGTCGTCGATGAGACGAACGCCCTCGGTCCGGAGTCGCTCCAGCTCGGCCGACAGGTCGTCGACGCGGTACGCGATGTGATGGAGAGCCTCCCCACGTCGCGCGAGGAAACGGCCCACCGTAGTATCCGGCCCGAGCGGCTCGAGGAGTTCGATCGAGCCGACGAAGGCCACGCGCACGCCCTGCGCTTCGAGTGTCTCCGGAGGGGAACAGCGACCCCCCGATACGCGTTCGTAGTGT
>JAUIKL010000123.1 GCA_030430625.1 Gemmatimonadota bacterium
GGAGCGCAGAGGTTGAGCGGCGCAGCGGTCTCACGCGGTATGCTCGTCGATGTCCTCGGCGTCGAACCCGCGCTGGGCCGTTCGTTCACGGACGACGAAGATCGGCCCGACGGGCCCCTGGCGGTCGTCATCTCCGACGGTTTCTGGCGGAGGGCACTCGGGGCCGACCCGACGATCCTCGAGCGGTCGATCCTCTTGAACGACCGTCCGTACTCGGTCGTCGGCGTGATGCCGCCCGACTTCGAGCCACTTCCCTTCCTCGGAACGGACGTGTGGACGGCACTCCAGCTCGACGAAACCGTCGACGACCGCGGGGGGGCCTACCTCCGAGCCGTCGGTCGCATGACGAGTGGGGACGCCATGGAGCAGACGCGGCTGCGGAGCGTCGAGGTCGGCCGACGGCTTGAAGAGGCGTACCCACTGGAGAACATCGACACCGGCTTCAACGTCTACCCCCTCCAGTCCGACCTCGTCCGGCAGGCCAGCACGGCGCTGTGGGTCCTCCTCGGCGCCGTACTCGTCGTCCTGCTCATCGCGTGTGTGAACGTCGCGAACTTGCTCCTGGCCCGAGGCACCACACGCACCTCCGAGCTCGCCGTGCGGATCGCCCTCGGCGCCGGGAAGGTGCGAGTAGCGTCTCAACTGCTCACGGAGAGCCTGCTTCTGGCCGCCGTAGGTGGGGGACTCGGTATCGCGCTAGCGTTCGTCGGCACGGACCTCCTGGTCTCCTTGGCCCCGGCTGGGACCCCGGGCATCGATCGGGTCGGCGTGAACGGACGCATCCTCACCTTTGCTGCGGGCGTCTCACTGGCCACCGGCCTCCTCTTCGGCCTGCTCCCGGCCCTGCGGGCCTCGAACACCGACCCGGCATCGGCGATCCGAGCCGGTGGGCGGACGGGCGGATCCAACACGGCCGCCCGACTCCGCAACGGCCTCGTGATCGGCCAGGTGGCCATGGCGTTGGTTCTTCTGGCCGGTGGGGGACTCCTCGTCCGGAGCTTCCAGAACCTCGGTCGGGTCGATCTGGGCTTCGAGCCGGACGGGGTCCTCACGATGCAGATCCAACTGCCACAGGTCCGGTACCCCGACGCCACCTCACGTATCGGCTTCTTCGGCCCCCTCGAGGAACGCCTCGCTGCGCTTCCGGGTGTCGAGGGCGCGGGTTCGATCACGAACCTCCCGATGGCCGGCTTCGACGGAGACAACACGTTCTGGGTGGAGGGCGGGCCGGCCCCCGAGCCGGGGCTCGAGCCCTCGGTTTGGCTCCGGAGGGCCACACCCGGCTACTTCGACACCATGGGACTCGAGATCGTTCGCGGCCGCGGCTTCGACCCGTCCGACGACGCGGAGGCGACCCGGGTCATCATCGTCAACGAGACCCTCGAGCGGGACTACTTCGACGGCAACGCCATCGGTCGCCGGCTCAACGTGAACAACCCGTCCGATCCGATCTGGCGCGATATCGTCGGCGTCGCTCGCGACATCAAGAACTTCGGGATCCGGTCCGAGAGTCGGAACGCACTCTACGTTCCGTACGCTCAGGCTCCGTCCACGTTCATGTTCACCGTGGTGAAGACGGGGATGGAGCCCGAGTCGGTCGCCAGTGCGGTGCGGGCGGAGGTCTCGGCGCTCGACCCCGACATCGCTCTGGCCGGTGTTCAGCCCATGGTAGAGATCGTCGACTCCACCCTTCAGGCCGATCGGTTCACCATGACGCTCCTCGGCGGCTTCGCCCTCGTGGCCCTCCTCCTGGCGGCCGTGGGCTTGTACGGAGTCGTCTCCTACACCGTCAGCACCCGGGTCAGGGAGATGGGTGTTCGGATCGCACTCGGGGCGAACGGCGGCGGGATTCGCGCTCTCGTCCTGCGGTGGTCCCTCGGCCTGTCGGCCGCGGGGATCGTCCTGGGCGGCCTGGGTGCTTTCGTTCTCACTCGCTTCCTGGACGACCTGCTCTACGGAGTCGACGCAGCGGACGTACCCACCTTCGCGCTCGTGGCCCTGGTGATGGCGGGGGCGGCGCTCGCGGCCAGTCTCGTCCCGGCCATAAGAGCGACGCGCGTGGACCCGATCACCGTCCTCAAATCGGAGTAGGGCGACCGATCGGCTAGCTGCCCACCACGCGATCCGGCTCCCCCGCAGCGGAAGGCCCGTCCGGCACGGAGAGCCCGTCCCCGGAACGTCCGTCCCGCGCGGACGACGCGTCCGGGGCCGAGAGAGCGGGCGCGGGGTGGGCACCCGACTCGAGCGTTCCTGCGAGCAGCGAGTCGACATCGTCGAGCCGGGTCGCTTCGACCAGGATCTGATAGGCGAAGAGGGAGGGCCACACACGGGCCAGCCCTCCGGCGATCGAGTCGAGCGTCCTGAGCACGAAACTGGTGCCGACCATGTCACGGATCGGGGGCCCGAAGCCACGGACCGCGTCGATGCGGAAGCCCTCGCCTTCGAGCGTACGACAGAAGGAGCGCACCGTGAAGAGACGTGTGTGCGTCAGGTCGAGGATGCCCTTCTTCCCGTAGTTGAACTGACCGAGCGCGAGCATGATGCGCACGAGCACGTACGCCACGTTTCCGGTGCTCGCCACGAGGAGTCCGCCGGGCTTCATGACCCCTCTGATCTCACGCAGACTCGTCTCCGGACGGGACAGATGTTCGATGACGTCCAGGGCCAACACCGTATCCGCTGCTCCATCCATCTCCGCGGCGACCTCCTCCGCGAACGGCTGGTCGAGGTTCGCGCTCAGATAGGGAAAATCGAAGTCTCGATCCGGCCTGTGGATGTCGACCGCCACCACATCCGCACCCTTCTCCCCGAGGTGGCGACTTACCTCCCCGTGGCCGGCGCCCAACTCGAGTACCTTCTCCCCCTTCCGCCAGAACCGACCGAGTACGTGCTGGTGCACGGTATTGGGCGACGCCTTGAAGACGTAGTCGTCCGTCCCGAAGACATCGAACTTCGGGTGGTACACGAGGTGAAAGCGGTTCGCCTTCGAGCGTAGCACCGTCAGGATGCAGTTGGCTGCGTAGGGGACACCCTCCACATGACAGATCTCGTCCCCGTAGTACGTCGGGATCGGCACCTCGACGATCCTCAGCCCCCGTGCCAGAAGCTGAATGATGATCTCCGTGTCGAAGTGGAAGTCGTTCGTGTTGTACTGGAACGGCACCTGCTCCAGCGCCGAAACCCGGTACGCACGGTAACCCGAGTGGAACTCCGACAGCGAGGCGTCGAGGAGCCGGTTCTCCATCCACGTCAGGATCCGATTCCCCACGTACTTGTAGAGGGGCATGCCGCCACGACGCGCAGCACCGGGGACCATCATCCTGGATCCGAACACAGCCGCGGTGTCGGGATCGTCGAAAGGGGCCAGCATACGCGGGAGGAACTCCGGCGCGTACTGGCCGTCCCCGTGTAGGAGAACGACGACGTCGAACCCCTCCTCGGACGCATACTGGTAGCCGAGCTTCTGGTTGCCCCCGTACCCCTGGTTGTACGGCGTCCGGAAGACACGGAGCTTCGGCATCGTGTCCTGAAGGGTCCGCGCCACGCTCGAGGTTTCGTCCTGGCTCGAGTCGTCGATCACGTAGACGGCGGCCAACTCGGACCGCAACGCCTCGGGAATTCTCTGCAGCGTCTCCCGGATGTGCCCTTCGGCGTTGTAGGCCACGACGAACACGGCCACGCGCTGCTCGCGAGCAACGCGAAGGCCCTGCTCGAATTCGTCCGGGGTGATCTCCGCGACGTCGTGCGTGCGTGTGAGCGCCATCCGGCAAGATGGCTCGGCCCCACGCACACCTCAACAAAATTCCTGGCAGGCCCTCGGGGCTCGGTCTAGCTTCGCGTACGTGAAACCACAGCCGTCCGACCCGCCTCGGAGCCGCGATCAGCTACGTGACCGGCTCGTCTTCGGAGTTCTCGCTGTCCTGGCGCTCGTGCCACGGCTCATGGGGCTCGAGACCTGGTGGTTGAATCCGGATGAAGGGATCTACTACTCGATCCTGACCCGGGCCGACTTCGCAGGATTCTGGGCCGAGGTCTCGGCGAACGCGCACCCGCCTCTCTACTACCTACTCCTGCGCGGCCTCGGCGGCTTCACCTGGGACTTCCTGGCATTCCGACTCTTTTCGGTGGCTTGTGGTATCCTGGCCGTACTGGCGATCGCCGCGGTGGCACGGGAAGCTGCAGGGCGTGGGATGGCGGGCGCCGTGGCTGCGGCCGTGGCGGGCACGACGATGGCGCTCGCCCCCGGGGCGATCGAGCTGTCACAGGTGATGCGGCCGTACACGCTTCAGCTGTGCCTGTTGTCGGTAGCGTCGTTGGCGCTGTTCCGATACCGGACGGAGCCGTCGACCCGCGCCCTCGTCGTCTACGCCGCATCGACATCGGCCGCCCTCCTGACGCACTATGCCTCCGGCCTGGCTGTCGGAGCACTGGGGCTCACCGTGGTCGCGCTCGGCACACCTCACCGGCGGCGCGACCCCGATTGGCGGAGACTCTTCTGGGCTCACCTCGTGCCCGGCCTCGTCGTCGTCGCGATGTACGTCGTGCATATCCGACCGCTCGCGGGAAGTGCTCTGGCCGACGAGGCCCTCGACGGCTGGCTGAGCTTTTACATGGTCACGAGGCCGGCCGACGCATGGCTCGGCTTTCTCGGCTTTCAACATCTCCTTGCGGGACCGTGGCTGCGGGGGCCTATCGCGCTGCTGACCCTCTCCGCCTTCGGACTCGCGGCCCGCCGAGCACCGATTCTCTCGCTCCTCGGTGCGATGTCACTGGTGATGGCGATCGCCGCCGCCGCGCTCGGCATCTACCCGCTCGGAAGTACCCGACACACCGTGTGGCTGGCCTTCGCCACCGTGCCGGCGCTCGGTTGGTTGGCCGGGCAGCTGGTTGAAGCGAGCCGAACCGTCCAACTGGGGAGCGTGGCGGCCACGGCCGTTCTCCTCGCCCTGGGGGGTCCGGTCGGCCGACTCGTCGGGACCGAGGCCGCACCGTGGGCCCCGCCGGACCAGGTCCTCCTCCAGGACGACCTCACCAGGATCGTCGGGACCCTCGATCCCGGGTCGGGTCCGGAGGTCATCCTGATGAGCGCTCAGACCTTCTACCTCCTGCTGCCGTTCTACCCACAGGAGCGCGAGGCAGCCGAGTTCTCCGCCGATGGCCGCTACTTCCACTTCCCCTACGGCCAGCGTCGGATCGTCACCACCACGGCGTGGGACTTCACCGCCCCCGCCCGCTCCGAAGGGGAGTCACACATCGCCAACGTGATCCGGGACGTCGACCGAGCCTTTCCGACCGTCGGGCTCGCCACTCAGGATCCAGCCACCCTGCTCGTGGGCGGTTGGCGACCCGCATTCGTGGACGAGTTGGCCGCGCTCGCCGAGCGCACGAGCTTTCTTTATTCCAGCGCCTACGTTCCCGGGTTGTTCGCCTACGTACTCGACGTCGAGGCGTTGCTCGAGGGCTTCGAAGACGTCGAGCCCTAGGAAGGCGTCACCCTACGTCCAGGCAAGCGCGCCCTCGATCTCGACGCGAACGCCCGGATCCGTCTCCTCGCGGAGGCGGTGCTCCAGCAGGGTGTCGGCCACCTCCGACCTCGCCTGCCCCAAGGCCCACGCGGCGTGCGCTCGCACCAGAGGTTGGGCATCCGTCAGCGCCTGTCCCAGGAAATCGAGCGCGTCGGTCGGGGCCTTACCATCGAGGCCGGCCAGCCAGTTCCCGATGCCCACACAGAGGTTTCTGAGCATCCCCCGACGCCTGGGCCGCGACAGCGGAGAGTCGGCGAACTCGCGCTGGTACCCCTTCTCCGACATCTCGAGGATCCGAAGGGCCAGCTCGACCAGACCGACTCCGTCCAGATCGGCTCGCGGCGCGAACGCCGGGAGACTCGCCTCCTTTGCAAAGCGCTCGTTCCAGGGACAGACCTCCTGGCAGATGTCGCATCCGAAGACCCGGTTCCCGAGCTTGGACCGGAGGTCGAGCGGAATCGCACCCTTGGCTTCGATGGTCAGGTACGAAATGCAGAGACGGGCGTCGAGGACGGGTGCACCCTCCGCGTTTCGACCGAGCAGCGCGCCGGTGGGGCAGGCATCGAGGCACGCCCGGCACCGTCCGCAACGATCCTCGTCGAAGGACCCGGTCGGCTCGATCACCACATCGGTCAGCAGGATCCCCAGGACGAACCAGGAGCCTCGCTGTGGGTGGATGAGCATCGTATTGCGGCCGAACCAGCCGAGTCCGGCGTCCCGGGCCCACTCCCGCTCGAGGATCGGACCGGTGTCCACGTACGGCCGATGCCGCGCTTCCGGATGGTCGGCCCGAATGACCGCGGCCAGCCCTTCGAGGATACCGGGGAGCACGTCGTGGTAGTCTCGGCCGCGCGCGTATCGAGCGATGACGGGGCGTGACGGGTCCACCTCCGCGTCGGGTCTGAGCTCGGTGGCGTAGTCGACGCCGATGAGAACGGCCGAGCGGGCGCCCGGGAGCGTGCGGTCGACCCGGACTCGGCGCTCGACCGCCTCGTCTCGGGCCAGGTAGGACATCTCCCCGTGCATTCCATCCGTCAGCCACTGGTGCAGGCGCGACCCATGGCTGGACTCCACGAGATCCGTCACCCCGAAGAGGGCCGCGCCCGACCCGAGCGCGCGGGCGCGCAGACGATCCACGAGGGAGGCGTGGTTCACAACCGCTCCGCCGCGGGCGGTACCCGGTAGCGACGCCCCTTCCACTCGACCGAACCTCCTCGCCGCCACGAGCGGAGGAAGATCCAGGTACCGACCGCCGCCCCCATCGGATGGAGGAGAGCGTATCCGAATGGAACCCGGACCCGTCGTGCAAAGACGCCCCACGTGAGCGTGTTGAGCCCATAGGCTGCGAGCGCCCACGACACGGCAGGGCCCGTCGTCGACATCCGTCCCACATCTCGAGCGATCGACGCGCCCTCGACCGCGACGTCGAAGCCACCAAAGTCGACGACCCCGCCCATGCACCACAGAAGCAGGACGGCGGGGGGCACGAGCCACAGCCCGACGCCACCGAACAACGCCATCGGCATGGCGATCCCGCGGAGCCACTTCGGCAGGGTCTGCTGCCCACCCAGCGCCAGGTTCTTGCTCCAACCGTCCACGAGTTCGGACAGCGACCGATACATCCGGGTGTTCAGGTCGTCGGCTGCCCCTCCGATCCGGAGTGACAGCCCAGCGCGTTTCACGTGCTGAGCCAGAGCGAGGTCCTCGACCACCTCGTCGCGTACCACCTCGTGGCCGCCGATCGCTTCGTATGCGGACCGTCGGAAGAGGAGGAACTGGCCGTTCGCGATCGCTTCTCGCCAACGACCGTTGCGGGCCGTCCGCTCGAAGTCCGGGAAGCGAAGAAGCATCGTCAGGAAGATCTGGGTCTGGACGAGCTTCTCCCAAAACGTCTCGACCAACTGATGGCCCACCAGGGTGAAGAGGTCCGCACCCTGTTGCCGCGCAGTGTGGACCGCCTTGGACAGCAGACGAGACCCGTGGGTGGTATCGGCGTCGGTGAAGAGGAGCCAGGCGCCCTGCGCACGGCGATACCCCTGGTGGCACGCCCACGGCTTTCCGAGCCACCCTTCGGGGAGTTCTTCACCCCGCACGACTTCGATGCGCCGGGCCGAACCCGCGGGAAGGGCGATCGTCCGCTCGTACGTGTCGTCGTCGCTCCGGTCGTCGACGACGATGACCTCGAACGAGGAGAAGTCGCTCGCAGCGAGAGAGCGGACGCACGCCTCGATGTTTCGCGCCTCGTTCCTGGCGGGCACGATCACACTCACCTCGGGGACTTCGGAACCCGCCCCCTCCACATCGACTCGGCCCTCCGGCGGATCCGCGATTTCGTTGGGAAAGCGCGTGACGAACGTCACATAGGCGAAGAGCGCGAGCCAGGGTAGAAGAGCGGCGACGAGGGTCGTATCCATGTCGACAAGGTACGTCCTGGGGCGCTCAGTCCGACCGCTTCGGCTCCCACCGATCCGAGTCGCGAACCCTATACTTCTCGAGCACCCGCTCCAGCGCCTCGTCCAGATCGATCCCCTGCTCGTTCGCGATGACGAGGAGCACGAAGAGGACATCGGCCAACTCGATGGCCAGGTCCTGCTCCGGTTCGTCCGCCCGCTTCGTCTTGTGACCGAAGCGGTGGTTCATCTCCCGAGCGAGTTCACCGACCTCCTCGATCAGGCGCGCCAAATTGGTGAGTGGAGGCCAGTAGCCCTCCTCGAACTGCGAGATCCACGCGTCGACCTTGGCCTGGGCCTCGACGAGCGTGAGATCACTCACGGCACCAGGACCAACTTTCCGAAGATGTTGCCCTTCTCCAGGATCTCGTGAGCGCGCCGTGCCTCGTCGAGAGGAAGGACCTCCTG
>JAUIKL010000008.1 GCA_030430625.1 Gemmatimonadota bacterium
GCCGCGGTCGGCTCCGATCGATGTGTCCGTGCGATTCGCTGGACCCTCGACACCCCCCTGCCGGCCGCGGCGCCCGACAACGCCGCCGTCTTCCGCTTCACAGCAGGTATCCGCTGATGAACGCGACCCCCTACTCGCGTCGAGGCGCGCCCACGCGCCCGACCTCCACCGGTTCGACCCCGCGCGACGAAATCGCGTCGTGCGGGTCGGCCGACCCCCGCCCGTCCGACCTCCCCCGGTCGATCGCGGGCACCACTTCCCACAGCAGGAGACATCCCATGCGGAAGGGAATCATCCTCGGCTTCAGCCTCCTGGCGTTGGCGCTTCCCGCGTCGGCCCAGGTCGCCGAGCCACAAGCCCTCACGATCGAGGCCGAGAACGTCACGGCCTCGTCGTCGGAGCGCGCGACGGCCGATGCCGGCCGCACGCTTCCCGGTGACGTCATCGAGTACCGACTGACGTTCACCAACCACCAGGCCGGCGCCGTCTCGGACGTCGTGCTGAACGACCCGATCCCCGCGGGACTCGTGTTCGTCCCCGGATCGGTCACCGCGAGCCGGCAGGATCTGCTCGTGGAGTACTCGATCGACGGCGGCTCGAGCTGGACGGAGCAGCCGCAGGTCGAGGTCGAAGTCGCCGGAGAGGCGGTCACCCGACCAGCCCCGGCAGATGCGTACACGCACGTGCGCTGGACGATCACCGGCTCGGTGAACCCGGGCGCTCAGGTCACGGCGCGCTTCCGCGCGGTAGTGGCCGAACCCAACCCCAACAACTCGCTGCGAGGTAACGACCGATGAACCGCTACAACCTGGCCCGTAAGGGGGCCACGCTGCTGTGGGTCGCCCTGATGGGTGTGCTCATGGCGGGCGGAGGCACGTCGCTGTCCGCCCAGACGGCCGAAGGGACCGTCATCACCAACACCGCCACGGCGACCTACACCGATGCGAACGGCAACACCTACGCTGCCGCCTCAGGATCGGTCTCGGTCACCGTCGGCTTCCAGGGCTCGCTCGACGTGACGAGTGCCGCCACGGCCACCCCCGCGTCGCCTTCGACCGGGAACACCGTCCCCTGGACGATCACGAACAACGGAAACGGCGCCGACCAGATCCAGGTCACGGTGACCACGACCGACTCGGACGTGGCCGGACCGACCGGATATGTGTACGGCGGGGTCACCTACCCGACCCTGGCTGCGCTGAACACCGCGCTGCTCCTGCCGACGGACAGCGTCCCGGCGGGTGGTAGCATCACGATCGACGTGGTCTACGACGTCGCGGCCGGTGAAGGTGGCAACTCCTCGAGCGTCGAACTCACGGCCACGTCGACCCGAGGCGGAGGCGACACCAACGCCTCGACCACGGTCGTGACGCCGGTCCTCGACGGTTCGCTGGACGTCGTCGCCACCAACGGCACGATCGACCGACTCCCGTCGAACGGCACGACGCTGTACACCGAGGCCTTCACGGTCACGAGCAACCTGAGTGGTACGGCCACGATCGACCTGCTCGCCTCGCTCGACGGTGCGAACGCCGCGACCGTCGTCGTCACCCGCATCCGGGTGGACGGTGGCACATGGGTTGTCGGTACCGGGACCTCGACGTCCTTCACGGCCGGCCAGGTCAGCACCATCGACGTCGAATACCGTGTGGACGGCGCCGTGACGGACGCCGGAAGCAGCTCGACGGTCTCTCTCTCCGCCACGGCTTCGTCCGTCGGCGGCACGCCGAGCAACTCGGACGACCACGTCGTCACGATCATCGCCCCGAGTCTCTCGGTGGTGAAGTCGGTTCACGCCTCGGAAGCGGACGCGCAGGGCAACACCGCGTCGACCCTCACGGGTAACCCGCAGCCCGGCGCCACGATCTGGTACCGGGTCCAGGTGACGAACAACGGTACCGCCCCGGCCGTGATGACCGGCGGCAGCAACGGCATCTCCGACGACCTCACCGGGCTCCCGGTCACGTACGTCGCGGCCAGCCTGAACGACACGGGCAGCCCGACGGCGTGGACGACGCTCACCGAGGCCGGTGGAGTCGTCAGCGGTACGATCGCGGCTGGTCTCCCCGGGGGAGGGGGGACGGCCTGGTTTGTGTTCGCGGTCACGATCAACTGACCGGCTGAGAACCTGATCTGATGAACCCTTCCGCGGTTCTCCGTAGCGAGTGGCTCCGGCCCCTCACCCGCCTCGCGGCGGCGTGGGGGGTCTGGGCCGCGCTCGGGCTTGCGTCAACGACCCCGCTCCACGCGCAGAGCGTGGGCGGGTCGATGACGCGGGCGGGGACCGTGGTATCGAACGAAGCGACGGTGTCGTATCAGACCGAGAACGGCACCGCGATCACCAGCACGGGATCGGTTTCGTTCACCGTAGGACAGGTGGCCGGCATGGACATCGACCCACCGCGGTTCGTCATCTCGGAAGCCGGCCGAGACGTCGTATTTGCGCACAACGTGGGCAACGTGGGGAACGGAGACGACGCCTTCCAGGTCGTCTCGAGCACTCCGAACGGATGGTCCGTCCGGGTCTTCCACGATGTCGACGAGGATCAGCGCCTCACGCTTTCGGATACACTGATGACGGGACCCACGACGGTCCCCTTCGGCGAGCGCGCTCCGGTTCTGATCGTCGTGTCGGTCCCCTCCGATGCGGCTCAGGGAACGATCGAGACCGTGACGACGACGGCCGTCAGCAGCTTCGACGGTGCGGTCATGGACTCGGTCACCGACGAAGTCCGTCTGCTGGATGCCGGGATCGACGCGCAGATCACGAAGGTCGTCGACCTCGACCGCGCAGCGCCGGACGACCTCCTCACCTATACCCTCTCCGTCCGTCTGGACGGAGCCGGGCAGCGAGACAGCGTCTTCTTCGAGGACAAGCTGCCCGAGTTCACCACGTACGAAGCCGGCACCGTCCAGCTGGACGGGCAGACGTTGACCGACCAGGTCGACGGGGACGCCGGGTCGTACGACCCCGGCACGGGCACGATCCGTGTCGATCTCACCGACCTGCCGGCCGACACCGACGCGACGATCCTGCTCCAGCTCCGGGTCGACGCCACGGCACCGATCGGCACTCAGATCGTGAACCGCGGTCGGCTGTCGGTTCACACACCCGCCGGGACTCTCGAAGAGCTCTCGACCGGGGCCACGACGGGTGTAGCCGCTCCGGAGCTCGACTTCTCGAAGAGCGTAGCCGGCTTCGACCCGTCGACGACCGGGGACACCCTGGCCTACACGATCGTGATCGCCAACCCGAGCGCGGCCCTCGCCGCCACCTCGGTCGCCGTGATCGATACCCTTCCCGAGCCGCTCGTTCTCGCGGATACGTCGCCGGGCGCCACCGTGACCGGTCGTGAAGTCCGCTGGGACATCGCGCGCATCGAGCCGGGTCAGACGGTCGAACTCTCTCTCCTGGCCACGATCCCGGAGATCACCGACACCACGACCGTCATCAACCGTGCACACCTCGTTCGGGACGGAGCCACGGGCGAAGCCGCGGTCTCGGAGTCGCGCACCATCATGCCGGGTCTCGATGCCAGCATCGATCTCGATCTCCAGGCGGAGTTCGTCGAGATCGGCATCGGCGAATCGCTGCCGCTCCAGGCCACGGTCACGAACGACGGGCAGTCCACCGTGTCCGAGCTCCTGGTCAAACTCGCTCTCCCCGAGGGGACCCGCTTCATTCGTGAGTCGACGCTGACCGGATCCTTCACCTCGGACCGCCCCAGCCCCCTGTTCACCGTGCTCCCGGACGGACCGCAGACGCAGTCTCCCTCGACCGGTGAATTCGGCGAGGTCCCCTTCCAGGCCGACTCCTTCGCCGTCGAAGGCGACACCCTGCGGGTATGGATCCCCGGCGAGCTCCGCCCGCTCGAGTCCCTCCGCTTCCGCTACGTCCTCATGGTCAACAGTGCCCCCGAGGGGGTCCTGCTGAACGAAGCCATCGCCGAGGCGCGTCGCGGCGGACTCGGCGCGACATCGACGATTGCCGTGGCCTCGAACGCCGCTCAGGCGCTCGTCGGGCTGGCGCGGAACCGGGCACTCGAAACCCGCACCGTACTCGGAAAGGTCTTCCACGACATCGATGGCGACGGTTTTCAGGCCCCCGACGAGCCCGGCGTCGCACGAGTCGACGTGGTGACGGCGGACGGCCAGGTCGTCACGACCGACGCCTACGGGAAGTTCTCGCTGAACAACCTTCGCCCCGGCCGCCACGCCCTTCGCATCGATCCGATCACCCTCCCGGCCGGCCTCACCACGCGCGCCCGGGGCGTCGGACAGCGTCTCCAGGTCGTCGAGGTCAACGGGTGGAACTCACCGCGCGCCTCCTTCGCGCTGGACGGGACCCCGACGGACCCGCTCGTCGGCCTCGTCGCCCCGGCGGCCGACGACGGCGAAGCCCTGGATCCCGGAGGCGACGCCATCGTTGGCCTCGGAGAGGCCGGTGAGGAAGTCGCGACTTCGACCGCCACGACCGCGGAGAACGCTCTCGACTCCGGAGCCGAGCGCGTCCACATCGAGCCCCTTCGGACCGAAACGGCCCGGGACGAGGATGCCGGTTCGGCCTTCCTCCACGGCCCGGCCATCCGGATCGTCGACCCGGTCGACGGGCTCGTCGCCCCGACGAACAGGCTCTACATCGGAGTTCAGGGCGAACCCATGGGCGCGGTTCGACTCTATCGGAACGACGAGTTGATCGAAGAGGGTCAGCTCCTGCCCAACGGTGTGGGCGACTTCGTCGGTATCGCACTCGAACAGGGGCCGCAGACCTTCCGCGTGCGGATGGTGAACTCGTGGGGGACCGAGCGGTGGGATTCCATCCGAGTCCATCAGTCCGGTACGATCGCTCGGCTCGATGCGGAAGACGATCGTGTCACCGCTCTGGCCGACGGACGGACCCCGACCTCCGTCCGCCTCCGTCTCTACGACGCGTGGGACGTGCCGATCGTGAACGAGCCGCACGTGACCGTCGCCCTTCCCGGAGCGACCTTCCTGGGCGTCGATGTCGATCCGTCTTCCGTGGGCCACCAGGTCGCGGCGGACCGGAGTGGTTGGGTCACCGTCACCTTCGCCGCCGGACACACCACCGGTGAGTCGACCCTCGTGGTGAGCGCGCCGGACGCCGAAACGACCGTCCAGGTCCAGTCCGTCGCACCGGCCCGCCCACTCTTCGTGACGGGTGTCGGTCAGGTCTCGCTCGGTGCCGGTGGGGAAGACTTCGGCTCCGTCACGGCGCGGGGCCGCCTCACGGACGAGACCGCCATCACCCTGTCGTACGACTCGCGGAAGCTCGACCAGGGCCGCGACGTCTTCGGCCTGAACTTCGATCCGCTCGAGGAGGGCCAGCAGCCGATCCTCGGGGACGCCAGCAGCCAGCGCTCCCTCTCGTCCTCGCGCTACCAGTTCTCGGCCCGAGTCGAGCGCGGGCTCGACTACTTCATGTTCGGGGACGTTCAGACGAGCGGCTTCTCCGACGGACTGACCCTCGGTCGTTACGGCCGTTCGCTCCCCGGTGCTGCGGCCCGAATCACGACCGGTGATGTCGTGTGGAACGCGTTCGGAGCCTCGACCACTCAGGCGCTCCAGCAGCTTCAGCTGCGCGGCGAGGGCTCGTCCGGACCGTACGCACTCGGCGCCGGCGTCCTCCCGGGCACCGAGGAAGTCCGCGTCGAAGTGCGCGCGATCGAGAACCCCACGAGGATCCTCAGCGAGAAACGACTGACGCGCTTCGCCGAGTACCAGATCGACTACCAGCGGGGCACGCTCCTGCTCAAGCAGCCGATCCCCGCGGCCGATCCGTTCGGCAACCCGATGTTCCTCGTCGTCACGTACGAGGGCGAGTCCGGTGGGGAGCGGAGCCCGGTCTTCGGCGTTCGCGCCACGAGCGACCTCCCCGTCGACCTCGGCCCGATCGCCGACTCGGTTCCGGTCACGGTGAGCTACGTCGTCGACGACCAGCCGGGTCGCACCTTCCAGATGGGCGCCTTCGGCACGTCGGTCAAAAGGAACGACGGCATCGAGGTATCGGCCGAAGTCGCACTGGCGGCCGGCGCGGACTCGACCGGCCTCGCCACGCGAATCCGCGGGGCCGCCCCCCTTCTCGACGGCCGCGTCCGCCTTCAGGCCGAGTGGTCCAGGGTCGGTGACGAGTTCACGAACCCGGCCAACATCTCCCTGCGCCCCGGAACGGAAGAGGTGCGGGCGAGCGCAGACGCCCAGGTCGGTGAGGGGCGCGCGACCGCGAAGTACGAGCGCCAGCGCTTCTCGGAGCGGGACCTCGAGCGGAGTCGCGCCACGGTCGGCTACGAGCAGGCCGTGCACGAGGACGTCTCGGTCGAAGCACGGCTGGCGGCCGACGCCAGCTCCGGGTCCGGACAGGACGCCTCGTCCGGTGCCGGTGAGTACAAGGTGACCTGGTCGGCCACGGACCGACTCGACCTCTTCGCCGAGGGGCGCAACGAGCTGTGGTCCGACGGCGATGGCCTCGCGAACCGTGGCGCCTACCTCGGTGGTGGCGCCGAGCTGAGGATTACGGACGCCTTCGGCGTTCAGGCGCGCCACCTGCGTGTCGACCCCGCCGGTGATGCCAACCCGTACGGCCTCACGAGCTTCGGCCTGACCTCACAGCTCCGGTCGGGCACGAAGGCGTGGGGCGCCTACGAAATCTCCGGCGGTATCGACGGTCAGCGGAACGCCGCGATCGTCGGACTGAACCATCAGTTCCGGATCGGCACCGACTGGCGCTTCACGACGATGCTCGAGCGTCGGAACGGCGTGGCGGGCGCGACCCTGGGCGACCCTGTCCTGTCCTCGCCCTTCGACCAGCCGGAGGACGACTACACATCCGCCAGCGTGGGGACCGAGTACGTCCCGGAGGACAAGCCGTACCGCGCCTCCTTCCGGGCCGAGAACCGGGACGGCAGCATCTCGACGACCCGCCTCGCGACGCTGGCCGGAGACGTCGCCTTCAACGCCGGACTCGGACTGCTCTCCCGATCCGAGTTCGTCGAGCGCGATGTCGTCGGCTCGCTCACGACCCGCTACACGCGCGAGCGTTCGACCCTCTGGGGACTCGCCTACCGTCCGACGAACCGGGACGATCTGAACGTCCTCTTCAAGTTCGGTTGGAAGGACGCCATCAACCCGTTCGGCTCCGGAGTCCTGGCCACGGAGGGTGACGAGAGCCGGCTCATCGCCGCCCTCGAGGCCATCTGGACGCCGCGCTCCGACGTAGAGTTCGGAGCCCGCTTCGCCACGCGTTCGACCCGCCTCGGCACGCCGCTCACCGAGGCCACGACGATCGTCACCCGGAACCAGACGGACTTCATGGGCGTGCGCGGCCGCTGGTACGCCAAAGAGTGGATCGGCGCCGAGTTCGAGGCCCGCGGACTCATGAGCGGTCTCGCGGCGGGCGCCATCTGGGACGTCGCTCCCAGCGTCGTGGTCGCGCCGTACGAAGCGCTCGAGATCGAAGTCGGTTACCGTTTCGGCGACCTGCAGGACCCGGACTTCGCGGTTCGGTCCGGCGAGGGCTTCTTCCTGACGCTCGGGACGCGCGTGACCGAGGACCTGATCAGCTCGGCGGCCGACTTCTGGCGCGAGCGCTTCGGAGGCTGATGTGACGACCCCTCTCCCTATCGCCCGATTCGGGTACGCTGCGCTCACCGTCGCGGCCGCCGCGCTGACGGTCGCCGCCCCGGCGGTCGCGCAGGACCGAGGCACAGTGGAGGTCTTCGGCTTCGTCCAACGCACGGCTTTCGACGAGGCGACGACGCTCGCCTTCGGTACGGCCCCCGGCTTCGGGGGCGCCATCGGCGTCTATCCGATGCGCAACGTCTCCCTCGAGTTGGCCTCGTCCTTCACCTGGACCCACCCGGAGGCCCCACCCCGCGTGCGTGCCACCTGGGTTCCCCTGCGCGTCAGGGCGCTCTACCGCATCCCCGTCACCGAGAACTTCTACCCGACCCTCGGACTCGGCTTCGTGCGCAACGACTACTCCGACGCGGTGGACGGATCCGACTCGGGCCTCACGGCTCTGGCGGGTATCAAAGCGTACGTGAACGAGCGAGTCGCCTTCCGAAGCGAAGTGCAGTTCGATGCCGTCGGCGGTCCCTTCAACGAGGGATCGACCGTAGCGGGCTCGGTCGTGTCCGATCACGACAACTGGAATCTGTCCGCCGGCCTGTCGGTGGATCTCGGGCGAGGTCGCTTCCGCGATACCGACGGAGACGGCGTCCAGGACCGAGCCGACCTCTGCCCCGCCACCCCCGCGGGTGTCGGCGTCGACGCCGTGGGATGCCGACTCGATGAAGACGGGGACGGCATCTGGGACGAGGACGACATGTGTCCGATGACACCTCCGGGCGTGGGTGTCGACCGCGTTGGGTGCCGACTCGACGCCGACGCGGATCGCGTGTTCGACGAGGACGATCTGTGTCCGTCGACCCCGGCCGGCGTGTCGGTCGATCCGACGGGTTGTCCGATCGATACCGATCGGGACCGGGTCCCGGACCACCTCGACGACTGCCCGGGGACACCCCTCGGTGTGGGCGTGGACGCAGTCGGGTGTCGCCTCGATGAAGACGCGGACGGCGTGTGGGACGAAGACGACCTCTGTCCCGGCACGGCGCCCGGCATCGAAGTCGACGCCAACGGCTGTCAGATTCTGTTCGAGGAGGAAGCGGTGGTGGTCGTTCTCGAAGGAGTGACCTTCGAAACCGCCAGCGCCGAACTCACGCCCGCGGCTCGCGACATCCTCGATGACGTGGCTTCCGCACTCGTGGCCAACCCCGACATCCGGGTTCGCGTCAGCGGCCACACGGATTCGACCGGTCAGCGCGCGTACAACGTCACACTCTCGCAGGACCGCGCAGCCTCGGTGGTGACCTATCTGGCCACGCGCGGTGTGGCGGAGGATCGGATGGAGTCGCGCGGCTTCGGTCCGGATCAGCCGGTGGCTACGAACGACACGAGCGAGGGCCGCGCACAGAACCGACGGGTCGAACTCGAGCGGATCGACCAGGGGGGCTGACCGGGAGCGGAGCCGACCGGGGGGGCACCTACACGCACTCGCGCGTAGGCGGCGCGACTCCGATCTTGCCCGGGTGGTGGTGGGGCGGTCGGGTTCGTGTCACTAGCTCGGGGGTTCCGATGTCGTCGTCCCGTACCGTATCCGCGTTCGCGGCAGCTCTCCTCGTGGCGGCGTGCACCTCG
This sequence comes from Gemmatimonadota bacterium, assembly GCA_030430625.1. GTDB lineage: Bacteria > Gemmatimonadota > Gemmatimonadetes > Longimicrobiales > Gaopeijiaceae > UBA2589. The sequence goes on from JAUIKL010000008.1 coordinate 9,214, forward strand.
TCGGCACCGCAGACTCCGCTACCGGACGGAAACCCGATCACCGGTGAGGGCCTTCCGAACCCGGCTCCCACCGTCGTTCGGAACTGGGGCACACTACCGGAAGGTCGGGAGTGGGGCTCGACCGCCGGGATCGACATCGATCCGATCGACGGGCACATCTGGGCGTACGAACGGTGTGGGGCGGGTTCGTTCGGCGCCGGCGCACCGGTTACCTGTGAGACCAACCCGGTCGACCCGATCTTCAAGTTCGACCGGAACACGGGTGAGATCCTCGCCAACTTCGGCGGCGGCCTCATGGTCACGCCCCACGGCATCCACGTCGACGCCGACGGCAACGTCTGGGTGACCGACTTCGCAGGGAATGCGGAAGGCACACTCGGGCACCAGGTCTTCAAGTTCAGCCCTTCGGGCGAAGTGCTCCTCACCCTGGGCGTTCCCGGGCAACCCGGCACGGAACCCGGCCAGTTCAATCAGCCGAACGACGTCGTGACCGGACCCGACGGAAGCATCTACGTCTCCGACGGACACAGTGGTCAGGGCATGACCTCGAATGCCGCGATGCAGCAGGGTCGTGACGCCGGAATGACGGCTCGGATCATCAAGTTCTCACCGGAGGGCGAGTACCTGATGGAGTGGGGTGAGATCGGTGTGGAGCACGGCCAGTTCAGGACCCCTCACGCTCTCGCGTTCGACTCCCAGGGCCGGCTCTTCGTAGCGGATCGCGGGAACCACCGGATCGAAATCTTCGATCAAGACGGCAACTACCTCGACTCTCGCTACATCTACGGGCGCATAAGCGGCATCCACATCACGCCGGACGACATGTTGTACGCCATCGATTCGGAGTCGTCTCCGACGAACCACCCGAACTGGCGCAACGGCGTCCGGATCGGGCCCGTCGACGAAGACCGCGTGGTCGGCTTCATCCCGCCCTTCGAACGCGAAAGCCGCCTGTATCAGGGAACGGCAGGGGAAGGTGTCGTAGTCGACGAGGACGGAAACGTGTACGCGGCCGAGGGACCGAACTCGATCGCGCAGGCCGGCGGGGCCTTCACGAAGTACGTGGTTGGCGGCCGCTGACCGACCGACGAGGCCCGATCTGCCGCGAAGTGTGTTCCGCTGCCAGGTCTGAGGAGCCGGGGCGTCCGGCGTAGGGCGTGCGGAGGGTCGTCCCCCCTGCCCCCAAAAAGAAGCGGCGGCTGACTTCCGCGAGGAAGACAGCCGCCGTCATGCACCGGAGTTCCCCCCAGAACACAGCGATCGACTCGCTGCTGGATCCGGCACATCGAAAAACTAGATGTTTCAACTATCAAATACAAGCGTTTTGTGACTGTCGCGCCGATCATGGCGGCGGGCAACGCGTTCCGGGGCTAGGAACACCTTTCTGACCCACTCGAACCACGATGCCAGGCCAGGCCGCGGCCGAACGCCGTAAGGGACCACCCACCAGCACCTTACAGGTTCGCCTCACAAATGGCACATCCGTGCCTGACTCTTGCACGAGGTAGGGGCCGAACCGGTTCGAGTGAGCCGGTCGGAGCCAGATGGACGGCTCTCGAAGACAACACGACGCCCCCCCGCTACAGCCATGGTTCAGAACCGAAACGGGATCACGATCATCGAACTCATCCTCGTGATGAGCTTGATCGGAATCGTGACCAGCATCGCGGCCCCCGCCATGAGGGCGGAACGCTTCCAGATGGACAGCAGCGTTCTCCTTCTCGCCAGCACCCTGACCGCACAGCAACGCAACGCGGTCATGCGCCAGCACAACATCGTGCTCGCCTTCGACACGGCGGCGGGAGGCATTCGGGTCCACTACGACCTGGACAACGACAACACCATCGACTCCGGGGAGAACACGAAGCTCGTCGAGCTCGACGATGCCTCGGCGTTCGGACGGGGTTCCACCCCGGCTCGCCCTATGAGCTCCGCGGCCATCTCACTCACTGGAACGCAGGACGGGATGCCCGCCCTCACCTTCCGCCGGAACGGCAGTTCCAGTGAGGAAGCCATCATCTACCTGACGTCGCAGCGATCCGCGGTCGGTGGCGGCTCGCTGTACGCCGACGACGGCCGGGCCATCGAGATCGAGCGTGCCACGGCCCGAGTCCGCTGCTACTCCCACCAGTCGGGAGATTGGAGCCAATCATGCTGACCCCAGCGAAGCGTGAGGGATTCACCCTCGTCGAAGTCACCATTTCGATCCTGATTCTGAGCGTCGCCCTTCTCGGCCTGGCCACGACGACGACCCGGATGATCGCCCCGGTCGCGGACCTCGAGGCCGAGTTCGTGGCGCTGCAGTCCGCCGAAGACAAGCTGGCCGAGATCACCCTCGACCCGCGTTTCGCGGGGCTGGACACGCTCTACGGCGGGACGGACACGGCTGTCGTCGGACTGCCGGGCGCACAGCGAGTCACCTCGTTCTCCCGCACCACGGCGAGTGGTACGGGCGGCAAGGTCATCGACTACTGGACGGTGACCGTGGTGATCCGCGGTGGTCGACTCGTGGAACCGGTTTCCCGTAAGCTCATCGTGGGGTCCTCATGACGACGAACCCGATTCGCCGCCGCGGCGGTTTCACCCTGGTGGAGCTGATCGTCGCCATCTCGATCTACGGTATCATCCTCACGATCGGGGTCGGCTTCGTCGCCAGCCAGAACACGGTCTTCCGGCGCGGCCTCGACCAGATGGCGGCCCTGCAGAACATGCGGTACGCCTTCTCGACCCTCGAGATGGACCTCCCCAGCCTGGGGACGAATGTACCGACCATCCAGCCGTCGCTCATCTACGCTGACAACGACGTGATCGCCTTCACCGGTGACTACGCCTCGAACATCGCGAACGACGTCTTCGCATCGTACATCGACCTGGGCGCTCCGAACGGCCAGGTCACCGTGCCCTCTCCGTCGATCACGATTCCGAACAGCGCCGTGACCTGGCCCGATACCCTGTACCTGAGTAGCGCGGGTACGAGAAGTCCGGCCGAGCTTCTCGTGTTCTGGTTCGCCGCCGACACGACAACGGCCCGCAACGACGACTATGTACTCTTCCGGCAGGTCAACGACGGAAGCCCGGAAGCCGTGGCGCGCAACCTGATGAAGAACGGATCGGAGCCGTTCTTCTCCTACCTGAGGCGCATCGACTTCTCCAGTGCTCCTTCGGCGGTCGCGGCGATCCCGGACAGCACCCTGCCGATCCACCACAGTTCTACCTTCCACCGGGTGCCCGCCGACACGGCACACTCGGCGCTCGCCGACTCGATTCGAGCGGTCAAAGTGTCCTTCCAGAGCTCGAACGGGCTCTCCGGGCGCCACGAGCGGGTGGTCGCTGCCACACGCACGATCGCGATGCCCAATGCCGGCTTCAGCCTTCTTCAGACGTGTGGTGACGAGCCGATCCTCGGCGATACCCTGGGCGCCCAGCTGGTGACCCTCCCGAGCGGTACGCTGGCCTCGCGCCTCACCTGGAACGCGGCCGTCGACGAAACCGCCGGCGAGCTCGACGTGGCCCGGTACGTCCTGTATCGGCAGTCCACCCCCATCACGGCCGACTGGGGCGACCCGTATCGCAGCATTCCAGCGGGCCTTGCCAACTACCAGTACGACGATCCTGCCATCACATCCGGCGAGACCTACGTCTACGCCATCGCCGCGCAGGACTGTACCCCGATGCTCTCCACGTTGGAACTCTCGCCGGCCGTGATCGTGCCGTAGCCGGACTCAGGAGACGAACCCCCATGAACGCACAAATCCGCAACCGGCCGTCTGCCCGCCTCCGCGGCTCGGACGAGCGCGGCTTCGCCCTGATCATGACGGTTCTGGCCGTCCTGATCGTCGGATCCCTGGCAGCCGCAGCCACGATCCTCGGATCGAACCATCTGCTGGTGAACAACTACTACGAGCGTCAGTCGGAGCTCGAGACGGCGGCCGACGCCGGCCTCGACCTCGGTCGGGCCATGCTCAACGGTGTCGATTCGCTCTATCCCGACTCGGGGTACACCGTCCTCGAGGCCGGCGCCCCGATCACGGATGCCGCCGGTGACACCATCCCCGGCGCGCAGCGCTGGCTCTACGCCGGCCCATCCGGCGTGACGAGTGGGCAGTACGGTGTCTTCGGTTCGATCATCTCCGTCGTCGGAGATGCGGGAGGCGCCCGGGTGATCCGCCGTTCCCAGATCTTCCAGGAAAGCTTCGCCAAGTACGCGTACTTCACCGACATCGAGCCCGCCACGATCTCCTTCGGTGGTGGGGACCAGATCTTCGGACCGGTACACAGCAACTCGCAGATCAAGATCTACTCGTCCGGAGCGACCTTCCACGGACCGGTCCGGACGGCCTCGAACGTCCCCACCCCGTGGAACGGGACGTTCCACCAGGGCTACACCGAGTACGTCTCACCCATCCCGATGCCGGCTACGGCGGAGTTGGCCAAGCTTCAGGTCCAGGCGGCCATCGGAAACACGGCGTTCGTCGGCAACTCGAACGGTGGCTCCGGTGAGGCCACGACCCGCATCGAGTTCATCGCCATCGACCTCAACGGAGACGGGGACCGAAACGACGACAACGAGGGCTTCATCCGTGTCTACCAGTCCAACGACGCCGACTGGGTCACGGCCACAGGGAACGAGGAGTACTCGGACCAGTGCGGAGACTACCATAGTGGTGTCTTCATGAGCACCAAGGATCACGGGACCTCCGGCCACAACCGCCAGTACGCACTGAAGAGTTCGACGAGCCGCTGCTACCTCGGCGGTCACGACTCGATCGCCGGTGGCTTCAGAGCCACAACCGATGGCTACGGCCAGTGGCTCGCCTACCCTGGCACGGTGAGTTCGCTCGTGACCGCCACGGGGCGTGCCGACGCCAACTACCTCTTCCCGATCAGCCGTGCGTTGAACCCCAACTTCAAGGGTGTCATTCACGTGACGGGGAAGGTCGTCGTGAGCGGCGAGCTCCGCGGCCGAGTGACCGTGGCGGCCACCGACGACATCATCTTCGGGGACGACCTGACGTACGTTACCGACCCGGGCGCCGGGACATGTGTGGACATCGCGGGCTACTTTGCCGGTGACGACGTGATCGTGGCGGACAACGACATCAACGCCCCCGCGTGGGTCGGTGGATCCGGTCCTGACAACCACTACACCCTCGACGACACCTCCGACGAGTTCATTCACGGGACGGTGCTCGCGCTATCGAACTTCACGGTGCAGAACTACAGCACCGGCTCGACGAACGACGAGAGCTGCGAGGGCAACACCTGGGGTCGCGGCTGCTTGTATCTCACGGGCGGCATCATCCAGAACGCGCGTGGCGCGGTCGGAACCGGGGCAGGCACCGGATACGTGAAGCGGTACTCGTACGACCAGTGCGGAGCTACGCAGCCGCCCCCGTACTTCCCGACGACGGGCGTGTTCGCCAAGGGTCAGTACTACCAGGTGGACCCCGCGGGCTTCAACATCTCCGACTACTTCGACCTGATCACCCCGTAGCGCCCGTCACACGGGCGGCGGACGGTTCGTTGTTCGATCGATAGTGGCTCCCGGGCATCCCCCGGGAGCCACTTTGGACAACGAACGGACGGAGGCGCAGGGCGTGAAGACAAGAACGATCCTTTCGGGCGTGGCGCTGGCCACCGTCCTGTCGGCAGGGTGTGGCGAGGACCTCCTGGGTCCCGGCGAGTTGATCGATGAACTCCCGCGGGAACTGACCGTCCTCGAGACGCAACTGATCGAGCGCTCGAACGCCTTCGGTCTCGAGCTCCTGGCAGAGGTCGTCGCCGACGACGACCGGGCCAACGTGGTTCTCTCGCCTCTCAGTGCCTCGATGGCGCTCGGCATGACGCTCAACGGAGCCGAGGGGACGACCTTCGAGGCCATGCGCTCCACGCTCGGTTTCGCCGACATGACGCAGGCCGAGATCAACGAGGCGTACAGCAGCCTGATCACCCTGCTCACCGAGCTGGATCCCGTCGTCCGCTTCGACATCGCGAACGCGATCTGGGCCAATGACGACGTGCAGATCGACGACGACTTCCTCGAGGCCGTCCGCGATGCGTTCGACGCCCAGACGGAGTCGCGTGACTTCTCGGCGCCCGGCACCCTGGAGGACATCAACCAATGGGTGAGCGATCAGACGGATGGAGAGATCGACTCGATCCTCGACGCCCTCGACCCGGCGCTCGTCATGCTCCTCGTCAACGCGATCTACTTCGACGGATCATGGACACACCAGTTCGACCCGGCCGACACGCGGGATGCGAGCTTCACCACCGAGGACGGGAGCACGGTCACGGTGGAGATGATGTCGATCGCAAACACCGAGTTCCCGCTCGGCGGCGGCATCGACTACGCCGCGGCGGAACTCCCCTACGGAGGCGAGGCCTTTTCGATGCTCGTCGCCGTGCCGAACGACGATCCCCGTGACTTCGCAGCCTCACTCGACGAGGCCAAGTGGAACGAGATCGTCGGGTCGCTGTCGCCGATCGAAGTCGACGCACTGTCGATCCCGAAGTTCGAGCTGTCGTACGACGCTTATCTGAACGATGCGCTTCGCGCGATGGGGATGGACATCGCCTTCCAGCCGGGGGCCGACTTCTCCGGGCTCAGCCCCATCGGCAACCAGCTGTGTATCGACTTCGTTCGACAGAAGACGTTCATCGAGGTGGACGAACGCGGAACCCGAGCGGCCGCGGTAACGGGGGTCGGGATCGGGCCGACGTCCTTCCTCGGGCTCATCGTCGACCGACCCTTCGTCTTCGCGATCCGGGAACGGCTCAGCGGTACCATCGTCTTCACGGGTTTCGTAAGCGACCCCACCGCCGAGGACCCGGGTCCGGAGCCGTTCGAGAAGACGTGCGGGTAGACTACGAGCCCCCCGTCCGAATCTCGTAGCGGCGCTCGGCGTACGCTCCGTCCTCGACCCACAGCCGCAAGGCGCGCTTTTCGATCACCGGCCGCACGAAACGCGAGAAGGTGTTCATGAAGGTGTGGAACTGCGGTCGGTCCGATGTCGCCAGCGTCGCCTCCACGACCGCCGAGTGCCCGGGGTCGATGGGGGTCGCGTGGGTCTCGACGACCGAACCCACCCCTTCGCCCCGGATGATCGTCATGACGATCGACCGCGGGTCGGGGCAGTCGAACACGGCGTCGACCTCCATCCCGATACGTTTCGTGATCCGGTAGACCACCCGAACGGTGATCGACTCCTCGTCCTTCTCGATCACGCGAAGGTCGGTGAACGAATGCGGGTGGAAGTGCGCTCCGTGCCACGGGTCGAGGCGGTTGGCCACGACGTCCCTGGGATCACACTTCGCCTCGAGACGCATCACCGCGTCGAAATACCGATCCGGGCGCGGCGGTACGATCGGGCGCTCGGTGACCTCCCCACCGGCGCTGGGCGGGCGCACCCAGAGGAGGACACCGTCGTCGAACGTCTCGAGTGGCTTCCACTTCCCCAGCCCTTCGACGCCGAGTTCCAGGCCGTGCCAGGGGCAGACGACACACCCGCCACGGACGAAGCCATCGGACATGCGTGCACCCATGTGCGGGCAGCTGTCCGGCGCGACCGCGATTCCGTCCCCGGTGCGCCAGACGACGTAGTCCCGACCATCGATCCGGTACCGACACGGACCGGTTCCGATGGCGCGAACTCCATCGACGACGAACCAACCCCCGGACGGTTTGGACAGCGCCCGATCCAGCGCCCTGTCGATCCAGGCCGGTTGGGCCTGCTTCCAGTCGGGGAGATCCGAGATCGACTCGGCCGGTGGCAGTCTGCGCCCGATGTTCCAGTATTTCTGCGTCTCCATCTAACCTCGCCCCGATGGTAGCCAGGAGAGCAGGCCCCGCGGCGGCACCGTCCTGATCGGCTCCGACCGAACACCGTAGGGGGCCAGCACCGCGTTCGCCGCCATGAACCCCGAGGCCGTGGCCCGCTCCATCAGCGCACTCGGAAAGGGGAGCCTCACGAGGTCACCCGCGATGGCGACTCCCTCGAACGGAGTCTCGACCCCCGGGCGCCGCGCATACGAGCCGGGTGCGAAAGCCGGACAGTCCCGCCGAACGAGGTAGCGTTCGTCCACGACCTCGGCCCCGGCGGTCTCGGGGTAGAGACGGTGCAGACCGTCGAGGAGAAGGCGGCGCATCTCCGCCTCGCTGGTTTCGGGGTCGACGGCGTAGGCGTGGAGTTCCACCACAGACCCACCGGTCCGCTCGGCCCAGCTACGCGACTCGTCCTCGAAGAGCTGGTAGAGCGAGATGTTGTCGAGCGGGCCCAACCCCGTCGTACCGACGAACGGCGCACGACCGGGCTCGGTCGGGCGGTCGAGCCAGAGCCGCCACACGACGAACGGGTGGGTGAGCGCCAGGGCTGCTACCTCGTCCCGCCAGTCGGCGTCGTCCAGGTCCGGTGACGCCTCGACCACCTCCTGGAGTCCCGAGACCGGAAGACCGAGCACGACGACGTCGGCCTCCCACGCTTCGGCCCCGGCGGTCACACGCCACCGGGTACCCTGACTACGAGCCACGGCGTCGACGGTGACCCCGAGCCTTGTGTCGACCCCGCGAGAGGCCAGGTACTCCGCCATCGGGTCCCAGATCGCATGGGAGAACGGACGCTTCGAGACATCGAAGACGAGTCCCTCCGGGTTCCCGGTGAAGTAGAAGTGGAACATCATCAACAGCTCCCCCGCGGACATCTCGCGCTCTGGATTGAAGAACGAGTGCGCGAAGACGTCGAAGAAGAGGCGCCGAGCCCGTGGGGGAAAGTTCAACGAGTCGAGGTAGGAGCCTGCGTCCCCGCCATCGCGGCGGGCGTACGTCCGCTCCGCCTCGTACGTCAGCATCTCGAGCGCCCGGGGCACACTCACCTTCGCGAGCTGTCGGAAGGAGATGGCTGGAGAACGTCGAACGAGGGTGATCAGGTTGGCCGGCGTCGTCGTCGGCAAGCCGTGGAAGCTCTGCTCCTCGCCGTCCGGGCCGTGGATCGGATAGTCTTCGAGGGGCTCGAGGAAGGACAGTTCCGGGTCGATGCGACGAAGGAGGGCCTGGAGGTTGTAGTACTGGCGGAAGAACGCATGGAAACCGCGCTCCATCTCGAAGGAGGTGCCGTCGGGCAGCTGCTCGGTCCACGCGCCAGCGCGTCCTCCGAGAAAGTGCTCACGCTCCAGTAGTGTGACCGAGACGCCGCGTTCGGCCAGGACACACGCGGCCGCGACTCCGGCCAGTCCCCCACCGACGACCACAGCGGTGGTCCCCGGCGGCGCCTGTTCGGCTCCGTGCGGACGCGGGTCGAGGAGACGGGCGGTCAACCGAGCACCTAACGGGGGCTCTGGGCCAGGAAGGAGTGCACCACCCCCCGCTGCCACCCACTCATCGGCTCGGTGCGGACCTCGCGGAAGCCGGCGCGTCGCATCCGCTCCTCGACCTGGGCCACCGAGTCGAAGTCGAGCACGCTCCGACGCAGGTACCGGAAGATCTTCGTCGTGCCGGCAAAAACGAGACCCAGGGGGATCACGATGCCGAGAGTGACGAAGTTCCACATGCCGGTTGCCCAGAGGGAGCCCCGAACGGAGTACTCGTGGAGACAAATCGTCCCCCCGTCGGCCAATAGCCCGGAGAGGCGCTCGAGGCAGACGTCGGGATCGGGCACATTGCGAAGGCCGTACGCCATGAGGATTCCGTCGTACGGACCCTCCGCTCCACTCGCCGCCGGATCCATCGCGTCTCCGTGGATCCACGTCACGTCGGCCAACTCCTCCTTCGACCGCGCCCGTTCGAGCATCCCGGCGGAGGCATCGAGCCCGGTGATCGTCGCGTCCGGGTACGCGGCCCGGATCTGCGCCGTCGACAGACCGGTGCCGCAGCAGAGGTCGAGGATCCGAGCGCCCGGTCCCAAGCCCATTCGCTCCGCGCTGCGACGCAGGTGTCGCTCGTACCCCGGGTTCAGAGCACTGAGTAGATCGTAACTCTTCGCGACCCGGTCGAACTCCCCCGGTACCGCCTTCTTTTCGTGCGTCGAGACGAGTGGCTCGTTCATGGGGCCCCCTCCAGAGGGAGGACGTCGTCGGGATAGGTCAGCACCGTCGCGGGAAGCCGGGCAGCCGGGGCACCGATCCGAGACGGAGCGCGCGCCAGGGCACCCGCCACGCTCCCGGCCATCAACCCGATCTTGGCGGAGAGAGGGACGAAGGCCCGCCCGCGCAGGGGATCGCAACCCTGCCGCTTCACCCGTCCCCCGATCGCGGAGTACACGCTGCGGGCGGTTCGGATCGAAACCGAGGCACGCCATGGCAGCGCCCACATCCCGGCGTCCCCGGAGCGGTAGAACCGATCCGCCACCGTCAGGAGTCGGTCGATCGCGCGGGCCATCGGGCCCCGGGCGTCCTCGGGAAACGGTCCTCCGAGGGCCTGGCCCAGACCGGCGGCGCCTTCGACGGCCAGCACCTCGTCGGGGACGTACAGACGCCCCCGGTGCCAATCCTCTTCTACATCTCGGCAGATGTTCGTGATCTGCATCGCGATGCCGAGGTGTGCCGCGTTGCGCAGAGCCCGATCGTCTTTGATCCCCATCACGTGGCACATCATCGTCCCGACACACCCCGCCACGTAGTACCCGTAGTCGTAGAGGTCCCGGAGGGTCTCGTACCGATATCCGGCCACGTCCATGGACATTCCGATGAGCAGATCCTCGGGGTAGCTGCGGGGAATCTTCCGGGTCGACACCGTGTGCTGGAAGTCCGAGAGAATCGGGTCGCTCAGGTCGGCTCCGGCGTAGACCCGATCCAGCTCGGCCCGCAGGGCTGCCAGGGCCGCCGGCTGCTCCTCCTCGCCGACCGTGTCGACGGCGTCGTCCGCGCGCCTGCACCAGGCGTACAGGGCAATCGCGTGGTTTCGGGCGTCGGGAGGCAGGGCCCGGGACGCGAGGGAGAACGACTTCGAATGCTTCTGTATGCTGTCTCGAGAAGCGTGACTCGTTGCGCGTGTCGCGGTCATCCGAGGTCCTCGATGACGAGCTTCGCCGTGGCCTTGGCCGAGTTCACGACGCCCGGCACCCCAGCTCCGGGGTGAGTGCCCGCGCCGACCAGGTAGAGGCCCGGGATCGACGAGTCCCGGTTGTGGGGCCGGAACCATGCACTCTGCGTGAGCGTCGGGGCCACGGAGAAGGCGGACCCGAGGTGCGCGCCCAGCGTGTCCCTGAAGTCGAGAGGGGTGATCCACCTCCTGGTGATCACGTGCTGCCGAAGGTCGGGAAGCACGCGCTCGAGATACGTCAGGATCTTCTCGGCATACGGACCCGCCGCCTCGTTCCAATCGATCGGCGCGTTGCCCAGATGAGGCACCGGTGCCAAGACGTAGAACGCTTCGCACCCCTCCGGCGCCAACGACGGATCGGTCATGGTCGGCGCATGCAGGTACAGGCTGAAGTCGTCGGGGAGGGCCGAGCCGCGGAAGATCTCGTCGAGGAGCCCCCGGTACCGCTGCCCGAACAGGATCGTGTGGTGCGCCACATCCCGGTCGTACCGTCGATCCGTTCCGAAGTAGAGGACGAAGAGGGACATCGACCACGACATGCGTTCGAACCGACGGGCCTTTCGCTCGGCCTTCGCGTGCGATCCATACAGGGATCGGTACGTGTGCATGACGTCGGCATTCGATACGACCGCGTCGAAGTCCTCTTCGGACTCGTCTCCGTACGAGACGCGGTGTTTCGGGCCGCCCCGGGAGTCGAGGACGTCGATCGCTTTCACGGGAGCCGACAGCTTCAACTCGCCACCCAACTCTTCGAAGAGCCGTACCAGAGCCCGAACCAGCGCGCCGGTTCCGCCTCGCGGGAAGAAGACGCCCCACTCCCGCTCCAGGTGGTGGATCAGTGTGTAGATCGCGCTCGTGTCGAACGGATTACCGCCGACCAGCAGGGAGTGGAAGGAGAGCGCTTCTCGAACGTGTTCGTCCTCGACGAAGCGAGCCACGGCTCGGTAGACGGATCGATCCGCGCGCAGCCGGACCAGCTCGGGCGCCACCCGGACCATGTCGGAGAAACGAAGGAACGGGGTGTGGGCGAGCTCCGTGTACCCCGCGTCGAACACCTTCCGCGCATAGGACACGAAGGACTTGTAGCCTTCGACATCGGCCGGGTTGATCTGCTCGATCTGCGCCACCATCGAATCGATCTGGCCGTCGTAGTCGAAGGAGAGGCCGTCCTCCCAGAGCAGGCGGTAGAAGGGCGTGACCGGCAGCATCTCCACGTAGTCGGAGACGTCTCGGCCGGCCTCCTCGAAGAGTTCGTCGAAGAGGTTCGGCGCCGTGATGACCGTCGGCCCGCCATCGAAGGTGAAGCCGTCCTGCTCGTAGACGTACGCTCGCCCGCCCGGCTTGTCTCTCGCCTCGAAGACCGTCGTCGGAATGCCGGCCGCCTGGAGTCGGATCGCGGCCGCCAGGCCCCCGAAGCCACTCCCGACGACGGCCACGCGTGTGGCCGTGCCCATCAGGAAAAGGCCGTGCGGAGAGACACCATGTCCGATAGCGCCTCGTCTCGCACGTCGGGCGGGGCCGGGATCTCGTCGAGCCGCGAACGTGCGCGCTGCAGCTGCGCGTCCAGACGGGACGACGCCCGGTGGCCGACCTCGACGACGAGGCTCTCGGCCAACGCGTGGAGCGCGTCGGGGCTTTCGCCCTCGACCAGGATCTCGCGGAAGCGACCGAACGCCGAGCGGTCTTCGGCGAGCCACACCCACGGCCATGTCGGGCGTTCGAGCCGCAGGTCTTCCACCCCCTTCGCACACCGGTGGGGGACGGCCAGACTGCTCCAGTCGTCGAGCATCTGAAGCAGGAGCCCGAGTTCGAGCCCGAACGCCTCGATGGCCGCCAGCATCGGCCCCGATCCGCCCGCGGCCCGTGCTCCGAGCGTGCTGGCCAACCCCATCAACGACCCCGTCTTCATCGAGGTCGACGTCGACACGACATCCAGAACGTGTTCCGGCGGCAACTCCGTGACTCTGACGGCCAGATCCAGGGCCTGCCCCTGGTGGCATCGCAGAAGGCCCCGACTGACGTCGTTGAGAAGGGCCACGCGGACTTCGGCGTCGAACGCTGAGCGGCCGAGGACTCCGAAGGCCACGAAGTACAGCCAGTTGGCCATGTTCAGCGCCAGCGGCACCCCGTACCTCCGATGGATCGCCGGCTCACCTCGTCGATGCGACGAGTCGTCTTCGATGTCGTCGACCACCAGCGAACCCGCGTGCAGCAACTCGATCACGACGGGAAGGTCGTCCGGTAGCCCGCCGGGCAACCCACCCGCGAGCCGCCAGCCGTGCTCTACGATCTTCCCGCGAACCCCCTTGCCTCCCCGCGACACGATGTCTCGAGCCGGATCGAGAAGCGCTTTGTCCCACAGCTCGGGGGCAACCGTGCCCGGGGCCCACAACTCGTCCGGCAGCGTTTCGATCAAGCGCACCAGCGCGAGCGACTTCGGGGCATCGAAGTCGACCAGGGGGGTGGATGTGGTCACGGTTTCGGGTGCGAGAGACGGTGTTTGAGGGAGATCCCCGGGGGAGGACGGCCCACGAGCAGACGCACACGATCCGACGTGGTCAGGCGGAGCGCGTAGAAGTTCCTCAAGACGGACTGTGGTAGGCGATACACGCGAGCGAATATGGGATGCCTACTCGCCGGTGGATACCAACGGAAGAGGAGTCGGTTGAGGAATCTCGGAAAGCGACTCTGGCTGCGGTGTGCACGAGCGAACGCTTCGAGCTTCGAACCGAAGAGGCCTTCCGGAGGCCGGGCCGACACGAAGTCGGCCAGCCGAAGGGCAACGGGGAACGAGTACCCCGTCCCCGGGTGGAACCAGCCCCCACGGTACCCGGCCAGCAACGGTGGCCCGGACGGCGGCGCCATTCGGTGTCGCCACGGCATCGGTAGCACCCCGGCCTCCCGCCTCACTTCGCGTTCTATGGACCAGCCACGCCCCTCGATATAGCCGCGGACCTCGTCGGCCAGCGCGGGGACATCCAGCGCAGGGGAGTCGTGGAACCGTGTGTCTTCCACCAGCAGGGTGCGATCGGTGAACGGGAGGAGGTAGAAGAAGCGGAAGCCCTCGGTCTGGTCGACGTTGGCGTCCATCAAGACCGGGCGGTCCAAACCGTGGGCACCCGCGAGCGTCACTTCGAGCCCGACGAACTTCTGGTAGCCCGCACGCATCTCGTCGGCTGCATCCGGGGCCGCCCCTCGGGCGTCGATGACGACCTTACCGCGGAGTTCTCTTCCATCCACGAGTCCGACGCCCTCGGCCCCGACCCTCCTCACCTCCGTGGAGAGGAGCAACGCCGACCCGGGGTGTTCGAGGAGGGCAGCGGACACCACCGAGTGCAGCCGCTCCGACGACACACCGGCATAGGGCTCGTCGACCGTCCTCGTCTGGCCCGGGAAGTGGGTCGAGTAGCCGGACCACCGCCACGTGACGAGTGGGTCGAGCCAATCGCGACACCCGTCCGGAACGTCCCCGTCGTGGAAACACCAGGTGTGGTTGCCACCCAGTGTCGGGCCGCGCTCGACCACGGCAATCGTGGCGCTCGGCTGGCGGGCTCGAATCGCCAGAACCAGCAGGCCCGCCTGCAGGCCACCCCCGGCCACCACGTAGTCGAAAGAGAGCATGGGGGTATACTACGCGGCGGCGAGTGCGCTCGCCGTCCGTCTCCCAGAGGACCCACACGGGCAGGCCCGGATGAGCAGACAGACGTCACGGTCAGGAAGGGCGCAGGCCCTCGTGTTCGCGGTCGTTGTCGCGGTTCTGGGTGCGGGCCCAGGTGCGGGAATGCCCGAGAGCCTCCAGGCCCAGGACGCGCCGCTCGCGGCCTCGACGGCCGCCCCCATCCCGACCGAGTCCCTCGACCCCACGCATCTGGGTGTCGGTCCGTGGGATCGAATGTCGGCCCTGCTCGAGGTGACCATCTTCAACATCGACGTCCTCACCCTCGCGGTCCGCGTGGACTCAGCGACGGGTGGTGCGCTCCGTCGTACGGGCGAAGGGCGTGCGTACTCCGACGAGCTGGCGGACGAGGTGGCCGCGATCGCACTCGACGCGGAGGAGATGTGGGCCGTCCAGGTCTTCCGTCGCGACGTCTCGTTCGGGCGACTCATCGGGGGGATGGTCGAGAGTGCCGAGAAGGCGGCCGAGGCGGGTTACGTCTCGAGCGACTACGTCCACACCTTCGAGGATCGCGCCCGCTCCTGGTTCGCCTTCCTGGAAGAGGAGGGCGCCAAGGAGGGGGACATGATCCTCTTCCACGTCGTGGGTGACAGCGTTCGCACCGCCTACCGGACGGTCGACGGTGACGTCCCCCTCAACGAGGTCGGGGAGAGCCCCGAGGGACGGCGAGCGAGCATCCCGAGCTTCTTCGCCCCGGGTTCACGCTTTCGCGAACGGTTGGTGCGCTCGCTGCCCCTCGGGTCCGGGGATGTCCTGCACTGACGCGCAGCCCAACGGCGCCACCGGGCCACCTCAATCACGCCTTCTGTCCAGCCTATAGAACGTCGTGCCCTCGGCGCCCTCGTCCGTCGTACGGACTTCGACGAAACCGAGTCGCTCAAGGACCGCGCCAGACCGAAGGTTCGGCACGTCGATGGCCGCCTCGATCGCGCTGAATCCCAACGCCTCGAAGGCGTACTCACACACCACCTCCCCGGCTTCGGTGGCGAAGCCACGACCCCAGTAGCCCGGACGCAGCCCGTACAGGAGCTGCAGCCGAGGCGGGTCGAAGAAGGGGCGTAGTCCAGCGAAGCCGACGATGTGGCTCGCCTCGGCGCTTCGGACGGACCACAGCCCTGCGCTCCCACTCCCGAAGCGACGTTCGCTGGCCGTGATCTCGGCCTCCACCCACCCCTCGTCCACCACGAGGTCATCGAGGAGGTAGCGGCGAACGTCGGGGTGTCGAAAGAGATCGAGCAGTTCGTCCAGGTCGGCGCCGGTCATCGGTCGAAGGCTCAGGCGCCTCGTCAGGAGTTCGGGCGAGGTGGAATTCATGGCTGTCGACGGGCGGAGCGAGGATGCCACCAACCTAGGGCATCCGGCGCACACGTGGAGCGTGATCCCTCCGGTGGTCCTTCTGCGTGTATCCGGATGAAGAACCCGCAGACCGGAGGCGTTGGAGCGTCATGGGACACGCATCGAAGTACGTGGGGCTGTCGGCGTCGTGCCTACTGTCGGTCGCGGCCTGCTCGACCACCCCGGTCCAGCCGGAGCCGACGTACGAGTTGGTCGACAGCTTCGAATACGACCTGGAGCTCGGCGTCTGGGCCTTCCTGGAGAGTCCGGGCACGACCGTCTTCGAGCAGGAGATCGACGAGGAGGGGCCCGACGTCCCCCTCGCCAACACCGCGCTCCAGCAGGACAGCGCCGGTACGTTCGCCACCGCCTTCGGTTCGGTCGAACCCTTCGAGTTGACGGCGGGAACCACGGTCGACACCGGCGGTCGAGCGAACGTCTCAGTCGACGCGGACGCCGAGCTCGAGATGGACCTCGAGCGTTGCGGCTACCCAGCCGGCACGGCCGTAAGGGTCGTGGCAACGCTGGCTCCGGCAACGGCCGCGATCCCCTTGGGAGACTTCTCGGGAAGCGAGGGCGAAGGAGTCTTCGAACTCGTGGTCGATGTGAGAGTCTCCCACGGTGGACCGGACTGGAGAACGCGCGGAAGGGTGTACGCCGAGGTGTCCGAGGACACGTCGTTCGGGTGGGAGTGGACGCAGGAATTCACGCCGACCGCGGGGGAAGTCGACTTCTTCGAGGCGTTCGTCGGACTGGACGCGACCGTCGACTCTCCGGAGCTGGCCGTCGGACCGGACGGGTGTATCGACGTCCGCGCTCGACTCGAGGCCGGCGGGTCGGTCTACAGCCCCGTAGACGTCGCTCTCCGTGTGTCCGGCTCCTACTCCCTCTCGATCATCATCGAGGTGGTGTCGTGAACCGCGCCTGGATCCCGGCACTCGCGTGCCTCGGCACGGTCTTGGCCTGCTCGACCACCCCGGTCCAGCCGGAGCCGGCCTTCGAGTTGGTCGACAGCTTCGAATACAGCCTCGAGCTCTGGGTCGATGGCCGACTCCAGGCAGCGGACTCTGGTCTCTTCCAGGGGGAGGTCGAGGAGGAAGCGGACAACACGCCGCTGGCCGACACTCTGATTCGACAGGCCGCGGACGGGACGTTCGGCACCGCGTTCGGGTCCGTCGAGGCGTTCGAGCTCTCCGCCGGTGCGACCGTGGATACAGGCCTCCAGGCCGATGTGACCATTGAGGCGAGTGCACAGCTCGGAATGTCAGGAGAACGGTGCGGCTACCCATCCGGAACCATCGTGAGGGCCGTGGCAGCACTCTCCGCAGCCGTGCCAGCGGCCCCCCAGGGAGACTTCGAAGCCCTGGACGGTGAGGGCAGATTCGATCTCCACTCCGACCTACGGGTCCGAACCAGTCTCGTCGAGTGGCGGGTCCGTGGGACAGCGTACTTCGAGATCACGGACGACCAATGGGCGTGGACGACAGCGTTCACCCCAGGAAGCACGGACATCGACTTCTTCGATGGATTCTCGGGTCTGGACGCGATCGTGGTGTCGCCGGACATGACCGTGGGGCCATACGGGTGCGTCGATGTCGACGCCGACCTGGAGTCCCTGAGCGAGGTCATCTACGCCCCCGCTCCTGGACCCCTCCGTGTGTCCGGCTCCTACTCCCTCTCGATCATCATCGAGGTGGTCTCGTGAACCGCGCCTGGAGCCCGGCACTCGCCTGCCTCGGGGCGGTCGCGGCCTGCTCGACCACCCCGGTCCAGCCGGAGCCGACGTACGAGTTGGTCGACAGCTTCGAGTACAGCCTCGACCTGCGGGTCGACGGCATCGTGGAGAGTACCGACACAGAGCTGTTCGAGGACTACGTCTACGAAGCGGGGCCGGATGTTCCGCTCTCCAACTCGCTTCTGCAACTGACCCCGGACAGTACGTCCGCGACGGCCTTCGGGTCGGTGGAGCCACTCGAGTTCTCGGCGGGAACCCAGGTGAACACCGGGCTTCGAGCCGACGCCGAGGTCACGTCCTGGACCGACCTGCGCATGAACCTTCGTCGATGCGGGTACCCGGTCGCCACGCCCTTCCGAGTCGTCGTGACGATGGCTCCAGCCACGGGAGCGGCCGCGACCGGTGACTTCGCGGGTCTCGACGGTGCCGGTGAGTTGACGATCCAGATGATCACACGATCGAGGAGCGGAGAGGCTCGATGGCGGACGAGCGGGGAGTCGAGCGCCGATATCGAGGAAGACAACGAGTACCAGTGGGAATGGACGGACCGCTTCGACGCCGCGTCGGATGACGACGTCAACTTCTTCGACGGCTTCTCGGGTCTCGACGCGACCGTGGACTCACCTGAGATGCTCGTGGCCTCCGACGGGTGCGTCGAAATCATCGGCCACCTGTCGATCGGCAGCCGGGTGCACACACCTCAGTCGGGTGCCGTCGCCGTCTCGGGCTCGTACACCCTCTCGATCATGATCGAGACGTAGCCCGCGCGTGATCCCTCAGCACGCGTTTCCGCGTGTTCCCCGACGAAGAGCCGAACGACCCCCGCACTCCGACCCGATCATGACCGACTTCCGACTCCCCCTTCTCGGCACCATCCTCACGCTGACCGCCGTCGCGTGCGGAACCCCTCCGACAGAGCCCGAACCGGAACCCGAGTTCGAGCTGACCGACAGCGTCTACTATCGAATCGAGCTGTCGACCGACGCCAGCTCGGACGCCTCGGCTTCGGACCTCTTCGACGAGTCGTTCGACGACGAAGGTTGGTCGACGCCCCTGGCCAATACGATCCTCGGACAGTCCGGGGCCGGGGGTGACGGGACGGCCTTCGCGGCCGTCGAACTTCTGGAGATCACGACGGGGATCGAGATCCGTACGGGGAATCACAACCAGGTGGAGTTGTATGCGGAGGCCGGCGCCTCGATGGGACTGATCCGGTGCGGATACCCTGCCGGCACGGCCTACCGTGTCGTCGCGACACTCGCCCCCGCCACGTCGGCGCTCCCCACGGGCAACTTCGAAGCGGCCGAGGGTGACGCCGGCTTCGAGATCTCCGTGGGTGTCGGGATCTACGAAGGGCAGGACCTCACGTGGATCACGGGGGGCACCGGATTCGGTATCACCAGTGAGGAAACCGGGTATGCCTGGGTTTGGGACGAGTTCAATCGCTTCTACGGAGAAGACGAGGAAATCGAAGCCGTACCGTTCTTCGACGGCTTCATCGGCCTGGACGCCACAGTCGTATCGCCGGACATGACGGTGGGCGCGGACGGCTGTGTCACGCTGGAGGCCGTGCTGTCGTCCGAGGGAGACATCGAGACGCGCAACGGGGGCTCACTGCGTGTCTCTGGCTCCTACTCGCTCTCGATCATGATCGAGACCTGAGCGGAGTCCTTGCCGTGACGATCGAGAGGTAGCCGCTCAGGATTTCTTGGTGCCCGGGCATCGACAAGCCCTACCTTGGTCGTATGGCCGACACCATCGATCCGGCGATCCTCGCCAAGTCCCCGATCTTCGAAGACCTGACCGAAGCCGAACTCGCCCGCGTGGCGCAGATCTGCGAGGTCCAGAAGCTGAAGTGGGACAGCTACGTCTTCCACGAAGGGGACGACGGCGACCGGATGTACATCATCGCCAAGGGCGCCGTCCGGATCAGCCGGGAGGTGCGGGGGGCCGGAGAAGAGGCGATCACCGTCCTCAAGGAGGGCGCTTGTTTCGGTGAGATGGCGGTCCTGGACCCGTCGACACGCTCCACGGACGCCATCGTCGACTCGTCGTGCGAACTGGTGACGATGACCCGCGCCGACTTCGAGGCGCTTCTCGAGTCCGACTATCGGCTCGCGTACAAGATCCTCCGCGCCGTCATCCGAATGCTGAGTGAGCGCCTGCGACTCACCAACGACAGCCTCCGTTCGATCATGGTCATCGCGATGTTCTGATCCCGTCCAGCGCGGGTGACTTGCAGTCGGCGTTTCCGTACCGGAGTCTTGTACCGCGACTTCGTTGCAATCCGACGCTGGGAGGGGCCGAGTGGGGCGTTTAGCGAAAGCCGTGGGGGTCGTGTGCGCGGTGCTGGCGACCGCCGTGCCCGCCAGCGGTCAAACGCCCCCTCGTGAGCTTTCCTTCGGCCTCTCCGCCGTCACCTATCTGTTCGAACCCGAAGACGCGGTCTACACGGATCCCGACGAACACCTGAGCGGGAACTTCGGCTTTCGCCTCACCAAGGCCTTCTTCGGGAAACGAAGCGTAGGGTGGCTCATCGACACCGAGCTCTACCTCGGTGTCGCCGATCGCTTCGTCCTCGACGTGGATCTCCCCAACACGATCTTCGGGCTTCAGGCCTTCGTCGGCCCGGTCGCCTCCGTGGGGCGTCTGCAGCTCTACGGAACGATCGGGGTGAACCGGACGACGGTCGGCGAGTCCGAGATCGTCGAAATACCGGGGCCCGTCGTGGTGACCTACGTCGCGGGGGGAGGCCTCAGCCAGGCGTGGGCCGACATCATGGAGGCCCGAGCCCGAGAGGCCGGCGCGGGGACGGACGTCATCGCGACCGTGCCGCGCTACGAGGAGGTGAGGGCCGCCACCATGCTCGGCGCTTCGTACGACTTCGGTGGACGAGCCGGGGGGGTCCGCCTCTCGTTCGACTACATCGGAGTCTTCATGAGCCCGGTCCGAAACAACTACCGAATCACCCTGTCCCTGGCCGGGTGAACCCCGGCGTCGATGCGTCGGCATCGAGACGAACGAAGCCCCCACCCGGTCACGCCGAGTGGGGGCTTCTTTTCGCGCACCGGCAACGTCTACTCGTCGATGGCGAACCGCGCGGCGAGGTTCAGCGACGCCTGGCTGGAGCCCGAGTAGAACTGGATGTCGACGCCGCCGACCAGGTCGACGTTCTCATTCAGATCGTACTGGACGCTACCGAGTAGGCCGAAGTTGTCGTTCGACACCGAGATGACGTCGTTGCTGAAACGCTGGAACTGAATGGCAGCACCGCCTGCCACGGTGATGTCGTCCTCGACGGGGAAGGTGACGAAGGCCGAAACCGGAACGGTCACAGTGCGGTTCCCCTCGAACGAAGCCGTGCCGGCTGCCAGGCCGACCTGGACCGCCCACCCGTCAGGGCTGCGGAAAGCGTCGAGAACGGCGCGGCCTCCGATGGACACCGCGGACGACCCGCCGGACGAACAGAAGCCGGCTCCACCCCCGAGCGCCAACTTGGGGGAGAGCTGAAACGCGATGTCACCGGCAAAGACGGACTGCCCGTCGGCAAAGCTCGTGCTGCCCGCGACCTCCTTGGCTCCTTCGTCCGCGAACCTCACCGGGAGCCGGAAGTTTCCGAAAAAACAATCCGCGGCCACGTCGGCGGGGATCACGAGAGCAGCCGCAGCGAGCGGCAAGGCGAAACGCAGCGATTTCAGCTTCACGGACGACCTCCTGGTCATCGGGGGGTATCAGTCTTGGGAAGATGTACGTGACTACCGGATATAGCGAGACGTCAGAACCCATTGTTGACCGGGGCACGAACGGTCGACCATGCACTCACCCCTTCGCTCCGAGGCCGATCGCTCCGGCCTTGCCCAACTCCTCGAGCGCGCGGGTCAAGGTCCGACCGACCTTTCTGACCTTCCGGTCCGCGGAGTTGATGAGACTGACCGCCGAGATCCACTCCTCGTCCCCCTTCCCGACCGCGACCACCGCCGTGGCCTCACCGCTGTCGTTGACGAGTTGGATCCGCACCGAGGGTTTGTGGGCGTCCTGTTCGACCCTGATCGCGAAGTCGGGGAAACGGACGCGGTACGCGTCCTTCGGTCCCGCCGCTTCCCAGTTGATCTCTCCCTTCTTGCTCTTCTCGACGAGTCCGGTGAAGAACGGACGCAATTCGGTCGGTACGGGCATGAGCCACACTCCTTTTCGCTCGTTCGACGCATCGGAGAACGCCCGACGCGGACACCCCCCTACGAGACGAACGAGCTCTCTGTGCCGAGGGAGGAGAAGAACTCGAACCGAGATGTGGCATCGCAGCGCCTCCCGGCAGACATTGTCCACCACCCTTTCGAACGACCCGAGGTCTCGATGGTGCCCGACTCCCCTCTCGACGAACGACTCCAGGCCGCGTGGACACGCCGGCGTGGGGCACTCCGTAAAGGGGCGGAGACCCGCGTCGCAGAGCTCCGTGACGTCATGTCGGAACTGGGATCCGTCGTGGACGACCTGCAGCCCGAAGGGGCTCCGGGCACGCGCGCTCGAGCACTACACCTGAGAGCACACGTGGCCTCGGATCTCGGCGCCCTCGACGAGGCTCAACGGATGTGGGAGGAGTCGACCGGCCTACTCCGTAGCGAAGGAAACGACGTCGCACTCGCGCACGGATTGCGTCACCTGGGGGATGTTCTCCGGGAGAAGGGTGCCTTCTCCGAAGCGCGGGCGCGGTATGACGAGGCGTGGGCGCTCTACGATGGATCGGATCGGGTGAGCGAAGGCGATTCGGCCAATCTGATCCGCGGGATCGCCGTCCTCGAGGAGGAGGTAGGGAACGACGTCCGAGCTGGAGAACTCTGGCGCGAGGCTCGAACGCTCTACGCGCGACTCGGCGTCGACGCCGGCGTCGAAGAGGCGGACCGACACCTCGAACGACTCATCGGGAGAGCTGACTGATGTTCGGACTCATCGGACGCATCGAAGCGCATGACGGCAGCGCTGCAGAAGAGCTGGCGTCGATTCTGGCCGACGGCATCGGCTCCATGCCGGGATGCCGAAGCTACGTCGTCGCCATGGACCCGGACGACCCCAAGTCGATCTGGGTGACCGAGGTCTGGGACTCCCGAGCCAGTCACGAGGCTTCGCTCTCGCTTCCGCAGGTTCAGGACGCCATTCGGAGAGGACGGCCGCTGATCGCAGGGATGCACGACCGCCGCGAGACGAGACCCGTCGGAGGGTTCGGCCTGTAGGATGATTCGTGCCCGAGCGGGAGGAGCACTTTCCTGCGCCCTCGCCCTCGCCGCGTGCGCCCCCTCGGGGAATGGCACGACGACGGAGATCCACGTCTTCGCGGCCGCTTCGCTGACGGAAGCCATGGCCGCGATCGCGCAGGACTTCGAGGCCGCGCACCCGGGGACGTCCGTCGTTCTCTCGTTCGCGGGGAGCCAGGTCCTACGGCTCCAGATCGAGCAGGGAGCACGGGCCGATGTCTTCGCCTCGGCCGACCCCACCCACGTCGATGCACTCGCCCAGCAGGGCCTCCTCGAGGACGCCGTGGACTTCGCCGGCAACGACCTCGCCGTCATCGTTCCCCTCGACGATCCGGACGCGATCCCCGACTTCTGGGCGCTCGATCGGGTGGATCGATTGGTGATCGGCTCCCCGAACGTCCCCGTGGGTCGTTACACCCGCATGCTCTTCGACTCGGCGGCCCTGCGGCTGGGCACGGACTTCGTGGATCGGGTCCGATCCCGGATCGCCTCGGAGGAGAACAACGTCCGTTTCGTCAGGGCCAAGATCGAGTTGGGTGAAGCCGACGCGGGCATCGTGTACCGCTCCGACGCCCTGGCCTCCGACCGGGTGCGTGCCATCGACGTTCCGGCGGAGTTCCGCGTCCGGACCCGATACCGGATCGGGCGCCTGACCGGATCGGCTCACCCGGAGCTCGCCGCCTCGTTCGTCACCTTCGTCCGCACTCCCGCTACGCTCACGCGGCTTCGCGAACTGGGCTTCACGGCCGCGGCACCATGAGGGACGCACGCCCGCTGTCACCCTTTCCTC
Organism: Gemmatimonadota bacterium; assembly: GCA_030430625.1. Classification (GTDB taxonomy): domain Bacteria; phylum Gemmatimonadota; class Gemmatimonadetes; order Longimicrobiales; family Gaopeijiaceae; genus UBA2589. The sequence continues at coordinate 33,034 of JAUIKL010000008.1, forward strand.
TCGGCTTGCTGGCCGGGTTCGTCCTCGTGGGACTCCTCGCGGTCCCCTTTCTCGTGCTCGCCCTCTCGTCGTCTCCAGACGAGTTTCTCGCCGGGATCGGCTCCCCGGTCTTCGCTCCGGCGCTGGCCCTGAGCCTCTCCACGACGGTCGTGAGCGTGATCGTCATCGTCATCGCGGGGACCCCGATCGCGTGGTGGCTCGCCGTTTCACAGGCGCGTATCGCGACCACCGTCGGTGTGCTCGTCCAACTCCCGATCGTCATGCCCCCGGCCGTCGTCGGCGTCGCTCTCCTCGAGACGTTCGGCCGGCGCGGAGTCTTCGGCCCAGCGCTCGACGCGATCGGCGTCACCGTCCCCTTCACCTCCGCGGCGGTCGTTATCGCCCAGGTGGTCGTGGCCGCCCCCTTCTTCATCCAGGCCGCTGCAAATGCCTTCCGCGAAGTCGACCCCGAGGCCCTCCGCGTGGCGCGGACCCTGGGTGCGAAGCCGCGCACGGCGTGGCTCCGGGTAGCGCTTCCCATGGCGCTGCCGGGACTGGTCGTCGGTGCGTCACTCGCGTGGGCGCGCGCCCTCGGCGAGTTCGGCGCCACGCTCCTCTTCGCCGGGAACCTGACCGGCCGAACGCAGACGCTTCCCCTGGCAATCCTCTCTGCGCTCGAAGCCGACGTCGACCTCGCGGTGGTGCTGTCGCTCGTCCTCGTTGCCCTCGGTGGCTTGCTCCTGGGCGCCCTTCACGCTGCACCCCGCCTCCTCGGACCGACGCGGGAAGTGCGGCGATGAGTTGGCACGCCCGGGTCCAGGCGCGCGCCGGGGCCTTCGTTCTCGACGTGGACCTCACGCAAGCGGCACCGGTCACGGCGATCGTCGGCCCGAACGGCAGTGGCAAGACCACCCTTCTCCGCGCTCTGGCTGGACTCGTCGAATGCGAGGTGGCCGACGTCCGGATCGGTGGAGCCATCGCATCCGATTCGGCGGCGCGCGTGAACCTCCCGACGGAAGCCCGACGAATCGGGTACGTGCCGCAGAGCTACGGACTGTTCACACACCTGACCGTCGTGGAGAACGTGGCATTCGGCTTGGCCTACACCGACCCGCCCGTCCCTCGCCGAGACCGTCTCGACCGGGCATGGGGAGCCCTGCGAGAGCTCGACTGTGACGACCTCGCAGAGCGCTTCCCGGCCGGACTCTCGGGCGGAGAGTGTCAACGGGTCGCCCTGGCCCGCGCCCTCGTCGTCGAACCGGAACTGCTCCTCCTCGACGAGCCGCTCTCGGCTCTCGACGCGGTGACGAGAGTGCGCGTCCGATCGATCCTCGCGGCGCGTCTCTCCGACTTCGGCCGCCCCGCGATCGTGTCGACCCACGACGTCCGGGACGCCGAGGCGCTCGACGCCCACATCGTCGTGATCGAAGACGGTCGTGTAGTGCAAACGGGAAGCCTCGCCGAGGTGCGAGCCGACCCTCGCACACCCTTCGCCGCGGCCTTCGCCACCGGCTGAGCGCCCGGCTCCGCGAACCTCGGGGTCGAGCCCATCCGTAGGGCCCGTCGAGCCGCGCGATCGCGGTGGGGACCATCGGGGAGGAGGATGTCATGCGGAAGGCCACGCTACTTCTGATCGGCCTGGCACTCGTCGGCTGTGACGATTTCGTCGACGAGGACGGGAACACGAGCATCCGACAGGTCGCCGAAGGGCTGCAGACCCTGGGCGACCGGGTGAGTGAGATGGGAGAGGTTCTGGCCCGGGACGCCGACATCGAGTCCGTGCCGTGGGCAGACCTCACGGAGGTCCTCCCCGAGCGCGTGGACGGGTACCGCGCCGTCCGCAGCGAGGGTGACGAGGCCCTGGATCGAAACGGGGCCGGCCTCACCGTCGCGCACCGAGCCTTTCTCGTGGACGGGGACACGGCCTTCGTCGGAGTCGCCGACCTGGGGGCGCTCAGGGGTGGTGCCCAGTTGGCCCTGAAGTGGGTCGCGCCGGTCGTGGCGCGGGGCGAGGTCGAGGGCGACGTCGAAGAGCTCGACTTCGAGGGGAACCCCGCCATACGGATTCGGGACCGGGAGGGCGACGGCACCTTCATCGCCGTCCTCGTCGAGGGGCGTTTCGCCGTCTTCGGCGGGACGGAGAACCACCGCTCGGAGGACTTCGTGCGAGAGGCGATCCGCGACGTCGACGTGCGGAGGCTGAGAGGGTGGCGGGAGTACGGGACCCACTGACGGAATCGGGGTAGCCCAGGGGAACGTCTCTCGGACTCCACCCTGAACAACGGAACCTCGATGTCCATTTCCATCGGTGACACCCTTCCCCAGGCCACTCTCCTCCGCATGGGCGACGGCGGACCGGAGTCGGTTCAGCTCGGCCCCATCATCGAGGGGCGCAACGTCGTCCTCTTCGGTCTTCCCGGCCCGTTCACGGGGACGTGCTCCGAGGCCCATGTCCCCAGCTTCATGCGCACGAAGCAGGCGCTCTCCGATGCCGGAGTCGACGAGGTCGTCTGCTTTGCGGTGTCCGACCCCTTCGTCATGGGGGCCTGGTCCGAGCAGACCGGCGCAGGCGATGCCGGGCTGACCATGCTCGCCGACAGCAGTGGTGACTTCACCCGCGCCCTCGGTCTGGCGTTCGACGCTCCGCCGGCCGGACTCTACGGACGGACCGCTCGTCACTCGATGTACGTGGTGGACGGCGTTGTGAAGCTCTTCCACCTCGACGAAAACCCCGGCGTCTGCGAAGCGAGTGCCGGTGAGGCGATGCTCGACTCGATCCAGAAGTCGACGGGCTGAAGCAACCCGCCCGAGGGGCGGGGGTGAGGCGAGACTGGATTTTTAGGCAGGGCTAAAATAGAGTTTAGGCAGACCTAAACCTCAGGCCTGCCCATGTCCTCCTGCTACCGATTCCATCGCCGCCCCCGCCCTCGGGCGTTCTCGCTGTTCCTCGCTGTCGCCGTGCTCGGCGCGGCAGCGCACGTGCCCGCGGCGGCCCAGGCCTCCCTCCATCTGGACGGTCGAGTGATCGAGGGGCCGGACCGCCCGATCCCGTTCGCCCGCGTCTCGGTCGCCGGGAGTCAGCAGGGTGTCCTGGCCGACGCGTCGGGACGCTTCCGGCTCACGGGGCTCCGGCCGGGCCCGCTCACCCTGCTCGTGTCTTCGCAGGGGTACGCTGCGCGCGAGGCCACGGTCGAGGTCGCGGAGAGTGCGGGACTCGTCTCCATCGCGCTGACCCCGGACCCCCTGGCCCTCGAGCCCCTCACGGTCACCGGTACGATGAAAGCCGCCACGGTCGCGGCATCCCCGGTCAAGGTGTCCGTCGTGCCCCAGGCCGTCCTGCAGCGGAACGCGACGAACAACCTCGTCGAGACCATCAGCTACGTGAACGGACTCTATCAGCAGGTGGATTGTGGCGTCTGCTACACCAACAACCTGCGCATCAACGGCATGGAGGGCCCCTACACCGCCGTCCTCATCGACGGAATGCCCATCATGTCGTCCCTGGCTTCGGTCTACGGACTGAACGGGATCAACCCGGCCTTGATCGAGCAGGTCGAGATCATCAAGGGGCCGTCGTCCACGCTGTACGGCTCCGAGGCGATGGCCGGGGTCATCAACGTCATCACCAAGGATCCGCGCTTCGCACCGAGGCTGTCGGTGGACGCGTCGGGGACCTCCGACGCCGAGGGGAACGTCGACTTCATGCTCTCGAGCCGACCCGGCGCCGTTTCCGCGGCCCTGTCGGGAAACGTCGCGTACAACTCGCGCTTCATCGACGGAAACGGGGATGGCTTCTCGGACTTCCCGCTGAACCGGAGGGCCGTCGCGTTCGGGAAGCTCGACTGGAGCCCGGAGGGACGGCGGCGGGGTTCTCTGACCGCCAAGTACCTGTACGAGGACCGGTTCGGAGGGGTCGAAGCATGGACGCCGTCGGACCGGGGGAGTGACGTAGTTTACGGCGAATCGATCTATACGAACCGCGTCGAGGTCCTCGGCTCCTGGCTCCCGAAGTGGTCCCACGACGTTCGCCTCGAGGGGTCGTACTCGTGGCACGATCAGGACTCCTGGTACGGGGACTCCCGATACGACGCCCGTCAGCACATCGGCTTCCTGAACGCGATCTGGGGACCGACGATCGGGCGCCACGATCTGCTGCTCGGCGCGACCATGCGGATGCAGACGTACGACGACGACACACCGGCCACCGCCGAGGTCGATCGACGCTTCATCCCCGGCGTCTTCGCTCAGGACGAGGTCTGGCTCCTGCGCAACGCCGTGACCCTCCTCGGTGGTGTTCGCCTCGACCACCACGCGCGGCACGGCGCCATCCTCTCCCCTCGCTTCGCGCTGAAGTGGGACGTGACCGAGCACACGGCCGTTCGTCTCAACGCCGGGACCGGCTTCCGCGTGGTCAACCTCTTCACCGAGGACCACGCCGCCCTGACCGGGGCCCGCGACGTCGTGATCGCATCCGAACTCGATCCGGAGCGTTCGAGGAGTATCACCCTCAACCTCAACCGGGTCGTGGAGATCGGGTCGAACCCGATGATGGTCGACCTCGACCTCTTCGAGACCCGCTTCTCCAACAAGATCCGGCCGGACTACGACACGGATCCGAACCTCATCGTCTACGACAACCTCGACGGGTACGCCGTGAGCCGTGGAGTCTCGCTGTCGTTCAACCAGAACATCGACTTCGACCGCTTCCTCTACTCGGCGGGACTCACCCTGCAGGACGTCTTCTCCGTGGACGCCGACGGAGTCCGGGAGGACGAGTTCTTCGCGTCCGACGTGCGGGCCGTCTTCAGCGCCACCTACAACGCTCGTTCGCTCCCCCTCCGCCTCGACTACACGGGGAGCGTGACCGGGCCGATGCGTCTGCCGGCGTACGACGAGCCGTTCGCGCGCGCCGACACCTCACCGACGTACTCGATCCACAACGCCCAGGCCACGTGGACCTTCGCGTCGAACTCCGAGGTGTACGTCTCGGTCAAGAACGTCTTCGACTACACGCAGCCGAGTCCGCTGATCGATCCCGCGAACCCCTTCGGTGACGCCTTCGACACGGCCTATGTCTACGGGCCGATGCGCGGACGCCACCTCATGCTCGGGCTTCGCTACGGCGTGCCCCGATGAACCCGGTCCGTCGATGAAAGGTCGAATCCACCCCCGTGTCCGGCGCGCCGGCCTGGGCGGGCTCGCCGTGGTGCTCGGCTCCCTGTGTTGCGCATCGTCCTCGACTGCGCAGGACGGCTCGGACCTGACGTTCTACGGAGAGGCGGACTTCGGGTGGACCATCCGACCACTCCACGGGGAGCCGATCGAGTTGGAGGCGTTCCGCGGTGAGGTTCTGCTGATCAACCTGTGGGCTTCGTGGTGCACCCCGTGTGTCCGGGAAATGGGGTCACTCGAACGACTCCGCGAGCGCCTGGCCGATGCGGACGTCCGCTTCCTGATCGTGGCGGCGGACGACGAGCGCGCCGTTCGCCGACACCTGCGCCGGTACCCCTACGACCTCCCGATCTATCTCGAGGTCGATCGCATCCCCGACGCGTTCGGACTCCGGGGACTGCCCACCTCGTGGCTCGTCGACCGGGAGGGCCGGATCGTCCTCCTCCGGCACGGAGAGGCCGTCTGGGACCGCCCCGAGGTCGAGGCCTTCGTCCGCTCCGTCGTTTCGGTCGGTTAGCGTCCCTGTTCCTCGGCGAGTTTGGCCAGGTAGGCCGCCACAGCCTCGGCATCGGGGCCGATTCGGTCGAGGACGTCGTCCAGCTGACCGGCGTCGATCCCGTGCGCAGCGAGGAGCGAGTCGGCCACGGTCCGATCGTCCGCGATCCGCGAGGCCAGCTGACCGAGGTCGCCCACCGGGACGTCCGCGAGGGCGGCGCCGATCCGCTCCGCTTCCTGCCCCAGGTTCTCCACGATCGCGTCGAGTTCGTCGACGTCGATCCCATTGGCGGCCAGGAGGGAGTCGGCCGCGGAAGGATCCTCCATGACCCGTGTGGCCAGCGCCCCCAGCTCACTCATGCTCATGTCGGCCAACTCGGAACCCAGACTCCGAACGGCGTCCTCGACCTGATCGACGTCACAGCCGATCAGGGCCACGGTCAGTAGCAGCACACTCCAACGCTTCATGGTCTCACTCCCCGGTCGTGCATCCTCGGATCTGCGGCAGCGGCACCCACTCTCCCACTGCGTAAGCAGGGGGCATGCCATCGCCTTCGCAACCCGAGACCGGTAGGCGGACGCGTCGGTCACATCGGTTCGGAACAGAACCGGGGAGGGTGGGTCACAGGACCCGCCGGCCACCCATGTCCGACCCCACAGTGCGCTCACTCATCGTCCTGTCGTTCGCCCTTCTGGTGGCTGTGCCCGCACCGACACGGGCACAGTCCGACCCGTACGACATGGAGGTCGGCCGAGAGGTGGTCGCGGGCGGCCTGGTGTTGTCGGCTCTCGTTCTCCGTCAGCTGGTGTGGGGTCCGGCCGACGTGAGCGCGGCCGACTTCGACAGGCCGTTTACCGGGCCCTCCTTCGACGTCGTCGCCACCCGCTCCGCGTCGACCGGTTGGAGGACCTGGACGGATCGCCTCCTCTACGGGCTCATGGCCAGCGCGGCCGGCGCGGCCGTCGTACCGGCCATGACCGGGGACGGCGACTTCTGGGCAGGGGCCACGATGTTTGGCGAGACCGTGCTACTCACCGTGGGCTCGACCGAAGTCCTCAAGCGGGCCGTGGCACGACACCGACCGTACACCTACAACACGACCCTCGACGACCGGACCATCGAAACGATGATCGGCCCGGACAGCGCCGACGCCCGGGCATCGTTTCCCTCGGGCCACACCAGCGTCGCCTTCGCATCCGCAACCTTCACCGCCTCGGTGCTGACCCGGACCTACTCCTGGCCCGGCGGCGTCGACGCGGCGGTCTGGACGACCACGCTCGGCGCCGCGACGCTGACCGCCATCGGGCGGGTCCGCGCAGGGAAACACTTCCCGACCGACGTGATCGTCGGCGCCCTTCTCGGCTCGGCTGTCGGCTTGCTCGTGCCATCGTGCCACGAGATCGGGGAAGGGTTCTGCGACCTGCAGGGCCCCGAACCCGAACAGCCGGGGATGTCCGTCACCTGGCTCTCCCTGCCCTTCGGGTGAAATCGACCATGAACGAACGACAACTCGCGAACCGATTCGGCCTCGTTCCGGGGTCCGTCGTCTACACCGGCGCACCGACCGACGCACCGGTCACACTGACGGCGATGACGTACGACGCGACGGCTCTGGAGGAGTACGACGTCGACTCCCTCGCGCTCGAGGGCGTCGACGGTGGCCCGGACCGCGTGACCTGGCTGAACATCGACGGCGTACACGACACCGAGATCGTCAAGCGCGTCGGGGCCGAGTTCGAACTCCATCCCATCACTCTGGAGAACGTCTCGCACGTCGGCGCACGACCGCAGATCACGGACTACGACGACGTGATCTTCGCCTCCCTCCGGATGCTGTCGGTCGACGAGGACGGAAGCGTGGCGTCCGAGCAGGTGAGCCTGTTCGTCGGTGACGCGTGGGTGGTGACCTTCCAGGAGCGGCCGGGCGACGTATTCACGGAGGTGCGCGAGCGCCTGCGCTCGGGTCGCGGCCGCATTCGCGAGCGCGGGAGCGACTACCTCTGGTACGCGCTTATCGACGCCATCGTCGACCACTACATGATCGTCATGGATCGGCTCACCGACCGCGCCGAGGCCCTCGAGGAGACCGTCTGGGATACGGAAGACTCCGAGACGGTGACGGAGGCGGTGCAGGAACTCCGCTGGGACGCCCGGACCGTCAAGCGGGCCGTGCGACCGATCCGCGAGGAAATCGAGAGCCTCATCTTCGCGGAGCACCCTCTGATCGACGAGTCCAACGCGCCGTTCTTTTCCGACCTCAAAGACCACCTGATCCAGCTCCACGACGCTCAAGATGGGATCCGGGACTCGCTCAGCACGATCATGGACGTCCACTTCGCGCTCCTCTCGGCGCGGATGAACGAGGTGATGAAGGTTCTGACGATCATGGCCTCGGTCTTCATCCCGATCACCTTCGTGGCCGGCGTGTACGGGATGAACTTCGAGCGCATGCCGGAGCTCGGCGTGGCGTGGGCGTACCCGTTCGTCTGGACCGTGATGGTCTCGATCGCGATCGCGATGCTGGTCTACTTCCGCCGGAAGAAGTGGCTCTGATCCAGCCGAAGTAGCCCGGCCGGCCACTCCACCCTCACCCGTTCGCGTCGAGAAACGCCTCGAAGTCCGAGATGTCGTCGAGTACGGCTTCCGCCCCCGCGAAGTCGGCGGCGTCCATGAAGTCGCTGCGCACCACGACGCACCGCAGCCCCGCAGCACGCGCTGCGGCGAGCCCCCGGGGAGAGTCTTCGATGGCCACACACTCGTCGACGGGCGCATCGATCAGGGCCAACCCCTTCAGGTAGGGCTCGGGGTGGGGCTTGTGGCGAGCACAGTCCTCCGCGGTCACGACGTGGCGAAAGTGGTCGAGCAAGCCGGTGTGTCCGTGCATCTGATCGACGAATCGCCGGAGTGAGGTCGTGACCATGACCGAGGGATAACGCCGGGTCACCGATTCCACGACGCGGCGCGCGCCGTCGATGAGGACGTCTCGCTCGGCCAGGATCGACCCGTAGATCTCGTCCCTCCGCCGCCGGATCTCCCGAATGTTCGTCGAGAGCCCCGCCTCTTCGACGAGCCGTACGATCCCCTCGCCTCGAGCCTGCAGCTCGGCCCAACGAGCCTGTCCGAACGGAGCGCCGACCTCGGCCAGCACTTGGGACGTCGCCTCGAAGAAGACGGGTTCGGTGTCGACGATGACCCCGTCGTGATCCCAGAGGACGTTCCGGATCGTCACGGTCCCGGGGGACTCGGGTCGAGCGCCAGGTGGACGAGGCCGTCCCCCCGGTGCGCGATCGGACTGACCGCGTGACCCATAACCAGCCCGGCGGCCGATGCCTTTACGCGGATGCGATTCCTCCCGCTGGGGCCGGAGATCGAACCGAGGACCTGCCCCTTCTGGACGTCCTCACCGAGCTCCACGTCCATCCGAAAGATTCCACCCTGCGGGGCACGCACCCAGCGCGTCGCCCACGAAAGTCTCGTTCCGCTCGGGGGCGCCGTGTCCTCGGCGGTGGACATCCGGAGCGTCTCCAGCACGCGCAGCGTCCCCTCGACGCCCGCATCCACGGCGCGCCGGCTGAACCGACGCGGCTCACCGCCCTCGAAGAGGAGGTTGCGCTTGCCGAGCTTCCGCGCCGCTTCGCGGAGGGATCCGCGGATCGTCTTGGAATGAACGGCCAGCGGTCCACCGAACGCGATGGCCAGCCGTCGGGTCTCCTCGTCCTCCATGTCCCCGCGGATCTGGGGGAGGTTGGTTCGATCGTCGGAACCGGCGTGAAAATCCAGCCCGAAGTCGCACCGCTGAACGACCTCGTCGAGGAAGAGGCGCGCGATCTGGGAGGCCAGAGAGCCCGTCTTCGACCCGGGGAACGACCGGTTGAGGTCGCGGCGGTCGGGCAGGTAGCGAGACTCGGCCACGAAGCCGAAGACGTTCACGACCGGCACCGCGATCACCGTCCCGGCCAGCGATCCGACATCGATCTCCTCCAGAACCTGGCGGATGATCTCGACACCGACGATCTCGTCGCCGTGCAGAGCGCCACTGAGCCAGATCGTCGGCCCGGGCCGGCTCCCGTGGAGCACCTCGACCGGGATCGCCAACTCGGAGCCCGTCGGCAGCCGGCTCGCGTGGAGCTCGGCCTGCTCGCGCCTTCCGGCGGGGATCGACGTCCCCGCGAAGTCGAAGGCCCCTCGGCTCATCTAGCCGCGCTCGTCGGCGTGGTTCTCGACGAACTCGATGATCTCGCCGGCCACGTCGACGCCGGTGGCCGTTTCGATCCCCTCCAACCCGGGCGACGAATTGACCTCGAGGACCAGGGGGCCCCGATCCGATCGCAGAAGGTCGACCCCGGCCACGTCGAGTCCGAGCGCCTTGGCCGCCTTGACCGCTGTCCGTCGCTCCTTGGTCGTCAGCTTCGTCGCTTCCGCACTCCCGCCGCGGTGAAGGTTCGACCGGAACTCCCCCGGGGCGGCCTGGCGCACCATCGCGGCCACGACGCGGCCTCCGATCACGATGCAGCGCACGTCACTCCCCTTGGCCTCCTTGATGTACTCCTGGACGAGGATGTTGGCGTCGAGCTGGCGGAACGCGTCGATCACCGACTGCGCCGCCTTCTTCGTCTCGGCCAACACCACGCCGCTGCCCTGCGTCCCCTCGACCAACTTGATGATCAACGGGGCCCCACCGACCAGGTCGATGATGCTGTCCGTATCCTTCGTCGAGCGCGCGAACGCCGTCACGGGCAGGCCGATCCCGGCGCGGGCCAGAAGCTGGAGCGACCGGAGCTTGTCCCGCGACCGACCGATGGCCTCGGCCGTGGCGAGGGTGTACACACCCATCGTCTGGAACTGCCGCACGACGGCGGTTCCATAGAAGGTCACGGACGCGCCGATACGGGGAATGACGGCATCCACTTCGACCGGTTCACCCCGGTAGAGGATCGACCCGCGCTTTCCTTCGAGGCCCATCGAACACCGCAGGAAGTTGAGGACGGACACTTCGTGCCCGCGCTCCTTGGCGGCCTCCGTCAGACGTTGTGTCGAGAAGAGCGAAGCCCGCCGCGACAGAATCCCGATTTTCACTCTTCCTCCTTACTTCGCTTGTTCGAGGTACCTCTCTTCGGCGCGTCACCCCGGCCCGCCCGAAACGACCGCCCGGGGTCCACGACCGCTCGCCCCCGCAACGCCTGTCGTCCCAGCAGCATCCGGAAACCCATCTCGTCCCGCCGCGTCAAAGTCAGCTCGATCGGCCACGCCATGTCACCGACGTGTACGACCGTCTTGATCACCGGCCTCAGCTCCTGATGCCCACCCGAGTTCCTCACCGTCCGATGATCGACGACGACGGCCTCGGCCTGAACCGCGGCAGCTGCGGAGCGTTGAACGGGATGGATTTCGAAGCGCACCATATCCACCCCGTCCCGTACGAACTCCCGGATGCCGAAGGCGTGGAGCGCCGACGTTCGGGCGCCCGTGTCGAGCTTGGCCTTGATCCGACGCACCCCGAGGTCCGGTAGCTGAACCCACTCTCGCCAACCCAGCGCCAACGACGGAGTACGCACCCGCGACTTTCTCGACGTTCCAGTCACCGGGTGCGTCCGCGCGTGCGGACCCTTCGATCTGACATGGGCTCCTGTGTTCCGGGCCGGTTCCGGGGCGCGGAAAGGTACCGGGGATGTGGGTCGCGCGGGAGGTTGCCGTGGGACGGGATCGATCGGCCACGGACGCAGACCTCCCCGCTCATGCCATCCTGCCACCCTCCGTATCCGTGGCTTGACGAGCCCGCCTACGCCCGTTCAGGTGTGCGACATCGCCCCTCACAGATCCACGGACGTCGCCATGAAGACCCCTTCGACTCGTCGCGGCACCCTGGTCGGCCTCGCCCTGACCCTCGCGTTTCACGGGCCCACCTTGGCCCAACAGGGCGCACCGGACGGAGAGTGGCCGGCGTGGGGCGGGGACCTCGGGGCGACCCGCTACTCCGCGCTCGACCAGATCCACGCCGGGAACGTCGAGCAACTCGAAGTCGTGTGGCGTTGGAAGATGGACAACTTCGGGCCCGCTCCCGAACGACGCAGCCAGACGGTCCCGCTCATGGTGGATGGGGTGCTGTACTTCACCGCGGGGATGAACCGCGACATCGTTGCCGTCGACGCCGCTACGGGTCAGACCCTCTGGTTCCATCGGGTCGAGGAGGGAGAACGCAGCGAGCGCGCACCCCGCCGCAACTCCGGCCGCGGCGTGGCGTACTGGCGAGCGCCGGACGGTCGCGGTCGGGTGATCTCCGTGACCCCGGGCTTCCACCTCATCGCCCTCGACGCGGAAACCGGGCACCCCGTGGAAGGCTTCGGCACCGACGGCGTCGTCGATCTCATGGCGGAGATGCGAACACCGGGCGGTATCGATCCGGTCGGGCTCGTCGGCAACAGTTCGCCACCCGTGGTCGTCGGCAACGTCGTCGTCGTAGGCCCCGCCTTCCTGGCCGGCTTCCGCCCCGAGTCGATGACCAACGTGAAGGGCGATGTCTCGGCGTACGACGTGCGGACCGGTGCCAAGGTCTGGACCTTCGAGACGATCCCGCAGGAGGGAGATCTGGGGTCGGACACCTGGCTCGACGGATCGGCCACCTACACGGGCAACACCGGAATCTGGCCCCCCTTCACCGCCGATGAGGAGCTGGGTCTCGTGTACCTGCCGGTGGAGGCACCGACGAACGACGTCTACGGGGGGCACCGACTGGGCGACAACCTCTTCTCGTCGTCGCTCGTGGCCGTGGACTCCGAGACCGGCGAACGGGTGTGGCACTACCAGATCGTGCATCACGACATCTGGGACCTCGACATGCCGTCCGCGCCCATCCTCGCCGACGTCGACGTCGAGGGCCGGGGACCGACGAAGCTCGTCATCGCGCTGACGAAGCAGGGCTGGGCGTTCGTCTTCGATCGCGAGACCGGAGAACCGATCTGGCCGATCGAAGAGCGTGCCGTCCCCCCCTCCGACGTGCCCGGAGAGGTGGCCGCTCCGACGCAGCCACACCCCACCCGTCCCGCGCCTTTCGATCTGCAGGGACTCAGCGAAGACGACATCATCGACTTCACACCGGAACTGCGCGCCGAGGCGCTGGCCATCCTCGAATCGTACACGTGGGGGCCGATCTTCACGCCCCCGACCGTGATCTCGGACGACGGCTCGCATCTGGGCACGCTGCTGATTCCCGGGGCGCTCGGTGCCGCCGCCTGGGAGGGTGGCGCCGTCGACATCGAGACCGGGGATCTCTTCGTCGGATCGGGCACGACGGTGACCGCCGTCGGCCTGGCTCCCGACCCGGACGCGTCCGACATGGCGTATATCCAGTCGTCGCGCGCCGTCACACCGAGAGTGCGCGGGCTTCCCATCGTGAAGCCACCGTACGGTCGGTTCACCGCCATCGACCTCACGACCGGCGACCACCGTTGGCAGATCGCCAACGGGGCCACGCCCGAGGCGGTTCGGAACCATCCGGACCTTCAGGGCCTCGACATCCCGCCGACCGGCAAGGCGACCCGCGGAGGGACGCTCGTCACGAGCACACTGCTCTTCGCGGGTGAGGGTTGGGGAGGCGACCCCTGGCTTCACGCGATCGACAAACGGAGCGGAGAGGTCATCCACAGCGTCGCCCTCCCCGGGACGCAGAACGGGCATCCCATCACGTACGAGGTGGACGGCCAGCAGTACATCGCGGTCTCGGTCGGCGGGCCGGGGATGGTGCCCGAGGTCGTGGGGCTGCGGCTCGTCGAGCCGGGCTGAGGTGACCCCGAGTGACAGCGGACGTCGATCCATGGCCGTCGACGTCACTCCACCTTCCCCTCGCCTCGGCGATCCACTAGCATAGACCGCTGCACAGGACGGCTAAGGCCGCCCGACACCCACGAGGTTCGATGTTCGTCTTCGCGACCGACACCGCAAAACGAGAGAAACCCAAAGCCGCCTCCTCGGAGGAAAGGGCCGGGCGTTCTCCCGTCGTGGACGAACCCATGAGCTGACCCGCGATCGTCGATCGCGCAGAAGCGAACCGGCTCTCTCCTTCCGGAGGGAGCCGGTTTTTTTTCGTATCTGGCCCTACACTTGCACTCCGTTCTCCTACGATGAGTACAGCATTGAGTCGACAACTGGTCTCCGCCGCTTCCGCGCGCCGCATCTTGAAGTTCGGTGGCACGTCCGTCACCGGCGTCGAGCGCGTCGAGGTCATCGCCGACGTGGTGGCCGAGCGCCAGGCCCACACGCACCCGATCGTCGTCGTGTCGGCCCAGGCCGGTGTGACCGATCTCCTGCTGGAAGCCGCGCGTCTGGCGGGGTCGGGCGGTGACTACGCCCCCCTCCTCGAGGAGTTCGTGTCCCGGCACGAGCAGGCGATCGAAGCCCTCGGCCTCGTGCGTGGAAAGCTGCTCGCCGTCGACGACATGTCGGAGGAGTTGCGTCGCATCCTCCAGGGCATCGCACTCCTCGGCGAATGCTCCCCGCGGGTGGCCGACCGGGTGGTGTCGTTCGGCGAGCTGGCCTCGGCGGCCCTCGTGGCCGCGGCCCTCCAACAGCGCGGGATCGCTGCTGATGCGATCGACGCCGCCACGCTGATCGTGGCCGATGACGACAACGGCTACCCCCTCGTCGACTGGGCCGCGACCGAGGAGCGGGTCGTCGCGGCGCTCGGCCCGGCCCGAGAGGTCGTGCCGATCGTCACCGGCTATCTGGCGTCTTCGAGCACGGGTGTGCGCACCACCCTCGGACGGGGAGGGTCGGACTCCACCGCAGCCATCCTCGGATGGGCGCTCGGTGCCGATGCGGTCGAGATCTGGACCGATGTCGACGGTGTGATGACAGCCGATCCGCGCCTGGTCGAAGGAGCGCGGCCGATCCGCTCCCTCGAGTACCAGGAGTTGCTCGAGCTGGCGCACTGGGGCGGCCACGTCGTGCACCCCGATGCGGTACGCCCCCTACGCGACCGCGACATCCCCCTCGTCGTCCGCAACACCCACAAGCCCTCGGACCCGGGCACCGTCGTGTCGGGGAGTGCAGCCAACCGCAACGATACGGTGCGCAGCCTGGCCGTCCTGGCGGATGTCGCCATCGTGCGGATGCGCGCGGGGTCGGACGGGAGCGCCCGTGCGGGCCGCGTCCTCCACGCCCTCGAGCAAGCGGGTGTCCGGACCCTGGTGACGAGCCAGGCCGGAAGTGAGGGCGGGGTCTGGGTCGCGGTGCCGGAGGGCGAAAGCACCCGGGCCGTCGAAGCGCTCCAGAGAGCCTTCGCCGCCGAACTGAGGGCGGGCACGACGGAGCCGCCCACCGTGGGACGCAACCTCTCGACCGTGTCCCTCGTCGGGACATCGCGCGGTGACTTCGGAGCCGTCGCCTCCGGTGTGATCACCGTCCTGGCCGAGCACGGGATCGACGTTCGCGGCATGGCCCGCGGCTCCGAGGCGCCGAGCCTCTCCTGCATCGTCGAAGCCGACGCCGCGGCGGATGCCGTTCGCGTGCTCCACGATGCGTTCTTCCCGGAGCGGGTCGACGACGACACCGCCCCCGCCCTTCGCCTCGAGACCGCCACCGACGACGTCGTCGACCTGGCCAGACGCCTCGTCGATGTACCGTCGGTCACGGGAACCGAGCGCGCGGTCGTCGACCTCGTCGAGCAGATCCTGATCGAGGACGGCTGGCAACTCTCTCGGCAGTCGGTCAGCCCCGGCCGCGACAACCTCTGGGCGACCCGCGGCAAGGGTGAGGTCACCCTCTCGACGCACCTCGACACCGTTCCCGGTGCGTTCGGGTCCCGGGTCGAGGACGGTCGTCTCTACGGACGCGGCTCCTGTGACGCGAAGGGAATCGCGGCAGCGATGATCGTGGCAGCCAACCGCCTGGCGCGGGAAGGCGAGGACCGGGTCGATCTGCTGTTCGTCGTCGGTGAGGAGCGCCGCTCCGACGGCGCGCGTGCGGCCAACCAGCTACCCGCCACGAGCCGGTACCTCGTGAACGGCGAGCCCACCGAGGGTCAGTTGGCCAGCGGGGCCAAGGGGACGCTCCAGGCCGTCGTCCGGGTCGAGGGCGTCGAGGCGCACTCGGCGTACCCGGAGGAGGGCCACTCGGCCGTCCACGACATGGTCGCTCTCCTGGCGCGTCTCACCGATCTCGACCTGCCGACCGACCCGACGCTCGGTCCGACGACGCTCAACGTCGGGACGATCGATGGAGGATCCGCCCCCAACGTTCTGGCCGGTTCGTGCGAGGCCAGCCTGATGATCCGCCTCGTGGGCGACCCGGATCCGGTCCGGGAACAGATCGAGGAGTGGGCCGGTGACACCGCCGAGGTCACCTGGGTAAGCCACGTGCCGGCGCAGCACTTCAAGACCCTCCCCGGTTTCGAGACGTCGACGGTAGGATATACGACCGACGCCTCCCTCCTGGAGGCTTGGGGCACCCCCCTCCTCTACGGTCCGGGATCGATCCACGTGGCACACACACCCGACGAGTACGTGACCGTCGATGCGCTCGAGACGGCGGTCGACGACTATCAAGCCATCGTCCGCGCCCTACTCGGATGACGGGCTCAGCCAACGAAGGATCCGACCGACGGATCCCGGTCGCGGTCCTCGGCGCCACGGGTGCTGTGGGTCAGACCTTCGTCCGCCTCCTCGACGGACACCCCCTCTTCCGGCTGGCCGAGGTCGCGGCGTCGGAACGATCCGCGGGCCAATCGTACCGGGAGGCTGCGTCGTGGCGTGAAGGGACTCTGCCCGACGCCATCGGGGAGCTGATCGTGAAGACGTGCGATCCGGAGGTGGTCGAGAGCCGCATCGTCTTCTCCGCCCTCGACGCGTCCGCCGCGCTCTCCGTCGAGCAGGCCTTCGCCCGGGCGGGCGCCGTCGTCCTCAGCAACGCCCGGTCGCACCGTATGGATGCCGACGTTCCGCTCGTCATTCCCGAGGTGAACCCCGACCACCTGGCACTGATCGACCTCCAACGCTCCGAGCGGGGCTGGCCCGGTGCCATCGTCACCAACGCCAACTGCGCCGTGACCGTCGTAGCGCTGGCACTGGCCGCTCTTCGAGAGACGTTCGGCGTTCGGTCGGTCTTCGTGGCGACGCTCCAGGCGCTCTCGGGCGCCGGGTACCCGGGTGTGGCCTCGCTGGATGCCATCGGCAACGTCGTCCCGTACATCGGGGGCGAAGAGGAGAAGATCCAGATCGAGCTCACCAAGCTCTACGGGACCCTCACCGAATCCGGGATCGAACACGCATCGATTCCGGTCACGGCGCACGCCAACCGGGTCCCCGTGGTGAACGGGCACACGGCGTGTCTCTCCGTAGCGCTCGAGCGAACGGCCCCCGTTCCCGAGATCGAAGCGGCCCTCTCCTCGTGGACCGGGGCCGATGTCTGTACCGGTCTGCCCTCCGCACCCGAGCAGCCGACGATCGTCCTCGACGAACCGAACAGGCCGCAGCCGCGCCTCGACGTGGACGCGGGGAACGGTATGAGTGTCGTCATCGGACGGGTACGTCCCGACCCGATCTTCGACGTCCGCCTCGTCGCCCTCAGCCACAACACGGTTCGCGGCGCGGCCGGTGGATCGATCCTCAACGCCGAGGTCATGGGCCGTCTGGG
>JAUIKL010000124.1 GCA_030430625.1 Gemmatimonadota bacterium
TCCTCGGCCGCCACGAAGGAGTTCACCATACGATCGGCTTCGAGGTCGAGCGCCCATTCGAGGTTCTCCTCGGACGCTGGAAAGACCTCGAAGTAGTTGGTGCGGTCGAAGTTCGTCGTGCCGTTCGGCTGGGCGCCTCGCTCGCTCAACTCCTGCGTGATGTCCGGGTGGTTCGTCGAACCCTGGAAGAGGAGGTGCTCGAGGAGGTGCGCCATCCCGGTCTCGCCGTACCCCTCGTGTCGGGAGCCGACGAGGTACGTGATGTTCACCGTGATCCGCGGGTTGCTCGGATCGGGGAAGAGCAGGACCCGGAGTCCGTTGTCGAGGCGGTACTCGGTGATGCCCTCGACCGAGGCGACCGGGACGGGCTCCGCGCTCTGGAAGGCGGCGACCGGAGCGGCGGTCGAGGCGACCCATCCAGCCCCGAGGGCGACGGTGGCGGATAAGACGAGGGTGCGGACGAGGGATCGTGCCATCGGAGGCTCCACGGCGGGTGGTACTGAGGTGCCTTTTCAGGCCCCTAGTCTACACGAATCGTACGCAGGCGGTTCAGGACGGTTGCCACGTCGAGGCGTCGGACGGCGGCCAGGCTCCCGGACGTCCTCGTCTCCAGGGCGTCGAGCCCCTCGGCGGCGATCGCGTCTTCGATTCGGTCCAGAAGATCGCCGAGCGCGAGGGTGCCGCCCCAGGTCGACGCCAGAGCCAGGGCGGCCCCGGCCGCCCGGATCTGATCCACCGAGGAGAGCTGCTCGAGCGCGACGAGGTCGATGGTCGACTCGCCGTACCGAAGCGTCCGATCATCCAGGGCCCGCACGTAGCGCGGTCGCTTTCCGGACGACGGGTCGAGCGAGGCGAGACGAATCCGGCGGGGGCGGGGCTTCGGCACGGACACGCTACTCTCGTCCTCCCGCCGCGACGGCAGGTCGTCGACGATCTCTCTCGCCCGCTCGGTGTCGTCGAGGGCGTGATACGTCTCCATCCGAATCACCGTGTCGGCCACGTCGAGGAAGGCGCCACTCCCCCCGACGACCATGACCGTGCTGACCCCGAGGTCGTCATGGAGGGAGCGCACACGGTCGACGAACGGGGTGATCGGTTCGAAGCGCGAGGGAACGAGACGCTGCATCCGAAGATCCCGCGTCATGAAGTTCGTGGCCGAGGTGTCCTCGTCGATCAGGAGGGCCCGAGCGCCGGCCTCGATGGCCTCGACGATGGCGGCGGCCTGACTGGTCGACCCGGAGGCGTTCTCCGACGTGAAGTGCGTCGTCTCGTGGCCCTGCGGCAGCCCGTCGATGAACGGTGAGATGTCGACCCCCGACACCGGCCGGCCGTCCTCGGCCCGGACCTTCTGACTGTCGGCCCGGGTCACCACCCGTTCGCGGCCGTCCCCGGGGCCGTGGTTCCAGACGCCTTCCTGAAGAGCCCGGAGCAGGGTGCTCTTCCCGTGGAAGCCGCCTCCAACGATCAGCGTCACACCCTCGGTGATGCCCATCCCCTCGACCGTACCGGCGTTCGGTAGGTCGATCTCGACCCGCATCGTGTCGGGCGACTCGAAGGGCACGGTGCCGCGCTCGAGGGGCCGATCGTCGACACCCGACAGGCGGGGCAGGATCGACCCCGAGGCCACGAACGCCACGAGCCCCAGGGCCTCGAGGGCGGCGCGGGCCGCATCCGCGTCCTCGTTGGTGGCGGCGCACGACGCCAGGTCGTCCAGCTCGTGCGCCCGGGCCACCAGCGTCCGGTGGACGAGTGTGGGGAGGTCCCGCAGGAGGAGTGCCACCGCGTCGTCTCCTGCCACGCGCCGTCCCCGGGCGGGAAGTCCGACGGTGCACCGGGCCTCGACGGCGCCATCGGCGTCGACCTGGACCGCAGTCTGTGGTAGGACCCGCTGACCGGGGTCGGACATCCGGATCTCTCCGCTGCGACCGGTGCCCCGGCTTCGCGACGTGCGGACGGCACGTCGGGCAAACGACCGCGCCAGGAGAGCCGCGACGCCCCACCTGCGGGACTCGGTCGCGAGGATCGAGGTCGGGAGTGCCGTCTGATCGGGGGTGAGGAGAAGCCGGACCCGCGATGCGGAGGCGAACGGGTCGGCCTGGACATGGTCGACGACCAGGGTCATGGCTTCGAGGTCCCACGTCCCCTTCAGGCTCCGATAGGCGCGGTACCCCTGCCCGCCCATCTCACGGAGGAGTGTCTCCAGCCGTGCCCGGTCGCTCATCTCCCCTCTCTCCCCCGTCGCGGTGGTGCTGTACGTTCGCACGGACAATACGTGCCACTCACCTCGGAGGAGAGATGCTCCGACGAATCCTCGCTGTTGCCCTCCTGCTCCTGGCCGTCGGCGTCTCCGCGGTCGAGGCACAGGAACGCACGGTGCTGATCCGGGGTGGACGCGTGCTCGACGGCTCGGGCAATCCGTGGATCCGGGCCGACGTGCTGCTCGAGGGCGACAGAGTCGCGGCGGTCGGACAGCTCGGAGACGTGTCGGCGGACGAGGTCATCGACGCCTCGGGGCTCTACGTGGCGCCCGGCTTCATCGATGTGCACTCCCACGCGGGGCCGGGGTTGGCCACACCGGACCTCAGTCACGGGCGTCCGCTCCTGGCCATGGGGCTGACGACGGTGTTCATCAATCCGGACGGGGGTGGCCCGACGGATCTGGCCCGACAACGCAACGCCCTGGAGGTCGACGGCATCGGGGTCAACACGGCCCAGTTGGTGCCACACGGAACTGTGCGCGCCGAGGTCGTGGGCACCGACGATCGCCACGCTACGCCCGCCGAGATGGACGAGATGAGGGCCCTGGTTCGCGCGGGAATGGAGGAGGGTGCATGGGGACTCTCGTCCGGGACCTTCTACGTGCCGGGCAGCTACGCGCCTCCGGCGGAACTCGAACAGTTGGCCAGGGAGGTCGCGCCGTACGGAGGGGCGTACACGAGCCACTTCCGTGACGAGTCGACGTACTCGGTCGGTCTGATCGCCGCGATCGACGAGGTGATCGAAGTGGGTCGTGTGGCCCGGATCCCGGCCGTCCTGACCCACGTGAAGGCCCTCGGTCCCTTCGTATGGGGATACAGCGGGGCCATCGTCCAACGGGTCGAACGGGCACGCGCGGAAGGGGTCCAGATCTTCGCCGATCAGTACCCGTACACCGCCTCGGCCACGGGCCTCGAGGCGGCACTCCTCCCCCGCTGGTCCCAGGCCGGGGGGCGGGACGCGATGCTGACACGGATGGCGAATCCGGACACGATGGCGGCCATCCGAGAGGGGATGGTCGAGGGGTTGGCCCGCCGCGGTGGAGCGGACCGGATCCAGTTCCGCCGCTACGTCCCCGACCCCTCGATCGAAGGGAGATTGCTGAGCGAGGTCGCGGCAGAGCGCGGCCAGGATCCGATCGACACGGCCGCCGACCTCATCCGCGGTGGGGGCGTCAGCATCGTCTCGTACAACATGCACGACGACGATGTCGAGACGCTGATGCGTCAGCCGTGGACGATGACCTCGTCGGACGGCGGTCTCGTTCCGATGGGTGTCGGTGTGCCGCACCCTCGTTCGTACGGCGCATTTGCTCGTAAGCTGCGCCTGTACGTGAACGAGAAGGGGACGGTGTCCCTGCCCGAGGCGATCCGCAGCATGACGTCTCTGCCCGCGCTGGTCTTCGGCATGCAGGACCGCGGGGTGCTCCGGGCCGGCGCGATGGCCGACGTCGTCGTCTTCGACCTCGACGCGGTCTACGACCGGGCCGAGTACACCGATCCGCACCAGTACAGCGAGGGCATGGTGCACGTCTGGGTGAACGGTCGTCCGGCGATCCGGGACGGGGAGTTCACCGGACAGCGAGCAGGACGAGTGCTGCAGAAAGACAGGTGAGTAGACGGACGCGTGAGCGGAGGGACGGGTGAGCGAAGCGACGGTCGAATCATGACTTCGTCCTGAGTACACCTTGTCCGATCGGGGCTCCTGGGCGACCGTACGGCGCGTCATCCGACGCCTCTCTTCACTCACGCGCAAGACGACCCACCGGCATGAACGCCCGACTCGTCCCGACGCAGCACCCCTCGAGCGCCCGGTCGCTCGGAGTGAAGACGAACGCGCAGCCGTGTTGTTGTTGTCCCATGTGTCGCCTTTCCGCGTCGCCTGGCTGCGAGAGTTTCTGCTAGTTCCCTGAACCCTCTCCCGACCCTGTGCGGCGCCCTTGGCTCCGCGGGGTCGTCGACCCGGTAGAGAGAGGGGGTGCCGCGGGGGTCCGACCAAGGATCCTCATCATGGCACTCGAACGAACGGCGAGTCCTCCCACCGCGTGGGGAGGGCCCCATCTCGACATCCTGTACGAACACCCCGATTGGTTTCGACCCCTCTTTGCCGAGCTGGATCGACGGGGGGTCCCCTATCGCGCCATCGACGCGCGTACGGCCAGCTGGGACCCGGCGTACGCCGCGGACGGCTCGGTCCTGTTCAACCGGATGAGCCCGTCGGCATGGCTTCGTGATGCCGGCTCGGCCGTCTTCGCGACCGCGGACATCCTCGCGCGGGCCGAGGCGCACGGGATCCGGGTGATCAACGGCTCCCGTGCGTGGGCGACGGAGATCTCGAAGGGGTACCAGCTCGACCTTCTGCGTCGTGCGGGGCTCCGGGCCCCGGTATCCCGTGTCGTACAACGGACCAGCGACGTCGTGGAGGCCGCGAAGGACCTTCACTTCCCGGTCGTCACCAAGCCGAACGTCGGTGGCAGTGGGGCGGGTGTCGTTCAGTGGGACGACCTCGAGTCGTTGGCCGAGGCGGCCCGCAGCGGATCGATCTCCTTCGGTCTGACCGGCGTGGGTGTCGTCCAGGAGGCCTTCCGCTCGGACGACGGCGCCATCCAGCGCGTCGAGGTCCTCGATGGCAAGGTCCTCTACGGCATTCGTGTCATCTCCCCGGAGGGAGAGTTCAACCTCTGCCCGGCGGATGCGTGCCAGACGACGAACGGAGTCGAACTGAACCGGGCCGCGTGCGCGCTCGACGCGGCGGACCAGGGCTTGAAGGTCGAACGGTTCGAACCTTCGGCGGAGGTCGTCCGTGAGGTCGAACAGATCGCGGCGCTGGCCGACATCGAGATCGGCGGCGTCGAGTACGTAGAGGACATTCGCACCGGCGAGCGGCTCTACTACGACGTGAACGCGCTCTCGAACTTCGTGGCCGACGGTGAGGCCGTACTCGGCTTCGACCCCTTCGCGAAGTTGGCCGATTGGCTCGAGTCCGAGTTGACCGCGGCGTCCGGCGCCGATGTCCCCGTCGGCACCGCGTCGGCGGTGGGAGGTGGCCTGTGAAGTTCGGCTTCTGGCTCCCGGTCTTCGGAGGCTGGTTGAGGAACGTGGACGACGAGGGCATGGAGGCCAGCTGGTCGTACGCGCAGCGGCTGGCGCGTCGTGCGGAGGAGATCGGCTTCGACCTCACCCTCGTGGCCGAGCTGAACCTCAACGACATCAAGGGTGTCGAGGCCCCGTCACTCGAAGCGTGGTCGACCGCGGCCGCGCTGGCCGCGACCACCGAGGAGCTGGAGATCATGGTCGCGGTCCGACCCGTCTTCCATCAGCCGGCGCTCCTGGCCAAGCAGGCCGCCAATGTCGACCGGATCTCGGGTGGGCGATTGGCGCTCAACGTCGTGTCCGCATGGTGGAAGACCGAGGCCGAGAAGTTCGGTGTGCATTTCGACGAGCACGACGAGAGGTATGCGCGCTCCGAGGAATGGCTGACGGTGGTCGACCGCGCGTGGCGGGAGCCGACCTTCTCCCACGAGGGGCGCTTCTACCGAACGACGAACACGGTGCTGGAGCCCAAACCCGTGCGTTCTCCGCGTCCGACGGTCTGGGCCGGGGGCGAGTCCCCGGCGGGAAAGGACTTCATTGCCGAGTCGTGCGATGGTTGGCTCACACACGGAGACCCCCCCGAAGTCCTGGCGGAGAAGTTCCAGGGCATGCGCGACCTCCGGGAGTCGAAGGGCCGGGAGCCTCTCGGCTTCGGCGCGGCGGGCTTCGTCGTCGTGCGGGACACGGAAGCGGAGGCGAAGGCCGAGGTCGATCGCATCACGGATGTCCGTCAGTCGGCACGTGGGTATGCCAACTACAAGGATTGGATCGAGAACACGCAGCTCGAGCGGACGATGACGATCGAGGACTACTCGGTTTCGAACCGGGGGCTACGCACCGGCCTCGTCGGAACACCGGATCAGGTGATCGAGCAGATTCGCCGGCTCGAGGACGCAGGCACGGACCTCTTGCTGCTGCAGTTCTCTCCGCAGTTGGAGGAGATGGAGCGCTTCGCGGAGCAGGTCATCCCCCACGTGTGAGGGCGGTGCGCGCCGAGGTCGATCCGGCCTCGGCGCTGCGCTCCTAACGGCCTCGGAAATCCGGTGCACGAGTGTCTCGCCAGGCGGCCAACCCTTCCCGCATGTCGTCGGATCGGGCGCACGCCTCGATCCGAGTCCGGGCCTCGACGGGGTCGAAGTCCCCGAGCGACATCCCGGCGATCACCGACTTCATGGCCTGCACCGCCATCGGCGCCAGCCCCGCCAGTCTCCCGCACAGGGCATCCGCTTCGGCTCGGACCGAGCCGTCATCCGTCATGTGCGTGAAGAAGCCGAGGCGGTGAAGCTCCCCACCGTCGATCTCCTCCGCGGCCAGGAGGATCCTGGAGGCTGCGCCCGGACCGAGCCGGGAGACGTACCGTACGATGCCCTCGACAGGGTATCCGATCCCCAGCGCCGAAGCGGTCACCCGGAGTGAAACGCGCGGCGCGCCGACGCGGAAGTCGCACGCGAGTGCCAGCTCGCCTCCGCCGCCGTACATCCGTCCGTTGAGGGCACAGACGGTCGGGAGGCGAAAGCGGTGGAGACGGTCGGTCATCGTGGTGAAGCGAGCCCCATCCATCTCGCCGCTCTCCATCTGATCGAGGGAGGCGCCCGAACAGAAGGTCCGATCCCCGCTTCCGGTCAGGAGGAGGACACGCGCCCCGGAGGCGTCGACCTCGTCGAGCGCGCCGTGGAAGGCGTCGACATCCGCCGCTTCGAAGGCGTTGTGGCGGTCCGGTCGGTCCAGCGTCAGCCGGGCCGTCCGGCCGTCGAGGCGCAGTCGGACGGAGTGGGGTGTGTTTCGGGTCACGAGGCCAAGCTACACTTGGGCGCCGGTCCACAAAACGGAGGCGTCAGCTTGGGCACGATTCGTCACTTCATGGAGCGTCACTACCTCCACTTCAACGCGCGGGAGGTGGTCGACGCTGCGCGCGCGTACGAAGAGCACATCGACGCGGGTGGGAAGATGCTCGTGGCCATGGCCGGGGCGATGTCGACGGGCGAGTTCGGGATCGTACTGGCGCGGATGATCCGCGAGGGGAAGGTCCACGCGATCTCGTGCACCGGCGCGAACCTGGAGGAAGACGTGTTCAACCTCCTGGCCCACGACGACTACGAGATCGTGCGATCGTGGCGGGAGCTGTCCGCCGCGGACGAGCAGGCTCTGCTCGAGCGGGGGATGAACCGGGTCACCGATACCTGCATCCCCGAGACGGTGATGCGGCACATCGAGGGACGGCTGATCGAATGTTGGCAGCGGGCCGCCGAGGCAGGGGTGAAGAAGTCACCTGCCGAGTTCCTCTTCGAGGTCCTCGACGATCCAGCGCTCGAGGAGCACTACCAGATCGACCCCGCGCACTCCTGGATGTTGGCCGCCAAAGAGGCCGGGATCCCGGTCTTCTCCCCCGGCTGGGAGGATTCGACGACCGGAAACATCTTCGCCGCCAACGTGATCAAGGGCATCGTCCCGACGCACGACTGCGTCCGGTCGGGAACCGAACAGTTCCATACCCTGATCGAATGGTATCTGAAGAACCACGGCGCGGGTTCACACCCGTCCGTCGGCTTCTTCCAGATCGGAGGCGGGATTGCCGGGGACTTCGCGATCTGCGCCGTCCCCTGCATCACCCAGGACCTGCGCCAGGACGTTCCGACCTGGGGGTACTTCTGTCAGATCACCGACGCACAGCCTTCGTACGGCGGCTACTCGGGGGCGCCGGCCAACGAGAAGATCACGTGGGGTAAGCTGGAGCCTTCGACGCCTCGCTTCGAGATCAACTCGGACGCGGCGATCGTGGCCCCTCTGATCTGCGCCTGGGTCCTCGGGGACTGAGGGACGACGGCGTTCGGATCGGGTCCGGGCTCACGAGATCGGCCCGGCGAAGCCCGCTTCCGCCACCACGACGAGGAGCGCGCGCTGCACGGCCAGCCACGCCTCGCGGTTG
Source organism: Gemmatimonadota bacterium (assembly GCA_030430625.1). Classification (GTDB taxonomy): domain Bacteria; phylum Gemmatimonadota; class Gemmatimonadetes; order Longimicrobiales; family Gaopeijiaceae; genus UBA2589. Next base: position 8,275 of record JAUIKL010000124.1, read on the forward strand.
ATCCAGTACTCGTCGGGGGCGTGTCCGTTGGCGCTGACCCCACCCCGGCCGAGGGTGA
>JAUIKL010000125.1 GCA_030430625.1 Gemmatimonadota bacterium
GTCCCGCGGCCGACACGCTGGCCAAGGTCATCAAGGGGAAGCGGATCCGTCAGGCGGACATCACCGAGAAGGTGGCGGTGTTCGAGGCGTACGGGATGACCTCAGGGGCCGAGGGCACGGGGCTCCTGGACGGGCTCCTGAACAAGAAGGGCCTCCTCGGCAAGCGTGAGTCCACCGAGATGCGGGCCGCGGCGGCCCTCGGTCTGGGGCACATCGCCGATCCCGCAGCGCGAGCGGCGCTCGAACGGGCGGCGCAGGACGAAGACCCGGTGGTGCGGAGCAACGTGAACCGCGCTCTGCGGCAGGAGGGGTCGGCATGACCGAGCTCAACTACCAGGAGGTCGGCCGGAAGCTGCTGACGGCTCTCTTCAGTACCCTCGGCGCCCTGAAGCTCTATCCCGTCGAGAATCAGACGGTTCAGCAGTCGCTCGCGGAACTCCAGGCGATCGTGCAGTCCGTCCTCGACGTCGACGGCGTAGCCGAAGTACGGGTCGTCGGTGACTTCTTCTTCCTGAACGAGACGAGGCTGCGGCTCGACCTGTCGAACTTCGCGACCTTCGGTGCCTTCGCCAAAGCGCTGAACACGCATGGCGTGGGCGCGGTCGAGATCGTGCAGGGCGTGCGGCCCGCCGAGTGGGCTCCCTTCCTCTCCATGCTCCTTCGTCCGCCGGTGGCCGACGATCCGTACGGTGGCTTTTCGGAGCGCTTCGCCAGTGCGCCGGTCGAGCACATCTCCGTTCGGGCCGCCACCGAGGTGAACGAGCCCAAGGAGGACAGCGAAGAGACCCTGACCGCGGCCAAGCGCACCTACGCCCAGTCGGTGAAGGTGGCGCAGGAGGTCATGGGTGACATGCGCCTCGGCAAGGCGGTGAACGTTCGCAAGGTGAAGCGGGCGGTGCAGGGGATCGTCGACCAGGTGCTCTCGAACGAGTCGTCGATGGTCACGATGACCACGCTCCGCGACTTCGACGAGTACACGTTCACCCACTCGGTGAACGTTTCGATCTTCTCGGTCATCATCGGCCAGCGCCTCGGGCTGGATCGGATCCAACTGTACGAGCTGGGACTCGGCGCACTCTTCCACGATGTCGGGAAGCAGCGCATCGACGCCGATGTGATCAACAAGCCTGGTAGCTTGACCGACGACGAGTGGTACCAACTCCAGGAGCACCCCACCGAGGGTCTCCTCCTCCTCTTCGGAATGCACGGCTTTGCCGATGTGCCGTATCGGCAGATGCTGATGGCCTACGAGCACCACATGAAGGTCGACCTCTCCGGCTACCCGAAGAACAAGAGAGAGCGGGAGCCGTCCCTCTTTTCCCGGATCGTGGCGGTGGCCGACGCCTTCGACGCCGGTACGTCGGTCCGAAGCTATCAGTACGAGCCCTGGCCACCGGACGCCGTTCTGCAGGAGATGCGCGACAACCCGCGCCGAGGATTCGATCCGCTGCTCGTCAAAGTGCTGATCACGGCGACCGGGGTCTATCCGGTCGGGACCCTTGTCATCCTCGACTCACACGAACTCGCGATCGTGTCGGAGGTGAACAAGAATCCCGACTTCCTCCACCGTCCGACGGTCCGGGTCATCTCCGATCCGGTGGGTCTTCCCCTCGACAAGCCCAAGACGATCGACCTCGCCCAGAACGGGCCGAGTGGTGCCCCGATCCATCAGATCATCAAGACGTCCGATCCGCAGAAGTACGGGATCCGCGTCAGCGACTACCTGATCTCTTGATTCGAACGACATTCGAAGCCCGGCGTCGCGCCGGGCAGGCTGCGCTCGTCCCCTATGTGACCGCCGGATATCCGGAGGTGGACTCGACGGTGCCCGTGCTCGAAGCGCTGGCTGCGGCGGGCGCGGATGTGATCGAGGTCGGCGTGCCCTTTTCGGACCCGCTCGCAGACGGGCCGACCATCCAGGCTGCTTCCTTCCAGTCGTTGGAGAACGGAACGACCGTCGAACGGGTGCTGGCGGACATCGCCACCTTTCGGGCTCGGCACGATGTGGCGGTGGTCCTGTTCACGTACCTCAACCCCGTCGTGCGCTTCGGTCCGGACCGATTCCTCGCGGCGGCGGAGGACGCAGGAGCGCACGGGCTCCTGCTGACCGATCTCCCCGCAGGTGCGGACGACGAGCTCGAAGGCAAGATCCGGGACTCGTCCCTGGACTTCATTCGTCTGATCGCCCCGACGACGCCCGAGGAGCGGGTTCCCTCGATCGCAGAGAATGCATCGGGCTTCCTGTACTACATCTCGAGAACCGGGGTGACCGGCGCGCGCACGGAACTCCGGGGTGAGTTGGCCGAGGAAGTCGGTAGGCTGCGGGCCGCGGTCGATCTTCCCGTGGCCGTCGGGTTCGGAATCTCGACCCCGGAGCAGGCTGCCGACGTGGGCGCCGTGGCCGACGGTGTCGTCGTGGGCAGTGCCCTCGTACAACGGCTCGGTCGCGACGGCGTCGAGGGCGCCGCGGCGTTCGTAGCGGATCTGCGGAGCGCGCTGGGGGATCCGTAGGTCTCAGCCGGACTCGTCTCCGAGCCGCTCGACGAGGTCCTCGTCGGGTTCGACGAACACCGTCTGCACCCGGTCTGCGACGACGGATCCCGGAGCCGACCCGCGCGGCTTCCTCACGTACTTTCGGCGCGTCCAGTCGACGGGCGCCTGGCCGGACGTCCGGGCCTTCGAGTGAACGGCCGCCAGGGCGGCGGCCTCGCGGAGGTCGCGACCGGGCGGGTTTCCGTCCCCCTGCCATCGGAGGATGACGTGCGCTCCCGCGGTGTGACGCGCGTGGAGCCAAATGTCGTTCGGGGCCGAGTGTCGGAAGGTCAGGTCGTCGTTGTGCTTCGCGCCCCGGCCCACCCGGATTTCGAGCCCCCCGGAACTCCGAAACGGACGGTAGGGGAGTGCCGGGGGCGGGCCTCCCTTTCCGCGCTTCGGCGCCGCGCGGGAGGGGAGAAAGGCACGCACGGCCTCCGCGTCCATTCGACCCGCAGCCGCCTCCTCCAGGACTCGCACGAGTTCGTCGCGCCGGCCACACGCGGCCTCGATCCGGTCCGGGAGGTGCCGGGACGCTCGCTCGCTCCGAGCGGCCCGGGCGTAGTACCGATCTGCGTTCTCGTGGGGCGCGAGCTTGGGGTCGAGCGAGATCGTTCGCGTGGCCCCGGAGAAGTCGGTCACCGAGACGGAGTCTGCGCCTGCCGGGATCTCGCCGTAGCGAGCCAGAATCAGATCACCCACACCTCGGAGCTCCTCGGGCGAGACGAGCCCGTCGAGTTCGGCCGTCAGGCGGACGACCTTGCGCTCGGCGCGGCGGACCTCCTCCTCGAGTGCCGCGAGGAGGTGGGGGCCGATTCCGAGCACGGCCGGTGCCGGGCCGCCCGCGCTCGCATCGGCCGCGGCGCGGATGGCCGCCATCATCGATTCGGCGGGTCGGTCGTCGGCGTCGAGCCGGTAGGGATAGGGCTGTGGGCCCCGCTCGGTGTGCCGAACGACGGGCGTGACGGGGCGGGCCCCGGATGCGACTTCGCGCCAGAGGCCGAGCCCCGCGTCTTCGTGTGACAACAGCTCGTCGACCACGAGCGGGGACACCCAGGCGAAACGCCTACTGAGCATGGCGGGCCGCTCGGGCGGGGGAACCTCCTCGACTTCCTGCCGCCACACTTCGGTCGAACACACCCCGTCGAGCCCCAACCGGTCGGTCGGTGGAGGGGGGAGGTACGGGTGGCCGACTCGAACCGGTCGTTGCCCACCCGCGGTCCTCAGCGCGTGGCGGACCGTGCGTTCCGGACCCTCGAGCACGAAGAGGTTCAGGCGATTGCCGAGGAGTTCGACGATGATCTCGAAGGGGCCCGAGCCGGACCGTTCCGGAGCGAGTTCGATGGCCACGAGTCGCTCGTCGGCCGGGCTCCTCACGGCACGCACCCGGGAGCGAAGGCGGAGGTCACCCGGGTCGGGGTCGAGCGCCTCTTCGAAGAGCGGGTACGCCCGGTCGGGATGGAGCCGCCACACCAGGGTGCGGTCCCGAAAGAGGAGGAGCGCGTCGCGGGTCCGACCGTCCAGTCGAACGGCGCGCAGACGTGCTCCGCGGAGCTCTCGGTCGAGCTCTTCGGCCACGGCGCGCACCATCAGGGAGTCCCAGCGAATCGACATGCTGACAAGGTAGGCAAAGACCGAAAAAAGGCTCGCCTCCGACCCTGAGCACCGCGTATCGTACGAGGGTCGTCGCCCCGTTCTCCTGCACTTCGTTTGTCGATTCACTCGCTGGTCGAGGCCGCCGCCAACGGATCCCTCCCGTCGTGGTCACAGGCGGGCCCGAAGCGTCGCGAGCATATGGCCCGCGTATCGGATCTCCTCGGCTCCTGGGCGGATACGCTGGGATTGCCCGAAGAGGACGGCGTGCGCTGGCGTGCCGCCGGATACCTCCACGACGCGCTCCGCGAGGAGACCCCGGACACGCTCCGGCGACTCGTTCCGCCGGCGCTGGCTACACTCCCTCCACCTCTCCTCCACGGGCCGGCCGCCGCCGAGCGGTTGAGGGTCGAGGGGGTCATGGACGGGGAGTTCCTCCGGGCTGTCGCCTGGCACACCGCCGGCGACCCCCTCTTCGGTCTCCTCGGACGCGCGCTCTACGCGGCGGACTTCCTCGAGCCGGGTCGGACTTTCGCGCAGGAGTGGCGCGCCTCACTGCGAGAGAGGATGCCTGCCGAGATCGACGCCGTCGTACTCGAGATCGCGCGCGCGCGGATCGAGCACCTTCTCGACGCAGGCCGGGCCGTTCTTCCGCGCACCATGGCGTTCTGGAACGCCCTGGCACAGGGGGATTGATGGGACGCAGAAGGCAGAGTGCCGGTTCGGGCCGGCTGCGCTCGGCGTTCGGACTCCTGGCAGCGGCGGGAGTTCTGGTGGTCTCGGCGATCGCCATGCGGGAGCACGCCCGCGAATCGATGGCGGACGAGGTCGTGGGGTGGCAGGACGGCCGAGTCCGGGTCGAGGTCCTCAACGGGGGCGGGGTATCCGGCATGGCCGTTCGCGCCACCGACGGCTTGAGAGACTTCGGCTTCGACGTCGTCGACGTGGGGAATGCGCTCCCCTTCGATGCGGAGCGTCCGTCGGTCGTGATCGACCGCGTCGGGCGGACCGACATGGCGCGAGCCGTTGCGGAGGCTCTCGGAATCGATAACGTCCAATCCGAACCCGATCCGAACCTCTACGTCGATGTGACCGTAGTGCTCGGTGCGGAGTGGACCCATCCCGTACCCATGCGGGACTCGAGCGATACGCCACGCTGAGGCGGATTGCCGAGCACAGGTGAGCGAGTTGCCGGGCGATGGCGAAAAAGGACAAGGGCAGGGGCAAGGGCGCGGGTTCGGACGACCGGAGCTCGACGAAGGAGGCGGCGGAAGCCCGTAGGGCTCGCCGGAGTGAGGCGAAGGCCGACAACCCGAACTCGATGGCCGAGTGGACGAAGTCCATCGTCATCGCGGTGGCCCTCTTCGTCTTCCTGAGGACCTTTCTGGTTCAGACCTTCGTGATCACGTCCGGCTCGATGGAGGAGACGCTGCTCGTCGGCGACATGCTCCTCGTCAACCGGGTGGCGATCGGGTCGAAGATCCCCGGGACCGATCTGCGGATCCCCGGCTACTCCGAGCCGAAGCGCGGAGACGTCCTCGTCTTCGATCCGCCGCACGAGCCCGAACTCATGCTGATCAAGCGGCTGGTCGGACTACCCGGCGACACCCTCGAGATGAGGGATCGCGTGCTCTTCGTGAACGGCGAGGCCCAGGACGAACCGTACGTCGTTCACGACGTGGCGGGCGACGACGTGCACCCCTGGATGGTATGGCAACGGGAGCACTTCATCGGCGGCGACCCGCGCGCATACGCGCCCACCCGGGACAACTGGGGACCGCTCGTGATTCCCGAAGACCGCTACTTCATGCTCGGAGACAACCGCGAGCACAGCCTCGACTCGCGCTACTGGGGTCTCCTGGAGGGTTGGCGCCTCGAAGGGCGAGCCGTCTTCACGTACTACTCGTACAACAAGGACTCGTACCGCCCCCTGCCCGCACTGCGCGAAGTGCGTTGGGGACGGATCGGGCGCGGCATCTCCTAGACCGCTCCTCCGCCCGCGGGCGCCCCTCCCGCGGGGGATACCTCCCCGGGCTTGCTACTTCGAGCCTTCGATCTGCACGAGTGTGTGGCCCCTCAGCTGTCCGCACGCCGCATCGATGTCCCGCCCTCGTGTCTCCCGGATCGCGACCGAGACGCCCGCCTGCTCCAGCGTTTCGGCGAAGTGCCTGAGGCGCGCCGGGGTCGAGGGGGCCCAGTCCTGGTAGGGGATCGGGTTGAAGGGGATCAGGTTGACGAAGGCACGGACCCGCTGTGCCAGTTCGGCCAGCGGCTCGGCCAGCTCCGGGTCGTCGTTCACCCCGTCGATCATCGTGTACTCGAAGGTGATGCGTTTGCCGCCACCGTCGTCGAAGCGGCCGATCGCGTCGAGGACCTCGGGCAGGGGGTAGCGACGCTCGAGCGGGATCAACTCGCTGCGGAGTTCGCTGTGCGGCGCGTGCAGGGACAGCGCGAGCCGGAACTGTTCCGGCCGGTCGGCGAGCGCCAGGATCCCGGGGACGACGCCGACCGTCGACACGGTGATGCGCCGCGCTCCGACGCCGTACCCCTGGTTGAGGATGGTGAGGGAGGGCATGACCGCTTTGCGGTTGGCGAGTGGCTCACCCATCCCCATGTACACGATGTTCGTGATCGGTCCGTAGTCGTTCGCTTCGGCCCAGCGGCGCGCGCCGCGGTACTGACCTACGATCTCCCCGGCCGTGAGCTGCCGATCGAAGCCGCCCCAACCGGTGGCGCAGAAGGTGCACTTCATGGCGCACCCTGCCTGGGAGGAGATGCACAGGGTGAGGCGGGACCGGGTGGGAATCAGCACCGACTCCACCAACTCTCCGTCGGGGAATCGCCAGAGATGTTTCACCGTTCCGTCCGAGCTCTTCTGGGTCCGGTCTTCCACCGGCTCTCCGAAGTCGAACGCCTCGGCCAGGGCCTCCCGCTCCGCGGCGGGAAGATTGGTCATCTCGTCGATCGAAGCCGCCAGCCGGTCGTAGATCCACGACCGGACCTGTCCGGCTCGGTAGGCGGGCTGACCCCGGGATTCGAAGTGGCTCGACAGAACGTCGTCGAGTTCGTTCGGGGTCAGGGAGAGAAGATCGGGGCGGGGATCGGGAGACATCGGACTTTGCTTGAACCGGCTCGAGGGCAGGCTTAAGTTAGCCGCTCGGTCGAGGAGCCGGGCAACGGGTGAGCTCTCGGCCTATGAGATGACGGATCGCTTGGCGAAACTTCGTGCGTGGGGACCGGCCGCAGGTTGGGCAGCGGTCCTTTTTTTGTTGAGTGCGATTCCCGGCTCCGCGGTGGGCAGTACGTGGCCTGGCGCGGACAAGGTGGTCCACGTCGGGCTCTACACGGTCCTCGGGGCGGCGCTCGCCTTCGGTCGCGCTCGCGCCGGAGGACGCGCGCCGGTCGTCGTGCTCATCGCGATCGGGATGTTGTACGGGGCCTCGGACGAGATCCATCAGATCTTCGTGCCGGGCCGGAACGCAGATATCGGGGATTGGTTCGCCGACGTCGCTGGGGTCGTGCTCGGCTTCGGTGTCGCCGAGTGGTTCGGTCGACGACGGCCTACAGGAGACGGACAGGACGATGACGGAACACGTGATCGAGCGGACGGGCCTGCGCACACGGATGGTGGGGGGACTGCGGGCGACTGACGCCGGAGAACAGGAGGCCCTGGCGGGCTGGGTCCACCGCCGCCGGGACCTCGGTGGTCTTCTCTTCGTGGACCTCCGGGACCGGAGCGGCCTCGTGCAGGTCTCGTTCGGGCCCGATTGGACAGAGCCGGAATCACTCGAGCTCTCCCATTCGATCGGGCACGAAGACGTCATCTGGGTGCAGGGTACGGTCATCGAGCGCCCCGAGGGCGCACAGAAGGCCGACCTGGAGACCGGAGCCGTCGAGCTCCGCGCGGAACGGCTCCGTATTCTGGGAGACGCCCGCACTCCGGCCATCCCGGTCTACCGGGCCCCGGAAGACGAACTGCCGGCCGAGGAACTACGCCTGCAGCACCGCGTGCTCGACCTCCGGCGCCCGGAGCTTCAGGCGAACCTGGTCCTCCGGCACCGACTGATCCTCGAGGCCCGCAACTACATGAACGGGCTCGGCTTCGTCGAGGTCGAGACACCGATTCTCACGAAGGCGACGCCGGAGGGGGCTCGCGACTATCTGGTGCCG
>JAUIKL010000126.1 GCA_030430625.1 Gemmatimonadota bacterium
CGGAGGTCTCGGGTGTCTTCCACGGCCGTGCCGGGCCCGAGCCGACTTCGGTCGCGTTTCTCTTTGCGGGACAAGGGTCTCAGCGCCCCGGAATGGGTCGGGAGTTGTACGACTCGGAGCCCGTCTTCCGCGAGACCCTCGACCGGGCGGCCGCCGTCCTCGACGAAGAGCTCGGCCGTCCCTTCATGCCGCTCGTCCTGTCCGACGAGACGGGGGCTTCCGCACTCGAGCAAACCGCCTGCGCGCAGCCCGCGATCGTGGCCTTCGAGGTTGCACTCGCCCGCCTTTGGCGAAGCTGGGGGGTTCGACCAAGCCGACTGTTGGGTCACAGTGTCGGCGAGTACGCGGCGGCGATCGATTCGGGCGTCGTTGGCTTCGAGGACGGACTGAGGCTAATCGCGGCACGGGGCCGCCTCATGCAGGCCCTCCCCGAAGGCGGCGCCATGGCTGCGGTGTTTGCCGGCCCCGATCGTCTTTCCGGCCTGCTGTCGGAGCACGAGGGTGCGGTCTCTCTGGCCGCGATCAATGCGGCCGACAGCACCGTCGTATCGGGGGACGAGGCGGTCGTCGCCTCGCTCGTCGAGCGACTCGGAGCCGAGGGAGTTCAGTCTCGGCGCCTGTCCGTGTCTCATGCGTTTCATTCCCGGCGCATGGAGCCCATGCTCGAAGCGTTCCGTGCCGTCGTCGACTCCATCTCGTTCTCTGCCCCGAGGACACCCCTCGTCTCGAGCGTGACCGGGAGGCCTCTCACCGGAGCAGAGGCCGCCGACCCGGACTATTGGTGCCGGCAGGTACGGCAGCCGGTCCGATTCGCCGAAGGGGTCGGGACGTTGGTCGACGCGAACGTCGGTGCCCTGCTGGAGATCGGCCCCGATGCCACGCTGTCTGGAATGGCCTCGCGCACTGTCGCCCCGGACGGAGCCCGAATCATTCCGTCTCTCCGTCCTGGTCGAGGTGAGGAACAGGCGCTCGCGGAGGCTACGGCCGCTCTCTACACGGCGGGGACGGACGTGGACTGGGCGGCCAGGGACGACGGTCGCGCCCGACCGCGGATCGCGCTTCCGGGCACCTCGTTCGATCGGGGGCGCTTCTGGTTCGTCCATCCGGGCGGCGGACGCGCGAGCGCGACCGGACCGGCGTGGCGGTCTCCACAGCATCCGATCCTGGGGAACGGCATCCGGACGCCGGACGGAGTGTGGACCTTCGAGCGTACCATGGAGGCGTCGACCGCCCCGTTCATCGCGGACCATCGTGTCGGCGATCAGGTCATCGTACCCGCGACGGTCCACGTCGAGCTGCTCATGGCCGCCGCCATGGCCGCGGCGGGTTGGCCCGAGGTGGGCATCGAGGATCTCACGATCCGAGAGGCGCTGGTTCTGGAGGACGGTTCCCCGACGTCCGTGCAGCTTCGTCTGGAAGTGGCGGACGGCGCACGGTGCCGGGGCGAGATCTACAGCCTCGCCGACGGCGATGAATCGTTCCGACTCCACGCCGAGGCGACGCTGGTGCGTGAGCTCGAGCCCGCCGCCGAGCCGGTGCTCGACGAGGGTGCGGCTGCACGATGCGAAGAGGAGCAGGATTCCGAGGCCTTCTACCACGCCTTGGATCAACGGGGGCTTCACTTCGGCCCCGCCTTCCGGGGTGTGGCCCACGTGCGTCGAACGGATGGGGAGGCCCTCGGGGTGATCACCTCACCGGACGCCCTGGGCGATCATCCGTACGCTGTCCATCCCGCGCTCCTGGATGCGGGCATTCAGGTCCTGGCCGCGGCCGTGACCGGGGGCACGGGAGGTCGACTCTATCTGCCCCTGGGCATGCAGGGCCTCCGCGTCTTTCCCGGCGCTGGGGTTCCCGTGCGCAGCCATGCCCGGCTCGCCGACCCCGACGGTGCGTCCCGATCCCTGGTCGGGTCGGTGGCTCTCTTCGATGAAGCAGGAGCGCCGGTGGTCACGATCGAGAGCATCCAGCTGGTCGAGACCGAGCCGCCCCGGGCCGCCGGGCCGTCTCCCTTGGATTGGGCGTACAAGGTGACTTGGGAGCGCAGACCTGCCATCGATACCGGGGCTCCGCACGCTCCCACTCCTGAGACCGTTGCTGCGGCGGCGGAAGAGGCCCTTCGGTCCTTGGCCACCGAGCATGGCGCGGGGGTGTACGGCGACATCCTGTCCGACCTCGAATCGCTCTCCGTCGGCTACATCGTTCGCGGACTTCGGGCCCTTGGTTGGTCGCCAACCCAGGACGAGACGGTGACGTCCGCTCGGCTCGTGAGCTCATGTGGTGTACTCCCGCGCCACGAACGTCTGATACACCGGCTGCTTCGCGTACTCGAGGGCGCCGGGGGGCTCGTCCCCCTGGGGGACGGTGAGGGCTGGCGGGTGGCCCGGGCCCTCGACGACGGGGATGTCGTGGAGCGAGGTGAGCAGTTGTGCGCCGACCACGCACCACACAACGCGGAGCTCGCGGTTCTGGCACGCTGCGGAGCGGGCCTGGCTGGCGCTCTCGACGGCTCGACGGATCCCCTCGAGCTACTCTTTCCCGGCGGCGACACCTCCGATCAAGCGCGAGTCTACCGAGACACGCCGATCGCCAAGACGTACAACGGCGCCCTACGTGCAGTCGTGGACGAGCTCGCGTCGGCGTGGCCGCGAGGCCGTCCGTTCCGGGTGCTCGAGATCGGAGCCGGAACCGGTGGCACCACCGCTCACGTGCTCGGGGTGCTGCCCGAGGCAGGGGTCGAGTACACGTTCACCGACGTCGGACGGCTCTTCGTCAACCGGGCGCGAGAGGAGTTCGGCGACCGTACCTTCATGCGTTTCGACGTGCTCGACATCGGCGAGGATCCGATCGGCCAGGGCTTCGACCCCGGGTCCTTCGACCTGATCCTCGCGTCCAACGTCCTGCACGCCACCACGGATCTGCGGACCACCCTTCGTCACGTCGAGTCTCTGCTCGCACCCGGTGGCACACTCTGTGTGCTGGAAGTCACCCGCGCCCGGGGCTGGGTCGACCTGACCGTGGGTCTGACCGAAGGCTGGTGGTTGTACGAGGATACGGACTTGCGTGCGGAGAACCCGGTTCTCTCCCGGGAGGGGTGGCTTGCCCTTCTGGAGGAGGTGGGTTTCGAGCGGGCGACGGCGAGTCGGGAGTGGGAAGAGGATTCCGGACTGGGCGGGCAGACGATCGTCGTCGCACGGCGGGGAGAGGTGGACGACCGGCCCTCTGGGCGGCGGTGGGTCGTGTTCGCGGACTCGGACGGGGTGGCGGAGGACTTCGCCGCCCGAGTCGCGGGCGAGGGTGCGGACCTGTTCGTGATCCACGACGGGCCGGAGCTCCGCTGCGAACAGAACCGAGCGACCGTTCCGATCGCGGACAGAGATGCGGTCCAGGCGCTGTTCTCCGGTGCAGACGGGCCCATGCTACCCTGGTTGCCCAGTGACGTGGCGCTCTTCAACGCGGTCGACGCCTCGGGGGACGAGGTGGCCCGTCTCGAGCGGACCCTCGCCGGTACGCTCCATGTGGTCCAGGCTCTGGTGACGATGCTCGAACGAACTCCTCGACTCCATCTGGTGACCCGATTCGGCCAACCCGCCGGAGGGGATGCCGAGGCGGTGGACCCGGTTCAGGCGGCGCTCTGGGGTATGGCCCGATCCGTCGACGTCGAGCATCCCGAGCTTCGATGCCAGCGAATCGACCTCGATGGCGCCGGATGGACCGACGCGGCGCACCGGCAGTTGATGAGGCCGGACGGAGAGACGCAGGTCGCGATTCGGGGTGAGGAGCGGCTCGTGGCGCGTCTGGTTTCGGTTCCCCTCACTCCCCCGGGTGACGTCGCGACGCGACGGCTCCACTACGGTGGAAGTGGCTCGCTCGACGATCTCGTCCTCCGATCCGTGCCTCGCGTACCGCCGGGTCCACAAGAGATCGAGATCGAGGTCCTCGCCGCGGGCATGAACTTCCGAGACGTCGTTCATGCCCTGGGGGTGCGTTCCGACGTCGAGGCGCTCGGCGCCGAATGCGTGGGCCGGGTCTCGGCGGTCGGAGACCAGGTGTCGCGGTTCGAGACCGGCGATCTGGTGCTCGCCGCACGGGGGGCCTTCGGCGACTACGTGACCATCCATGCCGGCCTCGCGGTCGCGGTGCCGCGTGGGCTGTCGCTCGCCGCGGCGGCGACGCTGCCGATCACCTTCCTCACAGCCGACCGGGCGCTTCGTGAGGGAGCCGCGATGCAGGCGGGCCAGCGGATCCTGATCCACGCCGCTGCCGGTGGCGTTGGGATGGCGGCCGTCCAACTCGCCGTGGCCGAGGGGCTCGAAGTCTACGGAACGGCGAGCACGGACGAGAAGAGGCAGCGGGTCCGCGAACTCGGCGCGTGTGACGTCTTCGACTCGCGCAGCCTGACCTTCGAGCAGGATGTGATGCGGGTGACGGAGGGTGCCGGCGTCCACATCGTACTGAACAGCTTGGCCGGGGACTTCATTCCTGCATCGCTGCGGGTGCTCACCGAGGGCGGGGTCCTGGTCGAGCTCGGGAAGACGGAAGAGTGGGACGACGCCCGCGCTCGATCCCAGAACGGGGTTCGAGCCGGGGTGCGTTACGTGCCCATCGACCTGTCGGACGACCTCCTCCATCGGCCGGAGCGGATTACCCCTGCGCTCGAGTCACTCGTCGGGCGCGTCTCGAACGCCGAATTGGCTCCACTCCCGTTCCGAACGTATCCGCTCGACCGGGCAGAAGAGGCGTTCCGTACCATGGCCGCCGGCCTTCATACGGGGAAGTTGGTGCTGATCCCCCCCGATGGCCCCGTGCTGCGGCGCGACGGCGCCTACCTGATCACGGGAGGGTTGTCCGGGTTGGGGCTGCGCACGGCCGAACGCTTCGTGGAGCGAGGTGCCGGCGCGGTGGTACTCGTGGGGCGCAGCGCGGCCTCGGCCGAAGCGGAGAGCGCGATCGAGGGCATGCGCGCCCAGGGTGCTCGGGTCGACGTTCTGCGGGCGGACGTGTCGGACCGAGTGCAGTTCCTGCAGGCGCTCGCCGGCCTCGAGGCGCTGCCGCCCATCCGGGGCGTCGTGCACAGTGCGGGCACGCTCGCGGACGGCGCTATCGTTCAACAGAACTGGGGCAGCTTCCTCGAGGTCCTGGGGCCGAAAGCACTCGGCGTGCGCAATCTCGAAGCCGCGGTTGGCTCTTCACCCGTCGACTTCTTCCTGATCTACTCCTCGATGGCATCAGTGCTCGGTTCGGCGGGCCAGGCGAACCACTCGGCCGCGAACGCGTTCCTCGACGCGGTCGCAGTTGCTCGTCGGGCCCATGGAACTCCGGGCGTTTCGCTCGCCTGGGGAGCCTGGGACGAGATCGGAGCTGCGGCGCGCCGCGGCGCGAATGAGCGGGCGGCCCAGCGAGGCCTGGGCAGCATCCACCCGGAGTCGGGCATGATGCTCACGGAAAGACTCGCGGTCGCCGGACATCCGGCGGTGATGGTCTCTCCGGTGGATTGGTCGACCTTCGCGGAGGACTCCGGCTCGGCCCCGTTTCTCGAAAGAGTGGCCGCGATCGCGCCGAAGAGGCGGACCTCGGTTCCGCGGCGGAGTGGGGAACCCGCCTCTGCGGGCCGGTCCGTCATCGAAGAGCTCGAAGCGACGCCCTCGGGAAGGAGGCACGCCGTCCTCAGACATCGTGTTCAGGCTGCCGCCCTGCGTGTGCTCGGGTTGCCCGCAGACTACGACCTCGACGATCGACAGCCGCTTGCGGATATCGGACTCGACTCCCTGATGGCCGTCGAGCTACGCAACGCGCTTGGCCGACTGCTCGACCGAACACTCCCGGCGACACTGCTTTTCGAGCAGCCCACCGTCGCTGCGCTCACGACGTATCTCGGCAAGGACATCCTGGGAGCGGACGCTGTGGCCGAGCGGCCTGTGCCGACCGGCGGGCCGTCGAGTGCGCCCGAGGACATCGACGATATCGAGGCGATGCTCGGACGAATCGAAGGGCTGAGCGAGGAAGAGGTCGAACGTGACTTGCGACGGGACTCGGAGGCGGGGAAGGGTGGCTGATTTTCTCGAGCGCATCTCCGCGCTTTCTCCCGAGCGACTGGCCCTCCTCGCGAACGAGTTGAAGGGTCGGCTGGATCGAGTGGAGCACCGACTGGCCCGGCGGAACGAGCCGATCGCGGTGGTCGGCATGTCGTGCCGCTTCCCCGGCGGTGCCACCGACCCGGACGCGTACTGGGCGATGCTTCGCGACGGGGTGGACGGCGTCGGAGAGGTTCCCTCTGAGCGGTGGGACGTCGAACGCCTGTACGACCCCGATCCGGATCGACCGGGCACGATGTCGACCAAATGGGGCGGCTTTCTCGACGGATTCGAGGACTTCGATCCGTGGTTCTTCGGCATCTCGCCGCGTGAGGCCATGGGAATGGACCCTCAGCAGCGGCTACTCCTCGAGGTGGCCTGGGAGGCTCTCGAGCACGCCGGACTCTCCGCGGACCGGATGGAGGGAACCGACACGGGCGTGTACGTGGGGTTGTGCAATCAGGACTATCTCGCTCTGCGCCTGGAGCGGCCGTTGGCCGATATCGACAGCTACTATGCATCTGGTGTGGCGAGCAGCATGGCCGCCGGCCGCGTGGCGTACCTGCTCGGTTTGCACGGGCCGGCGCTGACCGTCGATACGGCGTGTTCATCGTCTCTCGTCGCTCTCCACCTGGCATGTGAGAGTCTGCGGAGCGGTGAGTCTCGCGCCGCCCTGGCCGCCGGGGTGAGCCTCATCCTCGGACCCGAGACGATGATCGGCCTGAGCAAGTCCAGGATTCTCTCCCCCGACGGGAAGTGCCGAACCTTCGACGCGTCCGCTTCGGGCATCGCCCGAGGCGAAGGATGTGCCGTCGTGGTGTTGAAGCGGCTGTCGGATGCCCTCGAGGACGGCGATCGGGTTCACGCGGTCATTCGTGCCAGTGGTACGAACCAGGATGGTCGTTCCAGCGGGATCACCGCGCCCAACGGCGCTGCTCAGGAAGCCCTTCTCCGAGCGACGCTCGCTCGGGCCGGCCTCGAAGGCTCGCAGGTCGACTACGTAGAGGCTCACGGGACGGGGACGTCGCTCGGAGATCCGATCGAGGTGCGCGCGCTCGCGGCGGCGTACGGGGATCGCCCGGACGAGCGGCCCCTGCGGATCGGATCGGTCAAGACGAACGTTGGGCATCTCGAGGCCGCCGCAGGCCTCGCCGGGTTCCTCAAAGTGGTGGTCGCCCTGAAGAACCGCGCGATTCCGCCGCATCTCCATCTGGAACGAAAGAACCCGCACGTCGCCTGGGACGACCTCCCGATCGACATCCCGACCGAGCTCGTCCCGTGGGAGCCGTCGGCGGACGGATCGCCACGCCGGGGCGCGGTCAGCTCGTTCGGCTTCAGCGGCACCAACGCCCACGTCATCGTGGAGGAGGCGCCCGACAGCTCGGCGCCGGAGTCGACGAAGCCGGAGCGGTCGGCTCACCTCCTCGCGCTCTCAGCGCGTAGCCCCGAAGCGTTGCATACGCTTGCCGAGCGATATGCCACAGTCCTCGAGAGAACTGATGCTCTGCTCCCCGATATCTGCCACACAGCGGGCACGGGGCGGGCCCTCTTTCCCCACCGGATGGCGCTTGTGGCAGGGAAGGCGACCGAGGCGGCGAGTGCACTTCGTGGCTGGATCGCGGGCGACGAGGCCGAGGGCGTTCGATCGGGGAAAGCGCAGTCTCCACAGGCATGTGAAACCGCTTTCCTCTTCACGGGCCAAGGCTCTCAGTCGGTTGGGATGGGCCGAGAGCTGTACGCGACCGAGTCCGTGTTCCGAGAGGCACTCGACCGATGCGAGGTGCTCTTTCGCCGGGAGCGGCCGGAGTCGCTACTCGAGATCATGCACGCGCCCGCAGAGGACGACCCGAGAATCCACCGGACCGAGTTCGCTCAGCCGGCGCTGTTCTCCCTGGAGTACGCCCTCGCTGAGTTGTGGAAGAGTTGGGGTGTCGAGCCGGTCGCCGTGTTGGGACATAGTCTCGGCGAGTACGTGGCCGCGACCGTGGCCGGACTGTGGAGCCTCGAGGACGGCTTGAGATTGGTGGTGCGTCGCGGGCAACTCATGCAGGCCCAGCCGGACGG
>JAUIKL010000009.1 GCA_030430625.1 Gemmatimonadota bacterium
TACACACGCGGACCGCCCAACCGGAGGGCCACCGCCGGCTCCGGCTTGAGTTCGATCCGACTACCCGCCTCCAGACCTGCGGAGGACGGAACACTGCCCGGGACCGTCACGAACAGTCCGTCCCTCTGGCCGAGCTCACGAACGTCCTCGGCACTGGTGAACTCACGCAACGTCTCCCAACCCAGCCAGGCGCAGTCCGCGTCGCGCACTCCCAGCGCCCAGTTCCCCACGACGCTCCCACCGTCGAGGATGTGTGTCATGATCGCCGAGCGCTCGGCCGACGCGAGACAGGGAGCCTCGGGTACGACGAGAAGGGCGTCACCGGCCTCTTCGATACCCGCCGCACTTCGGACGACGGTCACGTCGGCACCCGTCGACTCGAGCAGGGCCCGCCAACGGGCCATCTCCCCGGGGTAGAACGCGGGATCGTCGAAGTAGGTCGCACTCGACGCACTCTCGAAGAGGACGGCGCGGAAGGGTTCCGTCCGTCGGGCCGGGCCGGTGGCTACGACCGGTTCGGGGAGAGAGACTTCGAGCTGCATGAGGTCCGGAGCCAGCTGCCGGACGTCGACGTTCTCCCACAGGGCCACGCCCGCAGCGACGACGCCCGCCCCGACGACACCGAGCGTGAGGACCCCACCGAGCCACCACCACGCCTCGCGGGCGCGGGGGACCGGATCACGTCTGGGCCGCATCCGCCCCCGGTCCCATTCGCTCCGACCCACCCTCCGGCATCGGTGGGTCGAACCGGACGAAATAGCGTAGTCCACCGGGCTCATCCTGGGTGCGCTCGGGCTCCCGGGCGAGGCGCAGCTTGTACGCGACGTACGTCACGACGGCCAAGATGATCGTCACCAGAATCGTGACGACCACGATCGATACGAGAATGTCGACGACGCTCATCGGGCGCATGCGCTCCACGTGGGGGTCATCATACGGGCGATTCCTCCAGGCGCTGGAGCTTGCCCCAGCCCATGTCCAGTCGGAAGAGCTCCTCGACCATGGCGAACATCTTCACCACGTCGAGGAAGAGGATGAAGATGAAACGGTAGATCAGCGCCATGGGAACCAGAGTCAGAGACTCTTCTTCCATCGAGACGGTGACGAGAGCGGCGACCAGGTCCAGCAGGGTGAGCAGGACCATCCAATAGAGGATCAACTCACCGGCACCGAAGATCAGTGCCACGATCGCGAAGAAGAGGTGCGCAAGGACGTTCATCGTAGGCCATACGAGAGCCTCGAAGGCCAACTGAAGCGTCGAGACCCAAAGGGGAAAGTCCGGAAATGGGCGCAGGAAGAGGCCCTTCCGCTTGCGAAGTGCCTGTAGGATCCCACGTGTCCACCGGTACCTCTGTTGGGTCAGGTCACGCCAGGACTCCGGGGCCTGCGTCCAGGCGATCGCCTGGTCCTCGTACTCCACCCGCCACCCCGCGGCCATCATCTTGAGCGTCAGGTCGGCATCTTCGGCGAAGGTGTCGACGTCGTAGCCACCGACCTCCTCGAGCGCCTCTCGGCGAAAGAGCCCGACGGGGCCCGGCACGATGTTGACCGCGGCGACGAAGCCCTGCGCGCGTCGCGGCATGTTCAACCCCTCGATGTACTCGAGGGCCTGAAGTCGGGAGACGATCTTGCGCCGGTTCTCGACCTTCACGTTCCCGGCAACGGCGCCCACGGCCGGATCCGCGAAGTGGCGAGCCGCTTTCAGAAGCGTCTGCGGCTCGAGGTACGAATCGGCATCCATGCACATGATGAGGGGGTGCGTCGAATGCGCGATCCCCGCGTTCAACGCGCTCGACTTTCCGCCATTGGGCTTCGTGATCACACGGAAACGGCCGGGCCCCCTCTGGCCCTCCCACTCCGACGCGATCGAAAGGGTCGCATCCGTCGAACCGTCATCGATCACGAGGACCTCGTACTCCGGGTAGTCGAGCTTCATCAGGCTCGTCAGCGCCCGCTCCATGACGCGGCCTTCGTTGTACGCCGGGACGAGGATGGAGATGGGCGGCAGTTCGCGGAGTTCGCGGATCCCCAGGACGTTCCTTTCGGCATGGCCGAGGTACGAGAACCAGAGAAGTGCGAAGTAACGGAGAAAGAGGATGATCAAGAAGATGATCAACGTCACGACGACCGCGCGGACGATGACGCGCTGCACGTCCGGGCCGGCCACCAGCGCCCACGCGACGAAACCGACCGTGATCCCGACGAGGCCCAGGACGACCACCAGAGAGCCGAAGACGGAGTTGCGGCGCCCGCTCATCGGCCCGTTCCCGTCCAACCGTGAGCCGCGAAGCCTACGCCGATCGTGAGTGAGCGGTACCCGGTGAAGCGCCCCTGCCCGTACGTCACGTCCACGGACGTGCGGTACCGCGCGCCTTCGCGCAAAGCCCTGAACGAGGCGTTGATATCCGGCACCACCTGGGTCTCCGCCCCCGTCCGCTCCCGCATCATACCGACACCCGGGCTCGCCGAGGCCTCCAGTCGCCAGGTGGACGACACGCGGTCTTCCCACCGAAGAAGAGGTCCGACGGACAGAGACCACTCGGGATCCCAGTACAGCCCACGGCCTACCGAGGTCGGGGCCGACGACGAGTAGGAGAGCGCGCGAGCACGAGCCCCGGCCGAGAAGCCTCCACCGACCGACCGCGCGAGGGCAGCGGACCCGGCCGCACGAAGGTTGCGATCACTCCCGGTGACACCGCGGTGGCTCAACGAGGCGGCCTCACCGCTGACCGCCATCGACCAGACCGGTCCGAGCGCCCGAGTGTGGGACACCGCCAGGCGGTCCTGCCGGACATCCGCCTCGGACGACTGCAAGGTGTTGGCACTCAGGTGGGCGGGCTCGCTGTCGAGGTCGACGTCCGTCCGCTGGCCGGCCGCGCCGCCGAACCTGGCTCCGAGCCCCACGGAAAGGTCCGTCGCACCGTCCCGGACCGTCTGAGCTCCCAGGCGCGCGACCGTCCGAACGGTTCCCGACCGCCACCAGCGACCACCTTCGAGCTCCGCAAAAAGCCCGTCACGATCGGCCGAAGCGCTCGCAAGGTCGAAGCCACGCATGAGGCGCGCGCCCGATGTCGTCGCCCACACCCACGACCCGTCGATCCCCCGCCACTCACCGCCGAGGTCGAGGCGGTGGAAGTCGTCGGTGTCCGAGAAGGAGCGCGCTATGCCCCCCAGGCCCGGCTGCTCGTTCTCGACGAGAACCCTGGACACGTCCTCGCGTAGAGCCTCCGCCCCGGCGAGGGCAGACACATGGAGCGGGTCGACCGTCAGTGCCTCATCGTATCGGCGTGCGGCCGCGGGTCGGTCGCCTCTCCAGCGCGCGATATCCCCGCGCAGGGCCAGGGCGTCACCGAGTTCCACGGTCGACGCCTCCGGGTCGATCGAAGCGGTCAGACGCACGAGACGAAGCTCGGCCGCATCCAGGTCGTCCGTCCACACCTCGAGTTGGGCCATCCGGTACTGAAGCGCAGCGGCGCCCGGCCCGGTCTCTCCCTGCAGACGAACGACCTCCTTCAGGGCGCCGAGCGCGCCGGGAAGGTCCTGACGTTCGTACTGCAGAAAGTCGGCGTACGCCTGCCAGAGATCCGGCCGGTCGGGCTGCGCACCGATCGCGACGAGGAAGAGTGAATCCGCTTCTTCGAACCGCCCCTCTTCCCGGGCGCCGACCGCCCTCTCCAGAACCGTGGGCTCGGGTGCCGGGATCGGCTCGACCTCGGGTGGCGTCAGCTCACCGACGATCGTCCGGTACAACTCCGTCGCTCCGGCCTCGGCGCGCTCCGACGCGCTCAGCTCGCCCAGAGTCCGCTCCGCCGCAACGAGCTGCCCCGCCAGGTACTGAAGCCGGCCCAACTCGGCGCGGAGTAGAACGGAGAGCGGGACCACCCGGAGGCCGCCTTCAATGATGTCGATCGCTTCCGGGTACGCCTCGATCCACGCCAGCGCCCCGGCGTGTTCCAGGACCAGCGATTCGTCGGTCGGCGCCCCAGCGATCAACACCCGATAGTGGACGGACGCATCCGCCACCCGACCGGCATCGCGGAGTGTCCGTGCGAGCAGGAGCCTCAGCTCGGGGTCGTCCCCACTGCCCAGCAGGCGCTCGAACAGGGGGATGGCCCGATCGGCGTACCCGGCCTTCGCCAGTGTGATCGCGTACTCTCTCCGAGCACCATCGTCGGTCGGGTTGGAGCCGAGGTAGAGGGCGAATAGACCGATCGCGGCATCCCACTCCTCCGCCGCGATCAACGGTAGAACCTCTTCCCAGAATCGCTCCGCCGGTCCCCGAACCACTGCCGTGTCCGGAGGAGCGGACATCGGCCGAGCCGCCACGAAGCGAGACTCGACGGCCTCGAAAGGAATCGACGGGTCGGGCAAGTTCAGGTTGCCCTCGACGAAGCCCGAACTGAGCACGTATCGCTCGGGCAGCACATACAACACGAGTACGAGTGTGCCCGACAGGAGAAGCCCGGCGGTGCCCACGAAGGTGAGGAAGTAGCGGGCGTCGGCCCTGCGGCGATTATCCCCTCGAGCCATTGGAGCCCTCGAGGAGGGCCACGATCCGCGCACCGTCCGAAGGGTGACTCAGCACCTCCACGGAGAAGTCACCGCTCGAACCGGCCTCCCACAACTTGGCGTTCAACCGATCGACGAAGGGTCCGAGCTGGGTCTCCCGGGCTCCCTGCAACAGGATGGCGCATCCCTCACCCAGGCTCGTGACCAGATCTCCCTCTTCGGCCCGCATCTGATCGGACAGGACCTCTTCCAGAGCACCCGACTCGAGCCGTGCGTGGTCGACCTTGAGCACACAGAAGAAGGCCTGTTCGGGCGCCTTGGCGCGGCCACCGATCTCTCTCAGGAAGATCTGACGCGGAACCCTGCCGTCCTCGTACTGGGCGTGAATCGAATCGATCCGGTCGTCCGCATCCGACAGCACCGACGAGACCGGCCGTGCACCCGTGGCGATCGCCTGCTTGATTCGCAGTCCAAGCTCCCGGAAGTCCACACCGCCACTCAGGCAGTCGTCGGCCCCGGCCTCGAGAATGTGAACACGATCCGTCGACCGGATGGCATCGTCCGAGGCGAAGACGATGGCAGCCCGTGAGAGCGGGCGGATGGCGCGACATGCCTGGACGGCCTCCCGCACCTGACGTCGAGGCGCGTGGATGAGCACTCCGCCATACGGCGTCCCGGCCTGGACCGAGGCGACCGCTTCGAAGGGCTCCGAAACGACGTCCGCGTCGTAGGCGCTCGTGGCCCACGCCTCGAGGTCGGCGGCGTGAGCGCTACCGAGTGAGACCAGCAGGAGACGGTTCTCGTCGATGCCAGCCCGATCCACGCCGCGACGGGAGGGGTACTGCTCCGGCCTGACGAGGCCCGACCCGGCCACCATATCCAGAGAGATCGTCTCCTCCCGCCGGCCGGCGACAGGAACGGCGTTCGCCAACGTGACCTGGTAGAGACCGTCACCCCTCTTCTCGAGCAGGAGCCTGCCCGTGGTCGCCGTGACGAGCCAGTCCGCGGACGAGGGCAAGGAACCCGACCCGCCGTCGACGGAGAAGGTCGCCAGGACGGTCGCGGGGTGTCTCCGGGCCCATCCGAGGAAGGCGGCCCCGAGGAGTGTCTTGGCCCCTCCGGAGAGGAACATCGTCCCCGGGTCCACCGCAATCCGTACCCGGTCGGCCAGGACGACCGTGTCGAGCTCTTCGAGCACCTCCTCCGGCGCGATCGACCGCATGGCCCGGAGTTCGAAGTCCTCACGGAACCCTACGATCTGCAGCAGTCCGGACTCCCACGCGGGGCGCAGGTCGAAACCCCACGCCTCGGCGACGTCGAGCAACTCTTCCCCGCCCGCGTTGGTCAGGAGCGCCGTCGGTTGGTCCGCAGCGATACCCGCCTGAACGAACTGAAGGGCGGCGACGAGCTTCTCCGGCCCCGGCGCTCCGACGACGAGGTAGGTGCCTCCATTCCGAAGGCCTCCGACACGTTCGTCGACCGGGCCGATTCCGGATGGGACGAGTTGGACGTCCGAATCGCTCATGACAGATCTCGCTCGGTCGGCTGGACATGGGCGTCCCGACCGAACCTTGGGGGGGCAACGGCGCTCACCGTCGAGTCACCGGACTCGAGCACACTCTCCGCGCCGTGGTGTCACCGACGGACAGTGCTCGGTTCACCCCTCAAATCTGGCAAGATCGGGGCCTGTCGAGGAGGTCTGTTCAGAAACCCCACCAGAGTCGCACGCCGGTGAGATCGTCATCGGGGTCGACCGAACTGGCGTCCCAGGTCGTGGACCACGAGGCCAGGAGACCCGCGTTCAGAGTCAGGCGATACCCGAGTGCCACCTCGAAGCGCTCGACGTCCCAATCCCAGTCGCCCATCGGGCCCAATTCCCGGAAGTCGATGTGACCGACCCGCGTGGCGATCGACCACCCCGTAGCGATATCGGCCTGCACCTCGAGCGTGTAGCCGATATCCACCGCATCGTAGGAGACGTTGGGGATGTCCCAACTGTCGTGGACGAACTCACCGCGCACCATGAACCGTCCCCTCGCGAACGCCGCATCGGCACCCCACAGCCTCTGATCGTAGGTCGTGCCGGCCGGTGGAGCGTCGGGTCCATTCGGGATCGACGTTCGCGCATACGGGCCCACGTCCCAGGACCCCCCCAGCGTCAACTCTGGAGTCAGTACGGCCTCGATCCGGGCAACCCACGATGGTTCTTCGACGACGTCGAACTCGTACCAGTCGACGGGTTCACTGGACGGAGCGCTGTTCATCCCCGCCACGCGGAGTCGAAAGATGCCGACCTCCCCCGTCACCATGCCGCCCCACTGGTAGGGAACGCCCCAGATCGGTGGAGCACCGTCTCGACGCCACTCCGACGGGTTGTCCCTCCAGCGCACGAACCAGTCGGCGCTCGCGGGCGACCATCGCCTCGAAACCACGGTCCGGTAATCGTACGGGAGCGGGGGTCGGAGAAAGGGATCGACCACAGTGAGGTGACGTTGTGCGTACGCCCCGAAGGGATTCGGGAAGATGCCCGCCTGGAACTGCAGTGCCCCCGACGAGGTGGCGACGCTGAGGTATGCCTGCTCGACCCGGGCCTCCCAGAAGCCCGCAGTCGGGGCCTCTCCACGGTCCCCTCTCCACTCCACCAGACCGTACACGTGGTCCCCGAGAAAGACGTCGAGGAAGAGCCGGGCGCGGGGCGCAAAGAGGGGGCCGCTTCCGAACGCCAGGCCCGAGAGGCCGTTCTCGTCGTTGTGGAAGTAGAAAGCCTCGAGGTCGAGCTGTCCGCTGAGGTCGACCTGATATCGACCGTCGTCCGACAGGTACCCGACTCCTGCATCCCGTAGCGTGGGCCACTGCGCCGCAGCTTCGACCGGAGTCGCTGCGGTCGCGCCCGCAATAGCCGCACCCGCGAGCAGAGTGAAGGCGACCGACCCGAGCGCCTTGTAGACCGCCGTGGGAGCCGCACGGGTGAGGGACCGATCGATGCCGTCCACCCGGTGCACGTCGACCTGGGTCGAAAAACCCTTCAGAGACACACCGCCGATCCGGGTGGCCACACAGGCGGGCCCCGCAGCCTCGAGCGTCGACTCACTCACCATGATTTCCCCCGCGCTCGCCGCGCTCGTCAGACGTGCTGCGAGGTTCACGGTCGTTCCGAGGACCGTGTAGTTCATCCGGTCGCTCGACCCCATGTTGCCGGCCACAGCGACCCCCGTGGCCACGCCGATGCCGACCCCGACGGGTTTCTCACCACGCTTCGATCGCCGAGCGTTCATGACGTCGATTCCGTCCCTCATGCGGACCGCGGCCGCAACGGCTCGCAGGGCGTGATCGGGCTGCTCGACCGGGGCTCCGAACACGGCCATCACCTCGTCTCCGATGAACTTGTCGACGACCCCGTCTTCGGAGTCCACGGCGCTGGCCAGTACCTCCATGCACTCGTTGAGCAGGGTGATGACCGCCTGGGGCTCCATACCCTCCGTGAGGGGTGTGAAGCCACGGATATCCGCGAAGAGGACGGTCATCTCGCGGTTCTCGCCCCCGAGCTCGACCTCGCCGCGCATGAGTTCCTCGGCTACGTCCTTGGACACGACCTTGCTCAGGACCGACCGGTATTGCTCCCTCACCCGGAGGCCTCGGGTCATCTCGTTGAAGGCATCGCCGAGCGTCGCCATCTCGTCCCGGGAGTCGATCTCGACGGCCGCATCGTAGTCGCCGTCGGCCACACGCTCGGTCGCGGCAACGAGGGCTCGGACCGGTTGGGTCAGATTTCGACTCAAGGCTCGCCCGAGCACCGCCGCCATCAAGAGCGCCACGAGACCACTCAGGAGCAGGGCATTCACGATGGACTCGAAGGGCCGAAGCACGGGCTCGAGCGGGACCGCGACGACTCGCTGTCCATCCGCCGCACTTCCGGGGACGAGGGAAGACGCCTGCAGAGACCACTCCTCACCCCCCGACCGCACACGCCGGGGATCGGCGCTCTCGAGGGTCTCCAACATCGATCGTTCCAGATCGGAGGTGACGCCACTCGTTCGGACGACACACCGGCCTTCCAGGACGAGGCAGGCCTCGAAACCGCGGCCGCCGGCATCGGAGACTCCGTCCCGCACCCCTTCGATGTCGCTCGCGGTGATCGGCAGACCGACGGTCACCGTACCCACGGCTCGCGGGCCGAGCCCGAGATAGACCGTTTCCGCCGTGTACGCGGTCTGGCCCAGCAGCCGGTAACCCGGCACCGAGAACTCCTCCGGATCGTCCAGGAGCGTCGAGGCCGTGGGACCGACCCCGACCGGGTCTCCTTCCGTCACCCGCTCGCCGTCGACGATCGAGAGAACGGGTACGCCCAGGTCGTCCGTGAGAACGACGATCGCGCTGTCCAGTCGCTGGAGGTCGAGCTCGTACTCGACGTTTCCGGCCATGTAGCCGACGTCGCCTTCCTTGATGGCGGCGTCCAGGGCGATGACGGCACGACGGCTGGTCGTGAACGAACTCGACAGTCGGGCCAGTGACTCCCTCTGGCTGCGGTCGCGCTCCTCGAAAAGTCGACTCGCGTCGGCCATGGTGAGGGCGGTCTCGCTCTCCAACTGGCGGTTCGTGACCACCCTGACGGACACGAAGGTGACGACGAGGAGGAGCCCGACCGTACCGAGCATGGCCGAGAGGAGCTTGGCACCGAAGCTCTCCCGGATGGCGATCACCGCGTCAGCTCCACCTCGATCTCGGCGGTCTCTCCCGCCGTCACGGTCACGGTTCGCTCGAGCGGATCGTGGTCCGCACTCCAGAAGACCACGGTGTGCTCACCCGGTGGTACATCGGTGATGGTGAAGCTTCCGTCATCCGCGACGACCGCGTGGTAGGGGTTCTCGGTCACGATCACCGCACCCCTCATCTCCTCGTGCACTTCGCAGAAGACCTCGACGATACCGACCTCGTCGAAGACCTCTTCCTTCGACTCACCCTGGGGATAGCGGCCGAGGTCCAGTCGCTTGGCTTCGGAGTACGAGAAGACGTTGTGGAAGAACGGATCGTCGTTCGGGAACTCGACCGTTCCGCCGACCGTGATCGCCACGACGCCCGGAGTGAACGCCGTATCCCGCTGCGTCATGACCGCATGGCTCGTCGACTGGCCTCCCGCGATACCGCCACGGAGGTAGACCACAGCCGGAAGCTGCTGAATGACCTCGGATCCAGCGTTGTAGCTCCGCGCGCGGGACGTCCGCCTCGGAGGCGGGGGTGGCTCCATCGAGACACGCCCCGTGATCGATCCGGTCACCGGAGGGTCGACGTGATCGACGGTCGCGAAGACGGACACGCCCGCCGCCGCCAACAGCGCAACGAACAACGACTTCATGAGCGACCTCCTCGACCGATCGATTCCTCTCGGGCCCTACCCCGTAAGAGGTCGACCTCGTTCAAAGATACGGGCCGGGTCGACCTGCGTTCAATCGACGATCCCTCGGGGCGCCGGCGGCGGTTGGTTCTGCCCCTGGCCCTACGCGCGTGAAAGCGCGGTGGCGACGAAGTCGATGAGGACCCGGTCCAGCCACACGTCAACATCCTCACCGGGCTGGGGGTGGAGGGGCTCCGGCGCCTGGCCGAACACGTCCATCCACACGCGCGCGCTCAGCCGGCCCGACTCGATGGTCAACTCGAGGACCGTGCTCTCGGCGGGTGATTGGAGCGGACTCCGGCGGGGCTCGACGAGTAGCCGTGCTCCTGCCGGTCGACGACCGATCCGCTCGTCGACCACGGCCGTATGGCCCGCGTCGTTGAGGCGGGTTGCCAGCCGACGAACCTTTGCCAGGACCGAACGCTCGAACGGTGCCGCCTCCCCCGTCCGATCGCGTCGGCGCCGTCGAGCGGGCCTGGTCGCCCGGCGCCTGGGCTGAGTCACGGACTCACGCGGATCCGTCGACACGGAGCTGGCCGACTCCGCACCTCTCGGCTCCGCCCCGGAGGGTGCGGTGCCGGACGGTTCGGTGCCCGCCGGATCGGTGCCCGCCGGATCGGTGCCCGTCGGCTCGGCAACCCAGAAGGGGTCGAAGGGGACGTCGGTCATTCGATCAAGTCAGGTCGAGCGCGTCCCGAACGAAACCGGTCAGCTGCTCCCGCACCCAGAGCTCGTCGAGTTCCTCCCGAGCGACCGATCCGGTGTCGCGCGCCTGGCCGTAACCCTCCGACGTCCACCGCCTGGCGATGAGGCGATCGGGGTCCGGCTCGCTCCAAACGAACTCGATCGTCCACCGCTCCGGATGATCGAAGTCCATGGCGCCCGACTTCCGGGTGAGGTGCAGCCGCACGGACGGAGGATAGCCATCGAGAAGCTCCTGATAGAGCACGGAGTGCCCCGCCTGCTCGAGGCGGTCAGCCACTTCTCGCGAATGCGCGAGTACGGCTCGGCGCAGGTGCTCGGCGCCGACCTTCCTGGCGCTTTCCAAACGGTACGCGCGCTGCACCATCCGGCGCGTCTCGTCCTGCTTCCGGCTGTCGTACTCGGCTAATAGAGATTCGAGGGGGTCCGATCCTTCACTCACGGTTCTTCGACGCCTGGGGGAGGGGGGGGAGTGCACAGGGGTAGGTTGGGTAGACCTATCCCCTATACAACTTGGTGCACGGTGGCTCGGGGAGCCAGTCGAGCATCCGCCGGTCCGCCCTCAAGCCTCCCGAATCCACCTCATCAGTTCGGGGAGAGTCGGACGCTTGCCGGACATCAGGATGCCGACCTTGTAGATGCGCCCAGCGACCCAGGCGACAGCCAGGACCGTCAGCGCCATCAAGACGAACGACAATCCGATCTGCCAAATCGGTACGCCCCCACCCGCCACCCGCCCCCACATCAGGATCGGGCTGAAGAACGGAATGAGGGACATGGTGACCGCCATGGCCGAACCAGGGTTCTCGATGACCGAGGTGACGATCACGATCGGCACGATGAGGAGCATCATGACCGGGAACTGAGCCTGCTGCGCCTCCTCGTCACTGCTGCACATCGCTCCGAGTGCGGCGTAGAGTCCAGCGTAGATGAAGAAGCCGAAGACGAAATAGCCGATGAAGAGGGCCACCAGCCCCAGACCGGGTAGGAGGTCGCGCACTTCGGAGAGGTTCGCCAACTCGGGGCGGGCGGCAATCAACATCGGGATGCCGCCCGCAAAGAGGAGCGTGCCCACGAGCACCCAGATGGCCAGCTGGGTCATGCTGACCGCCCCGACACCCAGGATCTTCCCGAGCATCAGGTGCCACGGCTTCATGGCCGAGATGATCACCTCGACGATCCGGTTCGTCTTCTCTTCGAGCGTGGCGCGCAGGACGGCCACCGCGTAGAGCAGGATCGCCATGTAGAGCAGGAAGGCGCCCATGTAGGCCACGAGGAACGCCGGGTCGTCCGTATCGGTCCCGTCTTCGGTCAGGAGCTCGATCCTGAGTTCACCACCCTCCAACATCGAGGCGGCATCGACGCCCCGCTGGTCGAGCTGGTACTCGAGCGCGGAGCGGGCGATCGAACTTCGCATGGTCACCTGACGGATCGTGCTGGGCCGGTCGATCGTGTAGAACATCGCCTCACCACTCTCGAGGGTCAGTTCGTCGAGCATGACGAAGCCGCCGAGCTCCCCGGCTTCGACCGTCTCCCTGAGCTCTGTGACCACGTCGGCGTGCCAGCGCTGCTCGCGGACCTCCCAACCACTTTCCTCCAGCCGAGGAGCGACCCGCTCGTAGAGCACATCCGTCCCGTCCACGATGGCGATCTCCCGGGCGTTGCGCTCTCCCTGGTTCACGAAGAACGCCGGAACCACGATCAACCCCACCATGAACAGGGGCGCCCCGATCGTGGCCGCTATGAACCACTTCGACCGGACCCGCTGGAGGTACTCGCGTCGGATCACCGCCCAAACGTCACGCCACATCATACTTCCCCCAGGTTGGCACCCTGCGGCAGTCCGGCGTCGCCTACCGCGTCCGCCCCCGCATGTCTGACGAAGATCTCGTGAAGCCTCGGCTCGACGAGGTCGAAGCGGAGGATCTCGGCACCCGACTCGACCCCTCGGCGAAGGATCGCCTGATGATCCGCGCCCTCCCTCAGCACGAGGTGCACCTCACCGTTGACGTGCTCCACGTGGTCGACCTCGGGACCGGCAAGCCATTGGTCAGGCCCGTGGAACTCGACGGCAACCAGGCCCTTACGCTCGGCGGCCTTGAGGTCCCTCAGGTTCGCGTCGAGGACCTTCCGGGATCGGGAAATCAGGCAGACGCGCTCGCACAGACGCTCCGCCTGATCCATCAGGTGGGTCGAGAAGAGGATGGTCGTCCCCTTCGCGTGAAAGTCCCTGACGATCTCCTCGAGGACGTCCTGGTTGATCGGGTCGAGCCCGGAGAACGGTTCGTCGAGGATCAGGAGTTCCGGCTCGTGGATCACTGTGCCGACGAACTGGATCTTCTGCTGCATCCCCTTCGACAGATCCTCGACCTTCTTGTCCGCCCACTCACTGAGACCGAGGCGTTCGAGCCACTCGCCGCCCCGCCGTCGACCTTCGGAGCGCCTCACTCCGCGAATCTCGGCAAGAAAGGTCACGAGCTCGATGCACTTCATCTTCTTGTAGACGCCCCGCTCTTCGGGCAGATAGCCGACCTTCTCCCTCCGGGTCTTGTCCGGATCCTCACCGAACAGCTCGACCGTTCCCTCGTCCGGGTGGAGGATGCCCATGATCATCCGGATGCTCGTCGTCTTCCCCGAGCCGTTGGGTCCCAACAGGCCACAGATCACGCCTCGGGGCACCTCGAAGTCGAATCCGTCGACGGCCGTGTGCTTGCCGAACCGTTTCGTCACGCCGCGCAGGCGGATGGCGAAGCCGTTGTCGCTCATGCGTCTCACCGATGGGGGGGCGGAGCCGGGCTCCGCAGGTCACAGAAGGTACGGCACGCCGGGAAAAGTTCTTCAATCCGACGACCCGAAGAGGCCGATCCTTCCGGCATGCGTACCGTAGTGAGCCCGATCCGCGTAGATTGTCAGGCTACGGTGGGATATTACCTGGAGTGCTGATGGCGATCTATCGTACGCTCTACTACACGGACGTGAGTGTCGGCGTAGGCGGGCGCGTGACCATTCCTCAAGATATGCGTGAGGATCTGGGCATCGACGAGGGGGACTCCCTCACGGTGCGTGTAGAGGAGAACCCGCGGGGCGGGCGGCAGATGGTGATCTGGCGGGCCGAACAGCAGGAGGAAGGCGAGGAGTAACTTCCTCGTCACCTCATTCGAGCTCGGCCCAGCGCACGAGTTCGTCCAGGGGCCGACGCCCGTCGTGGAGCCACCACGGGGGTGGGAAACCCATGTCACGCGGTTCGACGATCCGGGTGGCTCCCAGCCGCGCCAGTTCCAGTGCGGTCTCGGCCCTGCGGTCCCCCATACCCGTCAATCCGACGGTCTGTAGGTGTGGGCCCAACGGGCCGATCGACCGTACGAGCGCGTCGAGGCCGGACCACGGGCGCACCCGCACCCCACGGGCGGTCGTCGGAGGGCCCTCTCGCGGCTCCGACTCGTAGACGACGGTCCACGATGCCGAGGCACCGCCGTGCCAGACGCGGCCGCCGCTAGCGGCCGCCTGCATCTCGGTCACGCCACGAAGTTGCTGCAGCGCGCCGACATCCGACGTGGCCGACGGGAGAGCGGGCCACGTCTCGGCACAGCGCGCCGACGCCGACGCGAGCTCGGCTCCGAAGCCCTCCGGGTCGATCGCCCCTCCCGACTCCACCAGAACGAGGTGCGGACACACGCACCCTCGCTGTTCGAAGAGAGAGACGGAGCGCGCCACCTCGTCGGCCACCCCTCGGACCACCTCCGATTCGAGCGCCTCCCGTCCGATGACGACCAGGGAGATCCGGTGGTGGTACTCGATCAACCGCGCCACGACTGGTGCGGCCGATCGGATCTCCGACACGGTCGCGTCCGACCCATACACGGTGATGGCTCGTGCGTGTCGGAGTGCGGCTTCGGTACAGCCTGTGGCCTCGCTCCTCCACCGCATGGCGGTGGCGGCTTCGACCAGCCAGCCGGCCTCTTCGGACAGCCCCCGTAGGAACAGCTCCGCGAGCACCTCGTCACCACGCCCGGGCCGAAGTAGGGTCGGACTCTTCACCAGGAGCGCGCGCAGGAGTGCGTTCACACCGACGCCGGGCACGCCGCCAGCCACGATCTGAACGGTCAGCTCGGGGCCGACCGCATGCACCCGTCGGCCGGCAACGTCACAGAAGCGGTCGAGCACCCCCGGATCGGGGAAGTCGGCTCGAAGTGCCCGGTCCAGGCGCTCGCGCGTCCAATCCCCGGCCATCCCGTCGAGAATCACCGAGGCCATCGCGGGTGACACGTCCGCGTCACTCGGCAGCCGTCGGAGCGCTTCTACCCGAAGCGGATCGGATTGGTCGAGAAATCGCTCCCCGACCGATCCGAGAGCCCGAACCACCGAGTCGACCGGCCGCTCCCGGAGCCGTTCTGCTGCCTTTTCCAGGCGGCGGGCCTCGGCCAGAATCGACTCCGGCAAAGCGTCGTCGATCACACGCTCACCCACGGGCTGCACCGCGCGTCGACATCAGCTCGTCCAGCGCGCGCGAGCAGCCTCGCGGCTCGGACCCGAGGAGTCGGCCCTCGAGGCGCACGCGACCATCGACGACGGCGCCCACGTCCTGCGTCACGACGTGACTGACCGAACCGAAGTTGGCCAGGTCGTAGAACGCGAGCAGCCCCGACGCGCCCTCGGGCAGCTCATTCAGCGATACTGGATCGAGCGCCCGGACACGGAGCCAGGGAGCGGGACGGTGGCACCCACGGACCGTGGGTCCCTCCGTGAGAACGGGCTCCCACAGCTGGGACAACAGTTCCGTCATTCCGTACTCGTTCACGATCCGATCCGGGTCGACCGCGAAGGCCTCGGCTACACCCTCGTAGAGGGCCTCACGGGACACTTCGGTGTCCACCCCCTTGAAGCCTCCGGTCTCCATCACAGTCGATCCGGGTGGGAGCACGCGCCCGAGGCCAGGTCGTTCGAGCAGGTGCACCAGCGACAAAGCGGTCGCCAGAACGAGGACGGGGCGGTCCCTGGTCGCGGCATCGAACCGCGCGATCTCCTCGTCGACCCACCCCCCGTCGGCATCGACCCACTCGTACACCTCACGACCGAGCACCCTCGCGCCCTCTGTGACCATGACCGACAGAGACGAGTCGGGCCGGGCGGTCGCACTCGGGACCAGGGATACGACATCCGGGCGGACCCCTTCGGGGTCGAGCGCCTGCCTCATCGGAGCGTTCATGGACGCGAGGTACAGGTCCAACGACAGAACGGCGTGTCGACCCCGTCGACCCGACCCCTTCGTGGTCCCACTCGTGACAAAAACGGCCTCGGGTTCGAGGTCGTGGGGCGAACGAAAGTCGAAGTACTTGAACGCCTCGGCCGGCACGGGCGGGACATCCTGCCACCGCTCCACCGTACTCGGTGTGACCCCTCGCGCCGTCCACCATGCCCGAAGCGGTGGACACCCTCCGAACTGATGACGGAACGCCGCCAGTGCCCACCGGTCCCAATCGGCAGTCAGCGCCTCGGGATCCCCTGTCATGGCTCCCGCCAACGCCGTCGCGGCGGCACGGAGATACCCGGCCGACCCGGGAGGGTCGGCAACGAGATCGAGGACGCGGGCCTTGTCTTGTCGGGACATTCGGGCAATGTAAGGCCAACACCCTCGATGTCTGCCGTGTCCGGGGTGTGCATAGAATCGGTGCGCGATTCACCCTCGTGGAGTTCCCCATGGTTCGTTCGGTGTCGAGCACCGTTCTCATTGCGCTCGCCCTGGTCCCAGCCGTCGCGGCTGGGCAGCAGTCGAGCAGCGCCTCCTCGTCTCCGGGGTCGGCGCCCCTTCCCCTCGTAGCCCACCAGCTGGGCGACGCGGGGATCCAGCTCGACGGTCGGATGGACGAGGGCGCGTGGGCACAGGCGACGCCGATCACCGACTTCACGCAGCAGGAACCCGTCGAGGGAGCCACACCGACGGAGAGAACCGAGATCCGAGTCCTCTTCGACGAGGACAACCTCTATATCGGGGCAATGATCTACGACGATCCCGATCAGGTGCTCGCCTTCCAGCGCGAACGCGACGCGGGTCTGAACACCGACGATCGCTTCATGTGGATCCTCGACACGTTCCGCGACGGTCGCACCGGTTACTTCTTCGAGATCAACGCGGCCGGCCTGATGGGTGACGGCGTGATCGGAGGAGGAGGCGGCGGTGGTGGTGGTGGCGGAGGAGGAGGGGGAGCGAACAAGGCCTGGGATGGCATCTGGGAAGCCCGCACCGCCATGCTCGAGGATGGCTGGTCCGCCGAGATCGAGATCCCCTTCCGCACGTTGAACTTCGATCCGAATCAGTCGGACTGGGGGATCAACTTCCAGCGGACGATCCGTCGCCGGAACGAGGAGATCATGTGGCGAGGTTGGCGCCGGACCGAGGGCCTTCGTAACCCGGTGTTCGCCGGTACGCTGACGGGCCTGTCGGGCATGTCCCAGGGCCTGGGACTCGAGGCGATCCCGTCGGCGATCGCCTCGTATAGGAACGTCCCGACGAACACCGATCCGACGACCTACCCCCGCGAGCTCAGCCTCGATGTGAACTACAGCATCACGTCGTCGCTCCGGGCGTCCGCCTCGATCAACACCGACTTTGCGGAAGTCGAGTCCGACAACCGCCAGGTCAACCTGACGCGCTTTCCGCAGCGCTTGCCCGAACAGCGCGACTTCTTCCTGGAGGGCTCGGGGATCTTCTCCTTCGCGCCTCGAAGCAGCCCGTCGCCCTTCTTCTCGCGCCGAATCGGACTCCAGAACGGCCAACCCGTCCCGATCCAGTACGGGACCCGCCTGACCGGTCAGGCCGGCGCGTTCACACTCGGGCTCTACCAGATCGGAACGGGTGACCACACCTACTTCGACGAAGACGACCTGCTCGACGTCACGATTCCGAGCGAGAACTTCACCGTAGCACGGGTCCAGCGTCAGGTCGGCGAGCAGTCGGCCATCGGCGCGATCTACACGCGTCGCGCCACATCCTCGGACCTTTCGGGCTTCGCCCCGATCGATCAGCACACGGCCGGTGTCGACCTCGACCTCAAGACCCGGAGCTTTCTCGGGAACAAGAACCTCGAGCTCGAGGCCTTCTTCGCGTGGAACTCGAACCCGTTGGCCCCGGACGACGCCGACTACGAAGAGCTCAGTACGGAACAGCTTTCGTCCCACGGCTTCCGGCTCAACTTCCCGAACGACGTCTGGCAGGCCCACGTGTCGTACCGACAGTTCGGAGACGACTACTCCCCTGCCCTCGGCTTCGTCACCCGCAACGACTTCCGTCGCCTCGAAGAGCGCCTGGCGTGGGCCCCCCGCACCCCGGGAATCTCCTGGCTCCGACAGCTCGACTTCTCGGTCCAATTCCGGGAGTTGGTGAGCCTCGATGACACGGCCCTCGGCAACGACCCGTACCTGCTCCGCGGCCGAGGCGGCGCCCAGGAGCGCGAATGGCAGTTCAACGTCCTGGGAATGAACTTCGAGTCCGGGGACAACATCGACGTCCAGATCACGAACACGTACGAGTACCTGGACAGCGAGTTCGACCCGAGTGACGGGATCACCGTCGTGCCGGGCAACTACACGACCAACGACGTTCGCGTGAACGTCCGCACGGCGGGTCGACGCCGGGTATCCCTCTTCGGAAACGCCTCGAAGGGTGGATTCTGGGATGGAGACCGGATGCAGTACGGGGGCCGGGTCAGCTTCCGCCCTCAGCCCGGTGTCTCGATCTCCGGCAACTTCCAGTACAACGACGTCTCCATGCCCGCGGGAGACTTCACGGCCGCCCTCTACGAGTTGGAGACCGACTGGACGCCCTCTCCATGGGTCGCCGTCACGGCGCAGCTCCAGTACGACGATCAGTCGGACATCGTCGGTACTTTCGCGCGGTTGCGCTGGATCGTGAAGCCTGGCAACGACGTCTTCGTCGTGTTCACGCAGAACTGGCTCCGCGAACTCGTCGACCCGTTGGAGCGCGACCGCTACGAGTACACCACGCTCTCACGCGGCGCGGCGATCAAGGTCAACTACACCTACCGCTTCTAAGCCAACCGGTTCGAGCCAACCGGCCGGAGGGCGCTGCGGAGCATCTGGGCCGACTACCCCTCGCGGGCGGCGCCCTTCACACCGCGTCCTCCTCGGTCGCCCGTGTGCTCACCGGCTCGCAGGGTGTGTACGCCGTTCACCAGGACGTCCCCGATGCCCGTCGGGTATCGATGTGGATCGTCGAAGGTGGCGGTGTCCGCTACGGTGTCCGGGTCGAAGACGACGAGATCGGCGAAGGCCCCGACCTCGACCACCCCGCGACGTTCGAGGCGTAGCTTCCTCGCCGGCATCCACGTGACCTTCCGGACGGCGTCCTCCAGGGTCAGCGCGCCGCGGTCCCGAACGTAGTGACCGAGAAGGCGCGGGAACGACCCGTACCCTCGCGGATGCGGGGAGCCCGAAGAGAGTGGGCCGTACGGCGCGTACGCCCCCCCGTCCGAGCACAACATTCCCAACGGGTGTGAAAGGATCCGCTCCGTGTTCTCCTCACTCATCCCGTGGCCGATCATCCCGACACCACCGCCGTTTCGTTCGAGGAGGTGCAGGGTGAGCGCGTAGGGCTCCTCACCCCGCTCACGTGCCAGGGTCCCCATCCTGCGTCCCCGTGCCCAGGCGGTCTCCTGGTTCGTACTCGAGATCTGCACGGAGTCCCAATCTCCCAGGAGCGCGACCTTGTCTCGGCACGCCTTCTCCAGTGCGGCGGCCGTCTCCGGGTCCCGGAGACGGGCCAGGAACGCGGCCGACCCTCCGGACCGCGCATCGCTTGGAAAGAGGTTGGAGAGCCCCGTGGCGTACGCCGTGTACGGGTATCGGTCGAAGTGCACGTCCAGGCCATCGGCCGCCGCCTGCTCGATCAGGCGAAGCGCGGCGTCGGCCTTCCAGTAGTTCCGCTGCCCCTGGGCCTTCAGGTGTGAGATCTGAACGGGAACACCGGCGACCCGGCCCACGTGCAGCGCTTCCTCCACCGCGCCGAGGAGGCGGTCGTCCTCGTTCCGCATGTGCGAGGCGTACGGGTACCCCGACCCACGAAGCACACCCGCCAGCTCGACGAGCTCCGCGGCGTCGGCGAAACCGCTCGGTGCGTACTCGAGGCCGGACGACAACCCGACACAGCCACGGGCGATGAGGTCGGCCAGGAGTCGCTTCATCTGCTCGACCTCCGCGGGTGTGGCCGGACGGTTCCGATTCCCGACGACGTACGAGCGCAGAGCCCCGTTTCCAACCATCGACGCCACGGACACGGCCGGGCGCTCTCGCGTGATTCGATCGAGGAAGCCGACGGGGTCGCGGTAGTCGATGTCGATGCCACGACCGGCGAACCCCTCGCGTGTGGCCTGAAAGGCGGCCTCCGACCACGGCCCGATCGACCCCCCGTCCTGCCCTACGATCTCGAGCGTCACGCCCTGCCGAATGCGACTCTCTGCGCGTGGCTCGATCAGGAGGTTGGTGTCGGCGTGCGAATGGATGTCGATGAAGCCCGGTGCGACGACGCGATCTCGCGCGTCGATCTCGACCGAACCGATCGGGAGGTTCGGGCCGATGGCGCTGATCGCATCGCCGGTGACGGCCACGTCGACCTGACGACCGGCCGCCCCCGTGCCGTCGACGAGGAGGCCACCCCGAATCACGATGTCGGCGCGAGCCCCGAGGCCGATCGGCATCGCGGTCAGTCGTCCCGGAGCGAACGCATACCCGCCCAGCGCAACGCTCGTGTTACGTACGAAGTGCCGTCTGTCCATTCGACCCCCCTCGGTGGATCGTCCTACCCCCTTCGCGTGCGGCCCGGCTCCAGGCCTCCGGCATGGAGGATCTTCTCCTGCAAGCGCCGGCCCTCCTCGTCACAGAAGTCACGGACCTCCGCCAGTCGCGCTTCGATGCCGTCATATTCGTCGACGGGGAAGTCCTCACCCTCGGCGTGCTGGAGAGCGGCCCGGAGCCCCTCGATTTCGCGCTCGGACTTCTCGACGGCCCGCCGGAGTCGGTTCAGGGCCTTCCGTGCTTCGGACTCTGCTGAGATCATCCACCGAAGCTGCGCCACTCCGGCGCAGGTGGGAAGGGCACGCGGCAGCGGCGCGTGGAGGTGTAGGCGACACATGACCGATCGGATCGAACTTCTCGTCGTCGGGGCAGGCCCGTGCGGTATCGCGGTCGGGGCCGCCGCAGCCAAGAAGGGGGTCTCCTGTACCCTCTTCGACCGCGGG
The DNA here is from genome assembly GCA_030430625.1 of Gemmatimonadota bacterium. GTDB lineage: Bacteria > Gemmatimonadota > Gemmatimonadetes > Longimicrobiales > Gaopeijiaceae > UBA2589. The sequence goes on from JAUIKL010000009.1 coordinate 20,854, forward strand.
TGCATCACCAACTCGCTGATCGGCTACCCGTACTACATGACCTTCTTCTCCACCGCGGTCATGCTCGAGGTCGGCGGCGTCCCGTTCACGATTCCGGAATCGAAGCCCACCCGCCGGGAGGCTCTCGCGTACTATCGGAGGGTCGTCGATCACTTCGACCTCGACGTACGGCAGTACGAGGAGGTTCTGGAGATCGACGGGGAAGCCGGAGACTACACGGTCAAGACGAGACGTCCGGACGGCACCGAACCGATCTACGCGGCCAACGCAGTCGTCGTGGCTACGGGCGGCTTCCAAGCGCCCAATTTCCTGGGCGTCGAGGGCGAGCAGCTCCCAAAGGTCCGCCACTACTATCACGAGCCGTACCCCTACTACGCCCAGGACGTGTTGGTCGTCGGGGCAGGAAACTCCGCAGTGGAGTCGGCACTGGAGATGTTCCGAAACGGCGTTCGGGTCTCCCTGGTGCACTTCGACGAAGCGATCGATCGCGGTGTGAAGCCCTGGGTGGTCCCGGACATCACCAACCGCTTCGAGCGGGGTGAGATTCCGGTGTTCTGGAAGCACCGCGTAGCGGAGATCCGGCCCGACTCGGTCGTCCTTCGGGCCGAGGACGATGGCACCACGACCGAGATCGCGAACGACTTCGTGGTTGCCATGACGGGTTGGCGATCGGACCACAGCCAACTGGCCGCACTCGGCGTACGTATCGACCCGGAGACGGGAATTCCGGAACACGACCCGGCGACGATGGAGACGAACGTAGCCGGGCTCTATATCGCGGGCGTGATCGCGGCGGGCCACAACGCGAACAAGATCTTCATCGAGAATGGGCGCGAGCACGGCGATCTGATCGTGCGACACCATCGCCCGTCCTGAGCCCGATATGAAACGCGGGCCGCACCTCATCGGTACGACCCGCGCCCCGCGCTTCCCGCTGCGTGCAGCGGGTCCTGCTTAGCGAATTCGGTCGGTGACGGTCAGGCTGAGCTCGGTGTCTCCGGCGCGATCGACCGCCGCCATCTTGCGGTACTTCTGCCCACCACCGAGGAAGCCACCGAAGTCGGAGATGGCCACGGCTTCGACGGGGCCCGAGTCACAGTGGACCGAGAAGGTGAGAGAGCGGCCCGACGGGATGCGGCCGAGCATCGACTCGCGGCCCTCCTGCCGGTAGACGGCATCCACGAGGTGCCCGGTGGCGTTCGAAACGATCACGGGGCAGATCTGGCGATCCTTCGTGGCCTCCTCGATCTGCCGCTGAACCTGAACGGCGTCATGGCGCTCGAAGACGTTGGGACTCGCGGAGGCGCAGGCCGAAGATCCGATCACGGCCACAGCGCCGCACCAAGCCCGAAACAGGTAGCGTGTCCTCATGACGTCCTCCCGACGTAACCGAAACATCTGACGCTCTCCTACACCAATGTACCGGTTGAGTGTCCAAAATGTATCAATCTCGTCACCAAATGTTACAAACATGTAACGAGGGCACTGCGTCGGGTCGTCTGCAGGCCCCCGCCTGTCGCTGCGCCGGGAACCGTCCGACCTTGGAACGCATTCAGGTTCGTAGCCCCCGACAAAGCGGGGCGCTTTCCGACGAGGGAGTGCTGGACATGGCTCGACGCGCCGTAGTTATGACCGTGGCCGTCCTGATCGCTGCGGGGTGCGCCTCGGAGGGTGATTCGGATGCGGCCTCGACCGACGAAGTCGCCCTGGCGCTCGGACCGGTCGACGGACACGAGCTGACCGGCACCGACCTCGATCGTGTGCAGGTCGGAGCGCTCGCACCGGACTTCACGCTGGCTTCCCTGTCGGGAGCCCCGGTCACCCTCTCGGACTACCGAGGCGCAAAGGATGTCATCCTGGTCTTCTACCGGGGCCACTGGTGACCCTACTGCGCTCAGCAGCTCGGTGAGCTGCACGGCCTCCTGCCCGCCCCGCTCCAGACCACGACCGAGATTATCGCCCTGGCATCCGATGACGCTCCGGAACTGCAGATGATGATCGACCGGGTGGCCGAGGAATACGACGGGCTCGCCCTCGACTACACCTTCGTCTCGGACCCTGACGCCAGCGTCATCAACAGATACGGCCTCTACAATCAGGATGACCCGCGCGGACGAGCCATCCCGCACCCGACGACGTACGTCATCGACCGGGAAGGCGTGGTTCGCTGGAAGATGACCGAGGTGAACTACCGGATTCGACCGGAGAACGACGACATCCTCGCGGCGCTGATGGAGATACAGCCGTAAGTCCCGGTGCCACGTAGCTTTTTGCTACCCACGACCGCCGCAACTCTCCTATCTTTAGGGGTCGACGAGTCGTGCGTGGGTGCTGCCTCCGGTGCCGTCGCGAAAACCGCGGCTCACATCCCTGTACGATTCGGTGTAAACGTGGAGCCATCGCGTCGCCTGGCGATCTTCTTCGCTCTCCTGGCGCTCTTCGTCGTGACCCCTTCGGTCGATGCACAGATCGGCTCGACCGCGCGGGTGGCCGGCACAGTCGTGACCTCGCCGGGCGCCCGCCCGGTGGCCGGAACCCTCGTGACGATTCGGTCGCTCAACAGTGGAACGACCCACGAGACCACGACTGCCGGGAACGGAAGCTTCTCCGTCCCGACGCTTCAGCCGGGTCCATACGAGATCCGGGTCGAAGCCCTGGGCTACCGTCCGCTCGTCGTGCGCGGACTCGTGCTCTTCGCCGGTGACGAGCGCAGTCTCGCCCTCACGATCACGGTCGATCCGCCACCGGTCGAGCGCATCGATACACTCACGATCTCCAGCAGCTCCGGATCCAGGAACCGAGCCGAAGGCCTCTCCCTCGGCAACATGGAGATGCGACAGCTCCCCTACCGCTTCGACGACATCGGGGCGCTGGCCGCCATGGAGTCGTCGTTCGACGAGCGGCTCGGCGCGGAAGGCCTGCCGGGTGAACTCACGGTCCTCGTGGCGGACGGAGTCCCCGTCTATCGCGCCACGCATCCGAACGCCCGGTCGGAGTCGCTGCCGAGCCCGCTCTTCGGACGCAACCTGATCAGCGGCGTCTCCGTACTTCCCCGGGCGACGGATGTCACCCTTCCGGGGGCGGCGGGTGGTCACGTGTCCGTTTCCACCAGGCGAAACAGCGCCGGCCTACCGAACGTGGGCGGCAGCTGGTCCGCCGACCCGCTCTGGTCGTCCAGCAAGCACGGCTTCGACACCCCGACCCTTCTCTCCTGGCAGGGCTTCGGGAACGTCTCGGCCGATGTGGCCCCTGGGTCGCGACTCTTCGTGGCCGCCGACGGCATGAGGCACGAAGCGCCGATGGCCATCCGTCTGGCCGACGCATCGGGACTCTCCGGGCTCGCGGAAGAAGACGTGCAGTCGCTCCAACAGCCGGGTGTGCAGTCCGTTCAGCGAATCGGTGGACTTGCTCGGTTCGATCGCGAGCTCTCGACCACCGACCGCTTCTTCATGCGGGCCATGCTCGGAGTCTCGGAGCGGACCTTCACGGGTGCCGGGCCGATCCAGAACGGCGACGTGCCCGAGGAAGCTGTCGACTTCTCCACGGCCTTCGGATACGTCGGGCAGGCGTCACCCAGCGTGACCCTGGACCTGCGCGGCGGCGTGTCGGGCAGCTACCGGGACTTCGCACTCGGTGGTCTGGCACCGGCCAGCCTCGGTCAACCGGCGGCGGCACTCGGTAGCGCCTCGGGCCTCACGGGATCGTCGACGCGCACCGACATCATCGTCGCGCCCGGACTGGTCCTCGACGCCGACGCGACCGAGGTGCGCGTCGGTCTGGCGATCCGGGCAAGTCGGCACTCGATGGAGCGGGCGGACGCCGGGTTCTCGTACACGGATGAGGCGGCGCAAGCAGCTTCCGTCGGGTACGGCTACACCCAGGTCGCCCCCATGGCGGAGTTCACCACCCGTGAGTTCGGGCTGTACTCGGAGTTGCGGGGGAGTTTGTCACCGACCCTCTCCTACGTCGCGGGCGCACGATACGACCTGGAGCGCCTCGGGGAGAACCAGGTCTCACTCGGCGAAAACTGGTTGGTGGCCACCGGACTGGTGAACAACGACTTCGCGCGTGCCTTCCATCAGTTCGGCGGTCGATTCGTTCTCAACTGGACCCCGATACCGGGGCGCCCGACGCGTATTCGTGCACAGGCCTCCGTCGACCACGGGGACATCAATCCCCGAAGTCTGTACACCGTAACCAGCGAAGCCACCAACGCATTGGAGACGACCGCCCTGGGGGGAAGTGTCGAGTGGCCCGATCCCGAACTCGACGCGTTTGCTCCCCTGGCGCACGTCTCCCTGTTCGGGCCGGACCTGCGCGCACCTCGCACCGTCGGGACGGATCTCATCGTCCTCCAGGGTTTCGGCCAGTCGACCGTGGTCACCGTCCGCGGATCCTCGCGCCGCACCGACTTCGTGTTCCGCCGACGCAATCTCAACCTTCCAGTCGTCGCATCCGGACAGGACGCCGGCGGGCGGCCCATCTGGGGCACACTGACGCAGGACGGGGCTCTGGTGGCTGCACTCGGAGGCGATTCTCGTCGGTTCAACGGCTTCGGAGTGGCATCGGCATTGGATCCGGACGGTTGGTCCGAGTACCGGGGCGTGACGGCGTCGCTCGATCACACGAGCGCGGACGTCTCACTCTTCGGATCGTATACGTGGTCGGAAACGACCGACAACTGGTTCGGCGCCCAGTCGACCACACCCGGCGCGGACCTTCTACCGGGTATGCCGGTCGACGACGACGATCCCGAGTGGTCCGAGGGCGTGTCCGACTTCGATGTCACACACAGAGCCTCGGTCGGTGCCTCCGTCCGAGCCGGACCCGCCAATCTCAGCGCCGTCTTCCGCTTCGAGTCGGGACTCCCCTTCACCCCGGGGTACCGGTTCGGCGTCGACGCCAACGGGGACGGATCTGCCGCCAACGACGTCGCACTCACGAGCGTCGCGGGCGCCGATGCCGCCCTGTCGGCGGCGGGCTGCACGTCTCCGACCGGCGCCTACGCGGAGCGGAACAGCTGCCGCGCCTCCTCCAGCCAGACCCTGAACGTTCGGCTGGCCTTCGACCTCTCGTCGCTCGGGGTCGATCGGGCCCAACTCACGGTCGACGTACTCAACGCGGTGGAGGCGGCTTCGGGAGTCGTCGACTCGGCGCTGCTTCTCGTCGACCCGACCGGTGCGATCACCACCGCGACCGACGGTACGGTCACCCTCCCGACCACGATCAACCCGGACTTCGGCTCGGTCATCTACCCGACGTCGATGGGCCGGATGATCCGGGTCGGGTTCCGGATCGGCGCCTAGCGCTCGAAGAGCTACGGCTCCGGCTGGATCTCGACCTCGTCCAGCCGGAGCCGACTTCCGAGCACGTCGAAGTCGGTAACGCCACGGCGGACGTAGGCGAGCGCAACCGTCCCGCCAAAGCGCGGTGACTGGACCGAGGATCGGATTTCCCCCACGGGCTTGTCCGTGCCCTCGACGCTGGTCAACGGCGTGCCCGGGCTTGGCGCCGGAACGTCGCCGAGGCGGAGCAGGCGAAGATGACGGTTCACGTGGCCGCGATCCCGAATCCTGACAATCACCTCCTGGCCCGTGTAGCACCCTTTGGTGTGGTCGATCGCCCGGTCGACGATCCCCGCCTCGGGGGGCATTGTCCCGTCATCCATATCGGTGCCGAACACCGGTCGTCCCGCTTCGACCCTGAGGGTCGACCAGACGCCGAGACCCGCGGGCGTCGCTCCACCCTCGACGGCCGTTTCCCAAAAAGCCTCCACCGACTCCGCCGGACCGTACACCGACCAGGCATCCGGCCACACTTCGTCCGATCGCACGACCACCAGGCCCGCCACGGGCTCGGTCGACCACCACCTGTACTCGGGCCCTTCGGCCAGCGCCCCGGGAGTCAAACGCCGATCGAACACCGCTTGGGACAACAGCTCGGCTGCCTTCGGCCCGACAACCGAGACACATGCGGTCGACACGGACTCGTCTCGGATTTCGGCGAAGCGCGGAGGCACGAACTTGCGCAGGTGCTCGATCAGCCCGGCGGCCCCGGCCACCGGCACGTCCAGCAGGTAGGACTCCGCATCGCCGGCTCCGATCCGCAGCGCCACGAGGTCCGTGATCATCTTCCCCTTCGGCGTCAGAACCGCGTGGTACGACCCCTCCCCGACCCAGGAGTGGCCTGCCTCGAGCCGAGGCTCGGCCGGGAGCCGTCCCGTGAGGATCCCGTTGAGCATCTGACCGGGGGCACGACCGAGGACGTGAAGACGAGTGCGGTGACTCCGGTCGAAGACCGCCACCGACTCGACCGCGGACTCGTACTCGCGGGTCGGGTGGCCGAAGTGCCGAACGAGAGAGCGCCCGTGGTATTCGGAGACCACGCCCCCCTCCCCCTTCAGTCGATCCAACAGCGGGCTGGCGTGCATCGGTCAGCTCCCGGACTCGTCGGCATCGTCCCACCGCCCGGCTCTCAACTCCCGGACGATCTCGATGACCTCGCCCTTGTCGTCCGCCGAAGGTGAGACCCTGAGGTAGGCCTCCAGTTGGTCGGCCGCCTCGGTCAGCCGCCCCAGGCGTGCCAGAAGCATGCCCCGGGTCCGACTGACGAGCGGAGCGGTCGGGATGATCATGAGGATTCGCTCCACGGCGGCCAGCGCCCGTCGGTCGTCACTGACCCGGGTGTAGATGCCTTTGAGGCCGGTGAGCAGGCGCACGAGGATGTCCCGCTTCGATGAGGTCTTCAAGAAGCCCTCGCGCATGGCCACGACACCTCCGTAGCCCTGGTCCAGAAGCTCCTGCGCCTGATCCTCGAAACGGATCGTACCACCGTCGTACGGATCGATCAGGAGGCGAATGGCCGACCCCCGGTACCTCACGACGAAACGGCCCGGGAAGTTCACGCCCTCGAGGGGGAGTCCGAGTCGCCATCCGACCTCCAGGAGGACGATGCCGAGCGTGATCGGCGCACCGACGCTTCGGTCGAGCACGTCGTTCAGGAACGAATTCCTGGGATCGTGCTGGGCGGCTCTGTTCCCTCCGAATCCTCGTCGTCCGTAGAGGGTGGCGATGACTTCCTGAAGCACCACGAGCGGAGCCGATTCGTTGGCAAGGCGGTCGCGAACCTCTTCCGCCACCTGATCGAGTCGGGCCAGATACAGGTCCACGGAGAGCTGTGGGTACTCCTCCTTCGCAATGAGGAGCGACGCACGCGCCAGATCCATCTCCGCCTCCGAGGAGGACAGCTCCTCGGCCAGCAGATGTCTCGGCGTTCGCTCCATCGGGCTCACGATCTGAATCCTGTCTCGTCGGGTTTTCGGGTGTCGGGGGCTTCACTACCCTCGGAGCGTCCCGGGTTTCCGCTTTTCCCTCGCCGCGGGGTGAGCGACCTTCCGGGATGCCCGCCGCCCGTACGCAGAACGGGCCCGTCCGTTCACGCTCACACCGAGGAGGTAGCATGGCCAACGAGCCCAGGGACCGCAGGCCGGAGATCCGGCTTTCCCAGCTCAGCCACGGCGCCGGGTGAGCATGTAAACTCGGCATGTCCGAGCTGGCGCAGGTCCTGCGTCACATCACACCCGTGGACGACCCCGACGCGCTCGTAGGCCAGATGACGGGCGACGATGCGGCGGTGTACCGACTATCCGACGACCGAGCCCTGGTCGTGACGGCCGACTTCTTCACGCCCATCGTCGACGACCCTTACGACTTCGGGCGAATCGCCGCCACGAACGCCCTGTCGGACATCTACGCCATGGGTGCCACCCCGATGTTCGCGTTGAACCTCGTCGGCTTCCCGAGAAAGCTCCTTGGAGAAGGGATCCTCGACGAAGTCCTGCGTGGTGGAAGCGACGTCTGCGCCAGCGTCGGTATCCCGACACTGGGCGGCCACTCGATCGATGACGCCGAGCCGAAGTACGGCCTCGTTGCCATCGGCCAGGTCGATCCGCGCTCGATGGTCACCAACGCCGCAGCCCGACCCGGCGACCGACTCGTCCTCACCAAGGCACTCGGGTCGGGCGTCGTAGCCACGGCGGTCAAAGCCGGAGTCGCACCCGACGACGTCTTGAGTGTGGCGGTCGAGTCGATGGCGACGCTGAACGCGGGCGCGGCACGGGTGATGGCCGACTTCGGCGTTCGCTGCGCTACGGACGTGACCGGCTTCGGACTCCTCGGACATCTGCGGAGTCTGTTGAGGGCTTCCGAGCAGGCCGCCCGCGTCGACGCGTCGACCGTTCCACTTCTCCCGGGTGCACGCGCACTTCTCGAGGCGGGGTACGTGCCCGGCGGCACTCGACGGAATCTGGAGGACCTCGGTCCCGACGTGGACTTCGACCCATCCGTCGACGAATCGACCCGGATTCTCCTTGCCGACGCTCAGACCTCCGGCGGACTACTCATGTGCGTCCCGGAGGACGCGACGGCAGAACTGCTGGCGACCCTCGAAGGCGAAAGCCCCGTGGCGGCCGTCGTCGGCGAGGTCGTCGACGGCCGCCCGGGGTCGATCGAGGTGGTGTAGGCCTCGGGCTCAGTCCTACTTCCCGCCCTTCTTCGCCTTCTTCTCCGACGCCTTCTTCTCCGACGTCTTTTTCTCGGAGGCCTTCTTCGCGGACGACTTCTTGGCCGCCTTCTTCCTGGCCGGCGCCTTGTCGGTCGCCTTCTTCGACGAGGCCTTCTTGGCCTTGGCCTTCGAAGGACTACCGTCGGCGAGCGCCACCTCGATGACGTCGTCGAGCGTGGTCGCGAAGTGGAAGGCGATGGAGTTCCGGACGTCCTCCGGGATGTCCTCGATGTCGGCCTCGTTGTCGATCGGCAGGATGATCTCCTGGATCCCTGCTCGAACGGCACCGAGCACCTTCTCCTTGACCCCACCGATCGGAAGCACACGTCCCGTGAGCGTGAGCTCACCGGTCATCGAGACGTCCCTGCGGACTTTCCGGCCGGACACCGCAGAGACCAGCGCCGTCGCCATCGTGATCCCCGCGGACGGCCCATCCTTCGGAATCGCGCCCGCAGGCACGTGGATGTGGACCTCGACCTTTCGGAGGGCGTCCTCTGGAATCCCGAGCCGGTCGGCGTTGGCCTTGGCGAACGACAGCGCGGCCCGACCCGACTCCTTCATCACGTCACCGAGCTGACCGGTCAGGACGAAGCCGCCTTCCCCGGGCATGACGGAAGCCTCGACGAACATGATGTCGCCGCCCATCGGGGTGTAGAACATCCCCGTCGCGACCCCGCTCATGTCCAGCTCCGACATCCGCTCCGGATGGACTCTCGGGCGCCCGAGTACTTCGCGGATGTCGTCCGGCGTCGCATCGATCTTCTCGAGCTTTCCGCCCGCTATTCGGCGCGCCACCTTGCGCGCGAACTTCCCGACCTCCCGCTCGAGCTGCCGAACCCCCGCTTCGCGCGTGTAGTTCTGGATGATCGTGAGGATCGCGTCGTCCGTCAGCTTCAATTCGTCGTCCGTGAGGCTGTTCTCCGACCGCTGACGGCGAACGAGGTACCGCTTCACGATCTCGAGCTTCTCGGCCTCCGTGTAGCCGGCGAAGTCGACGCGCTCCATCCGGTCCAGGAGGGGTCCCGGAATCCGGTCGAGGTAGTTCGCCGTGGCCACGAAAAGGACCTCGGAGAGGTCGAACGGAATCCCGAGGTAGTGATCGACGAAGGTCGAGTTCTGCGCCGGGTCGAGGACCTCGAGGAGCGCCGAACTCGGATCTCCCTGGAAGGACTGCCCGAGCTTGTCGACCTCGTCGAGGAGGAAGACCGGGTTCTTACTCTTGGCCTGTCGCATCCCCTGAATGATTCGTCCTGGCATCGCTCCCACGTAGGTGCGGCGGTGGCCACGGATGTCGGCTTCGTCGCGGGCCCCTCCGAGCGAGATGCGCACGTACTCTCGACCCAGCGACCGAGCGATCGACTTGGCGATCGATGTCTTTCCCACACCCGGAGGGCCGACGAACAGCAGGATCGGCCCGCGTCCGGCTCCCAGATCCGGAGCCTCGCTGGCGCCCCCCGCCTTCTCCTTCTTGTCGCCGGCCCCGGCTTCGGCCGCACGTTCGAGGGCGAGTTTCCGTACCGCGAGGAATTCGAGGACCCGGTCCTTCACGTCTTCGAGGCCGTAGTGATCGCTGTCGAGGATCTCCTCCGCGAGTGACAGGTCGATCTTCTCCTCGCTGCGCTCGTTCCAGGGCAGCTCGGTGATCCACTCCAGGAAGGTGCGGATGACCTGGTACTCGGCCGACTGCGGGCTCGTGCGTTCGAGGCGCCGCAACTCACGGTCGACCTCGTTGCGCTGCTCTTCGGAGAGCTCCAACTCCTCGAGGCGGTTGCGCATCTCCTCGACGTCGTCGCGCTCCTCCTCTTCGCCCAGCTCCTTCTGGATCGCCTTGAGCTGCTCCCGCAGCAGCATCTCGCGCTGCCGTTCTCCGAGCTCGGACTGGACCTTGGCCTGGATGTCCTCCTGGGCGTCGATTCGAGCCAATTCTCGCTCGACCGCGAGCAGGCAGGCTCTCATCCGCTCCTCGTCGTCGAGGAGCTCGAGGAGTCCCTGCTTGTCGGGCGTCTCCAACTCGAGGTAGAAGGCCACCAGATCCGCGAACGGTCCGGGCTCGTCCACACCCTGGATCAGCTGGTTGAGGGCCTCGGCCGGAACACCGCGCCGCGTTCCCAGCTCTGCGGCCCGGTCCCGCAACTCGGTGTCCAGCGCCTGGAATGCCGGGTCTTCTTCGTTTCGAGGCGGCAGGGTCTCCATCTCGAGCAGCAGTGCGTTGAGCATCGCTTGCCCGTCCTGTTCGTAAACGAGGGCCTGCGCACGACCTTCGCCCTGAACCAGGAGTTGTACGCCACCGCGAACCCGGTGCGTCTGGATAATTCGAACGACGGTCCCGACCGTGTACAGGTACTCGGGGGCGGGGTCGTCCACGTTCTCTCGCTGGGCGACGGCAAAGAGCCGACGGTCACCGTCCAGAGCCTCCTGGACGGCTTCGACCGTGCCCGGTCGTCCTGCGGAAATCGGCACCGCCACACCCGGGTACACCACGGTGTCTCGGAGGGGCAGGACGGGCAGGGTGAAACGCTCGGCCATGTCTTCTAGAAGTTCCTTTTCCTCACCGTCTTTCCGGTCAGGATTCAGCGCATCGTCGGACAGAATGGGTCTCCGGCGTTCGTGGGTCGTCGATCTCGTGGGGGGCGTTCGCGCCGGGAGTGGCCCTCCCATGCACCTTCCTTGCCACGAATAGGGCCGCGATTCGTGCCTGAATCGCAGGTCTTCCTGCCATCATGACGGCAAGTGCACCGGCCCATCGCGCCACTTTTTCACCCCCCCAGGGGCCGTTAGGTTGGCACCTCCTCACTCCTCGCGCCACCGGTCGAATGTCACCGTTGAGCGATTCTCTCGAAGGCATCACGTGGTTTCGAGGCTCGTCCGTGCGGATCCGGAGATCCGGCCTGGAGGTTCACGTCGACCCCATCGGCGTGGACGAGCCGTCCGAGGCCGACTTCGTGCTGCTCACGCACCCGCACTACGACAATTTTTCGGAGGCGGATATCGAGCGGGTGCGTGGAGACCACACCGTACTCATCGCGCCCGCCTCGATGAAGAAACAGCTCGACGGTGCGGATCATTTCATGCGTCCGGGTGACATGCTCCAGCTCGAGGGCTTCGACGTTCTCGCGGTGCCGGCGCACAACGTCGACAAGAAATTCCACACCGCCGAGCAGGGATGGCTCGGCTACGTCTTCACCATCGACGGCACGACGTACTACCACGCCGGTGACACCGACTTCCTGCCGGCCATGTTCGGAATCCGATGTGACGTCGCCTTCCTCCCTGTCGACGGCTACTACACGATGGGCGTGGAGGACGCCGCCCGCGCCGGCGACGCCTGCGGCGCGGAGATGATCATCCCCATCCACTGGGGTGAGACGCACGGCACGGAAGACGATGTGGCTCGCCTGCACGAGCTGTTCGGCCGAGAGGTCGGCGTGCTTCCGCGACGCTCCTAGGCGCGAAGGCTGGAGATGACCGGTCCTGTGCGCAGCCCGGCCACCGAATCGGGGCGCTCGACCGTGTACGCCCCCAACGGCGTGGCAGCCACGAGTCACCCACTGGCGACCACCGCGGCGCTCGGCCTCCTGGAGGGGGGTGGCAACGCAATCGACGCCGCCGTAGCGGCCGCCGCCGTACTCAACGTCACCGAGCCCCACATGACCGGCGTCGGAGGCGACCTCTTCGCCATCCTCTGGTCGGCCGCGGAGGGGAAGTTGGTCGGCCTGGATGCGAGCGGTCGATCCGGCTCCAGGACGGACCGAAGAGCCCTGGTTGCCGGCGGCGCCGAGTGTGCTCCGCCGGATGGCGCGAGATCCGTGACGGTCCCGGGCGCCCTCTCGGGCTGGAATGCCCTCGTCGAGCGCTACGGCAGCCGATCGCTCGCGGAGGTTCTGGCCCCCGCCATCCGCGTTGCACAGGAGGGCTTTCCGGTCAGTCCGATCATCGCCCGGGACTGGGCGGAAATGGCCGAGAAGCTCGAGGCGGGAAGCGGAGCAGCGGAGACCTTCCTCATCGAAGGAGAGGCACCTCGAGCCGGAGACTGGTTCCGGAACCCGGACCTGGCCCGGAGCTTCCAGCGCATCGCGGATCAGGGCCCTTCGGTTTTGTACGGAGGGGCACTGGGCGCCGAGATCGTGGCGGGCCTCGACGAGCTCGGCGGATACATCACCCTAGACGACCTGGCGCGGCACGAGGCTCGATGGGTGATGCCCCTGAGCATCGATTACAAGGGGTACACGCTGCACGAGCTACCACCCGCCGGGCAGGGAATCGCCGCCTTGCAGATGCTCAAGATGCTCGAGGATGTGGACTTCTCCACGATGAGGCACAACTCGGCCGAGTACCTGCACACCCTTATCGAGGCCAAGAAGCTCACGTACGCCGACCTCGCGCGCTACGTGGCCGACCCGGACCACATGGAGGTCGGGCCCGAGGCCATGCTCGACCCGCGATATCTCCGCGGGCGGGCCGCACTCATCGATCCGAATTCAGCCGCAGATCGACCCGAGCCGGGCCACTTTGCGACCGAATCGGAGACGGTGTATCTGACGACCGCCGACCGCGACGGCAACATCGTTTCGTTGATCAACTCCATCTACAACTCCTTCGGAGCCCGGGTCGTCGTCCCCGGCACGGGAATACTCCTCCAGAACCGGGGGGCGGGCTTCACCCTCGAAGCGGGACACCCGAACGAGCTGGCCCCGAACAAGCGACCCTTCCACACGATCATCCCCGCCTTCGTGACCCGAGAGGGCCAACCCTGGCTCTCGTACGGGGTGATGGGGGGGTCGATGCAACCGCAGGGTCACGTTCAACTGCTTCTGAACATGGTCGAGTTCGGGATGGACCCTCAGGAAGCGGTGGACGCCGCGCGCTTCCGGCACCTCTCCGGTGCGGCCGTGGCCATCGAGAATCTGGACCCCGTGGTCGCTGCCCGACTCGAGGCTCTGGGTCACGAGCTTCGAGACCCGCGGAGCGAAACGTTCGGAGGAGCGCAGGCGATCCTTAGATTGGAGAGGGGATGGGCAGCCGGCTCGGACCCGCGCAAAGACGGCATGGCGGCAGGTAACTGATGGCTGAGGTCGGATCGATCATCCCCTTCGACAGAATTCCCGAGGGCTTCGCGCAGAGGATCGACGACCCGCCCGAAGCACCGGCCACCCCCCGCCCCGCCGCAACGATCGTGTTGATGCGCGACGGCGGCGACGGGCCCGAGCTCCTGCTCATGCGGCGCAACCGGAACGCCGGTTTCGTGCCAGGGGCGTATGTATTCCCCGGCGGTCGCGTGGACGCCGCGGACGCGGGTGACGACGCGGTCTCCCTGGTCGACGGGCTCGACGGAGACGGGGCGGCGGATCGTCTCGGCCTCCGGGAAGGAGACACACCGGCGATCGCCTACTACCTGGCAGCCCTGCGGGAAGCGTTCGAGGAGACGGGTATCCTCGTCGGAGTCACCCCGGACGGTTCACCACCACCGTCGGCCGCCCAGGACACAGGTGTGGACGAGGTGCGGAAGGCCCTCATGGACGACGACCTCACCTTCGGCCAGGCGCTGGACCGGCTCGGCTGCAGAATCTCGGGAACCGCGATCGAGTACATCGCGCATTGGATCACGCCTCTCCCCGAGCCGCGCCGCTACGATACCCGCTTCTTCGCCGCACACGTCGGGGTCGACACACCACCGATCATCGATCCTCGGGAGATGACCGACGGAATCTGGATCCGCCCCTCCGCGGCGCTCGACCGCTGTGACTCGGGGTCTCTCCCGATGGTGTTCCCGACCATCAAGACGATCGAACAGCTGGTAGACTTCGGGACCGTGTCGGAAGCCCTCGCTTCATATCGCCGGGCACCCGTGCGAACGATTCTCCCCACGCTCGTCGTGACGCCGACCGGAATCGGACTCGAGATCGACGACGAGGACGGCTGACCCGGCCCCGTCGATCCACGACGGCGGTAAGCTCGGGAGCGAGGTTTTTCCTTGCCCCTGCGCCCAGCGTGTTGAGAGTTAGGCGCATGTCGTCCGTACGCCGAATCAAGCCATTTCGCGCGATGAATCGCTCCGCGATCGTCGCCGGCCTCGTCTTCATCGCCTTCGTCGGTGGGACGCGTGTAGCCGCGCAGGGCCAGGGCTCCGCGCCTCTGGAAGTCCTGTACGGCTTCTCATTGATCGACGGAACCGGCGGCCCTCCGATCGAAGATGCCGCGATGGCCATCCGCGGCAACGAGATCCTGACCGTCTCCAGCCGACTCGAGTTGTTGTCCGGGCCGAACGCTCCGCGGGACGCGATCGTCCGCAATCTCGGAGGTGGCTGGATCGTGCCCGGGCTCATCGACGCCCACGTGCACCTGGCCACGGTACCGAACCGTGAGAGGGCCGAGGCGGAGCTGAACCGCATGCTCTACGGCGGGATCGTCGCCGTCCGTGACATGGCCGGAGACGCCCGGGCCCTTTCGTCCCTGGCGCGTGATACACGCCTCGGACAGCTGCAGGGCCCGGATGTGTTCTACTCTGCGCTGATGGCCGGGCCGACCTTCCTGAGCGACCCGCGCCCCCAGTCTTCGGCCGCAGGTGAGGTGGCGGGAGAGGTCCCCTGGATGCAGGCGATCACTCCCGAGACCCACCTCCCGACCGCCGTTGCGTTGGCACGCGGGACATCGGCGTCCGGCATCAAGATCTACGCGAACCTCGAGCCCGAGCTCGTCCGCGCGATCACCGACGAGGCCCACCGGCAGGGCACGAAGGTGTGGGCTCACAGTATGGTCTTCCCGACCCGACCCCTGGCCGTCGTGGAGAGTGGCGCGGACGTGATCTCCCATGTCTGTCGGCTGGCCTGGGAGGGTATGGCCACGGCTCCGACCGAGTACCACCACGACCAGGTGCCGCTCTTCGGAAACTTCTCGGCCGAGTCTCCGGTCTTCACGGAGCTGTTCGAGGCGATGCGTGCTCGGGGCACGATCCTCGACGCCACGCTGTCCATGTACGTGCGGATGGCCGCGAACCCGGACAACACCCAATCCGACAGGTGCGACCTCGGCTTCGCGCGCGAACTGGTCCGACGGGCCTACGAAGAGGGCATTCCGATCGCGGCCGGGACGGATTTCACGACCGATCGTGAGGATCCGTACCCGTCCTTGTTCGAAGAGGTGGAGGAACTCGTGAACGGTGCGGGGCTTCCCCCGATGGCGGCCATCGAAGCCGCCACACGCGTGGCCGCCGAAGCCATCGGTGTCGAAGATCGTTACGGAACACTCGAACATGGACGGCCCGTCTCCTTCGTTCTCCTCGACGCGAACCCGCTCGAGGACATCGGGAACCTCCGAAGCATCAAGGCTGTGTGGAAGAACGGGGAGCGCTACGAGCGCGGAGCCTTCCGTCCGGTCGTGGTCGCACGGGACGACGTCCGTCGGGTCGAAGCCCGGGGTCCCCAGACGGCGCAGCAAGCGCTCGATGCCTGGCTCGGCCTCTGGCGCCGCTACGACCTCGATCAACTCGGCGACGTCTTTCTTCAGGATCCTGCCCTCACCTACTTCGCCAGCGACGCGGAGGGTGTGATCGAGGGGTGGGAGGCGGTCCTGGCGTATCACGACGAGCGTGGCTTCGTCCCCGGTGGCTTCGCCATCACCGACGAACTCTGGCTCGACGATCCGCTCATCACACACTTCGAGGACACCGCCGTCGTGAGCGCCGTCTGGAACTTCGGGAAGCGACTCCAGCCCGCCGAGGCCGGCCGTGGCCCCTTCAGCATGGTGATCGTACGCACCCCTGAGGGCTTTCGGGTGTCTCACGTGAACATGGCCAACTACCCCCGGAGCGGGTCGGGCAGCTGACGACGCTCCGGACATCACTCGGAGCCCCGCGCCCATGCGCACCCTACTCCTGGTAGCTCTCGCGCTCGCCTCGACGTCGTGCTTCCAGCTTCGACCGACCCAGGACGAGTCGGTCCGCGAGGCGGAACTCACGATCCGGACGCTCATGACCGCGTGGGAACGGGGTGACTCCGAGATTCTCGAAGAGCTTTTCTGGCCCGACGCCCTCTATGACGACTACCCGAACCAGCACACGTATCAGGGTCTGGACGAAATCATCGGGTACGTGAACGCGCTCCACGCATGGGCGGACGACGTGTTGTGGAACGTCGGTCAGGTCCACGTCACGGAGACGGGCGCCGTGGCCGAATGGGTGTTCTCGGCGGTCCAGGCCCGTCCGATGGGCAACGAACTCAGTGTCGGTACCGGCGCCGAGGTCGTCACGAACGGTGTCACCGTGATCGAACTCGAAGGAGGACGAATCACGAGGGCGGCCGACTACATGGATACGGCCCCGATGCTCCTACAGCTGGGCGCTCGCATCGAGATGCCGGACGGCACGATCGTCGAACTCGGAGGTGGAGACTGACCCCACCTTCCGTCCTCACATCTGACGATAGGCCGGCCCACTCCCTCCCTCGCGGGGCGTCCAACGAGGTCCGACGACATCCGTGGCTTTGCAGTCCACGCAGTTCGGCGCGTTGACGATCAGCTTGTCACCGTCCCGCTCGTAGACACCTGCCGGGCACAGGTGCACGTACATTTCGGCCGCCTCGGGTGAGACGTCCTCCCCGATCACGAGGTGGGACGGGATGTCGTCACGAGTCTGGTTCCCCGACTTGTAGACCGCGTCGACTTTGGAGAAAGTCAGCTTCCCGTCCGGCACGACCTTCTCGGGCGTGGGCCCGAGGTGCTTCGTCTCGGCCGCGTCTTCCTCCACCGAGATCTTTCCACCGGGAAAGGCCCCGCCCGTCACCGTCATCAGGCCGGCCTTCACCCCACCCACGAAGAAGCCGCTCTTGAACGCGAGCCGCATGTTCCGGCGCGCCTCGAGATCCTTCATGATGACACTCTGGTCGACCGCAGCCGTGTAGCCGGCAAGAGCTGCCTCGGACGTGTCACCGGCCTTGAGCGCCTGGAAGATCTGACGGGCGGCCATCATGCCCGAGTGCATAGCGTAGTGGATCCCCTTCAACGAGGAGACCTCCACGTAGCCGGCCGCGTCACCGACGATGACGAGACCGTCACCGTGACGGCGATTCGGCACCGAGTAGTAGCCTCCTTCAGGGATCGTCTTGGCTCCCCACTCGATCATCTCACCGCCTTCCAGGATATCCCGGAAGAGGGGGTGAAGCTTCATGCGCTGGAGGCGATCGTGGACGTCGAAGCGCGCGTCGGCGTAGTCGAGCCCGACGACGAGGCCGACGGCCACGGTGTTGTCCGACATCGGATACATGAACGAGCCACCGAAGGCGTCCTTCGGCAGAGGCCAGTTCATCGTGTGGATGATCCGGTCGAGGGGCTTCTTCACCTCCCAGACCTCTTTCACCCCGAGCGCGTAGATCTGCGGGTTCTCCGAGGTGACACCCTGCCAGTCGAGCCACGCCTGGGAGAGGGGTCCACGTGTTCCTTCGGAGAGCACCGTGACGCGTGCCGTCAGATCGACGGCCGGCATGGCGTCGGCACTGGCCGGCTCGCCGTCCCTGCCCAGGCCCGACGGGGTCGTCCGAACACCGATCACATCGTTGTCGGCCACCAGGAGCGAGTCCACCGGAAAGCCCGGGAAGACGTTCACACCCAGGCCCTCGGCCTGCTCACCCAACCAACGGACCATCTCCGAGATGGAGCCGATCCAGTTCCCGTGGTTCTGCATCGTCGGTGGCGTCGGGATCCGGTACGAACTCGATTCCGTGAGAACGTACACCGACTCCTTGTCGACCGGACGACGCAGCGGCAGCTCGTCCATGGACAGGTCGGGGAAGAGCTCCTTGAAGGCGCTCGGGTTCACGACAGCGCCAGACAGGTTGTGTTCCCCGAGCTGTCCAGCCTTTTCGAGCACGGCGATTTCGACGTCTCCGATGCCGTCGCCACCCTCGTTGTCCTTCTGCACGAGGCGGGCGAGTTCGATCGCCCCGGCCAAACCCGCGGGACCGCCACCGACAAAAACCACGTCCATCGGGATCGCTTCGTCGTCCGGCGTGTCCGCCACGATGAAGCGATCTCGAGGAAGAGGCGGCTGATCGTCGAGAAGACGAACGGAGGAACGAGTGAGGCTCGTACCCTCTGACATGGGCACTCCCGAAGGCTGGAGAACGGGGATCCGCGTCCTGGGACACGTGTATCGATTCGACTTCAAAGATCGCGAAGCGGTGACTTCCTCTCTACCCTTCGGTTCGCGCCGCTCTTCGACCGTGCATGGAGACACACGCATGTCCCAGGACCGCCCCACGACTCTAGGCGCCCTCGAGGCCTCCGGCTACCGCAGTCGGTCGGTCAAAGACGAGATGCGCGCCAATCTCGTCAGCAAGCTCAAGGCGGGGGAAACCCTGTTCGAAGGCGTGCAGGGGTACGACGAGACGGTCGTGCCGCAGATCGTGAACGCCGTCCTGGCCAGGCACGACTTCATCCTTCTCGGCCTCCGGGGACAGGCGAAGAGCCGAATCCTCAGGCAGTTGGCCGAACTGATGGACGACCGGATCCCGATCCTGGCCGGCAGTGAGGTCAACGACGACCCACTCGCCCCGATCTCGAAATACGGCCGACAGCTGATCGAGGAGCATGGCCCGGACACACCGATCGAGTGGATCGGGCGGGATGTGCGCTACGTGGAGAAGCTGGCGACACCAGACGTGACCATCGCCGACATGATCGGCGACGTCGATCCGATCAAAGCCGCCCGGGGCGGACACATCCTGGCCGACGAGTTGACCATCCATTACGGCCTGCTTCCGCGAGCCAACCGCGGCATCCTGGCCATCAACGAGTTGCCCGACCTGGCCGGAAAGATCCAGGTCGGCCTCTTCAACATCCTCCAGGAGGGGGACGTTCAGGTCAAAGGATATCCGATCCGGATGGCCCTGGACCTGATGATGGTGTTCACGGCCAACCCCGAGGACTACACAGCCCGGGGAAAGATCATCACTCCGCTGAAGGATCGCATCGGGGCGGAGATCCGCACGCACTACCCCGAGGAAGTGGACACCGGGGTCTCGATCACGCGGCAGGAGGCGTGGACCGGGCGCGACGATTCAGCCGTCGAGATCCCGGACTTCGTGGAGGAAGCCGTCGAACGTGTCGCTTTCATCGCACGAAACGACAAGCGCATCGACCAGCGATCGGGGGTCAGCCAGCGTATGCCGATCACCGTGATGGAGACCGCGGTCTCGAACGCCGAGCGGCGCGCGCTACGCCATGAGGAGGACGTCGCCGTACCGCGGATCGCCGACCTGTACGCAGCCCTCCCCGCCATGACGGGCAAGATGGAACTCGAGTACGAGGGCGAGCTCCACGGCGGGGACCGGATCTCTCGCGAGCTGATTCAGCAGGCGTGCTCGCACACCTTCGACGTGCGCGCTGCGGGCGCAGACGTCGATCGGATCATCGAGTACTTCGAGGGTGGTGGAGCGCTCCAGGTCGGTGACGACGCGTCGGGCGCCGCCTGCGTGAAGGGCTTCGAAACCGTGCCGGGTCTCCTGGACCTCATCCGCAACGTCGGCCTGGCACCGGATGCCGTGAGTGATGGCCAGAGGGCCGCCGCGTGTGAACTCGTGCTCGAGGCCCTCGTCGCCCAGAAGCGGATCAGCCGAAGCTCGGCGGGATACGCCCGAGCGCCCCACCAGGCCCCCCAACAGGGGAAGGGTTATCAGGGCTTCGATCCGATGGGCGGAATGAGCCTCTGACGGCGTCGCGTCTACGGGGGCCTACCGACCGGAATCGTCCGCGTCGCTCGGCGCGGAGGGGGGCATCGCGTCGAGTGCACCCGACGCCCCTTCGACGATCCTGATCGGGAAGGCCTCGGACTCGCTTCCGACGTAGAGGGAGCGGTGCGGGAAGGGGATCTCGATTCCCTCCTCGAGGAAACGCGCCCAGATCTGCTCCTGAATCGAGTTCTTCAGCGCCAGCCAGTTCTCTCGAGTCGTCCAAACCGCGAAGAGCAGATCGATCGAAGACTCGCCGAACAGTTCGAAGATCACGATGGGCTCCGGCTCCATCAGTGCGATCGGATTGGCAGCCGCCACCTCGAGGAGCACCTGCCGGACCCTCTCCGGGTTCTCCTTGTACGCCACGCCGATCTTCACGTCGAGCCGACGGATCGGGAACTTGGTGATATTCGTCACCACGCTCTGCACGAGCGTTTCGTTCGGGATCCGCACGAAGCGGTTGTCCAGCGTCCTCAGCTTGACCGACATGGTGTCGACGGACAGGACCTGACCGCGCACGTCCCCGACCTGGACCAGATCGTCGACCACGAAAGGCCGCTCGGCGATCAGGAAGAGGCCGGCAATCACGTTCGAGACGCTGGTCTGTGACGCGAATCCGACGGCGATGCCCACGACACCCGCGGCACCGAGCAACGGAGTCAGGCTGAACCCCAATTCGATCATCGTCGCGGCGGCGATCGTGGCCAGGCCCGCGTACAGGAGCAACTTGCCCGCAATCAGGCCGCCCTGAGGACCGAAGCGACTCGTGCCCCAGCGACGCGCACCCCGTGACAAGGCCATCACCATCGGAATGCCGAGGACCAGCATCGCCGTGGCGCGCACCCATGTCACGGCATCGAGTGCGGCCAACCCCGGTGTCGCCTCACTCGACTCCTGGGCGAGTCGGAGGAGGTGCAAAGTCGTCATCTGTCCCCCCAGGCCAGTGCCTTCAGACGGGAGAAGGTCCGTCCTCTCAACCCGGAGGGAGGCGGTGTTCTCGGCCCGGCCAGCCGCTTCACGGAGGCCGCGGCCCGGGGAGGGCGGCCGGTGTGACGGATCTCACTTCCCTCGTCCGGTCCGGCATACCGCACCGACACCTCGTCGGTCCACACGCCTGAGTCGGTCGAAAAGAGCGACAGGTAGTCGACTCGGACCGAGAATCGCTCCACCGGCAGGGCCTGGCTCGACTCGTTCACGAGGTGAAAGGGGCACACGGCCTGGTTCGGGCCGTACGGCTCGGTCGGCACGGCCCGACGCGCCCTCGTCTCGACCCAGTAGGCCAATTCACCCTCGGTGAAGCCACCCCACCACGTGTCCGACAACACCTCGGACGGGTAGTCGGCCAGCACTTCGACCGCGCCGCCGATCGTGGACACCACGCGCACGAACATCGGGATGCCGACGTAGATCTCGGACTCTCCCCGCTGAGGCAGACGATACGGGCGTTCCGGGGCCACCACGATGGCCCGGTCGGGGAGTGCGGGACGGAGCTCGAAGCGCGTTTCCGGCGCGGCGTGCCAACGGACCCAATCCGAGCTCTCGACCCCGTCGTGTTCGGTGCGGAGGAGGATCTCGGTCTCCTTCCGGCGCGCATACAGCGTCAGCGGACCGAACGACCAGGCCGACACCTCCTCTCCTGCCCGGAGATCGACCTCTCCCCACTCCAATGGTGTAGTCACGGACGTAGCCCCCGTTCGGCCCCGGTCGACTCCCCGACCGCCGGCGGGAGTCTAGTGCGCTCCGGGGTTGCGCTTCAATAGCTTGCACAACGGATCGCGACTCAGGGTCCACGGATGGACAGCATCGAGGAACCAGGCATGACGATCCGAGGCGCACCCAGGTACGCCGTGTGGGCGTTGGTTTGTGCTGTGACCTCGGCGGCACCGGCAACGGCTCAAGAGTTCACGGGTCCCGTGTCCGTGGACATCTCCGGGGTCGACGCCGCACAGAGAACGAACGTCGAGGGGAACCTGAGCCTGGCGCGGCTGGGCGAGCGGACATTGGCCACCGGGCGCCTTCGAGACTACACGGCCCGGGTGTCCGACGAAGTCCGGGAGGCACTCATACCCCTCGGCTACTACGAGGCGAGAGCGGAAACGGACTTCAGCTGGACGGGCTCCCGCTGGAGCGTCTCCGTCGCCGTTGAGCCGGGGCCCCCTGTCCTCATCGGCGCGGTCGAGGTCAGCCACGGTCTCGGGAGCGTCGCGGCAACGCGAATGGACCCTCTCCCCGGGCAGCTCGGAATTCAACGGGGCGCGGTGCTGAACCACGGGACGTACGAGACCCTCAAGCGGACTCTGCTGGGCACCGCCGTCGACCTCGGATACCTCGAGGCGGCCTTCGACTCGTCCGTCGTACGCGTGGACCGCCGAGCAAGGCGTGCCGACATCGTCGTCCTGATGAACCCCGGCCGCCGCTACCTGCTCGGGGAGGTGGTGTTCGAGCAGGACGCGGTGGACCCGAGCGTGCTGCAGAGGCTCGTCACCTGGCGCCCGGGAGCCCCGTTCGAGGGTCGGCGCCTACTCGAGCTTCAGGAGGCGCTGTCGTCCGAGCCGTACGTGCGATCCGTGGAGATCGTGCCCGACCTCGAAGCCGCGCGCGGCGACACGGTGCCGATCCAGACCTTCCTCACGATGGAGAGACCCGAGAGGTACTCGATCGGCGGGGGCTACGGCAGCGACACCGGTCCACGTGCTACGCTGTCGGCAGAGTTCCGGCGTCTGAACCGACGTGGACACAGCGCCGAGGCCGACTTGAGGGTCTCCATCGTCGAACGCCGTGCGACGGGGCGATGGCTCGTGCCCCTCCGCGGCCGGCGTGCCAGCCTGCTGACCTTCTCCGGAGGCTTCGCCGACCTCACGCCCGAGACGAGCGACACGCAGACCTTCTTCGGGTCGGCTGCGGTCAGTGGACTGATGGGACCGTGGCGCACCGAGGTCACGCTCGGCCTTCAGCGGTCCGACTTCGAGGTGGGAAGCGACAACGGGATCACGACCCTCCTGCTGGCCGGTCTGGGTGTGACCCGAATCCGAGCCGACGATCGACTCGACCCCACGCGAGGGAGCCTTCTGCGACTGCGCGGCCGTGTCGGACCCGATGTCTGGCTCAGCGAGGCCAGCGTGCTCGAGTTGGGCTTCGAGGGGAGAATCGTCCGCTCTCCGACCCCACGCACACGGGTCCGAGCGCGGGTCGAAGTCGGCTATCTGGATACGAACGCCTTCTCACGTCTCCCCGGTACCCTCCGGTACTTCGCGGGCGGCGACAGGAGTGTGCGCGGCTACAGCTACCGGACGCTCGGCCCCATCGACTCCGAAGGCCGACCCGTCGGCGGAGACCGACTGGGGGCGGCGAGCGTCGAAGGGGAGTTCCGCATCTGGCCCGCGGTGGGCTTCGCCCTCTTCACGGACGCCGGCAACGCGGGGCGGGGAGAGATTCCCTACCCGAAGGTCGGCGCGGGATTCGGCCTTCGATGGAGGGCGCCGATCGGGATGGTCCGCCTCGACCTGGCCTGGGCCGTCACGGAGAGCGGCGGACCGAAGTTCCACCTGACGCTGGGGCCCGAGCTTTGAGCGCTCCGGATCGCGATCGGGGTCGTCGACGATCCCACCGTCGGTGGGTCGGGGTGGGGATCCTCGCCGTCGTGGCACTCCTCGGTGTCGGGCTCGGCGTGTTGGTCTACACCCCGATCGGCCTTCGCTTTGCCGAGTCCTTCGTCCGGACTCGGATCGGAGCTGTAACGTACGAATCTCTTCGCGGGACGATCGCAGGACCGATCGACATCGACGGCATCACCGCACCGACCGCCTCGGGGACCTGGTACGTCCGCTCGGCTCGGCTCACATGGAACCCGTGGGCGCTCCTCCGCCGAACCGTATCGGTCCAGACACTCCGGATCGACGGTGTTCACAGCCGGCCTTCCCCCACGGCGCCGTCGTCCCCGTCCGAGTCCGCACCCGCCTCACCCCTTCCGATCCCGGTCATCGTCGACTCTCTCATCGTGACGGACCTCGAGCTTCCCCTCGAAGATCCGTTCACGATCCAGTCCGTCACGGCGACCGGGATCGAAGCGGAGAACGAGGTCGGCTGGGACCGGGTGGTGATACGGTGGGCCGAGGGCGAAGCTTCGGCGGCCGGGTGGGCCCGCCTCGACGGTAGCGAGCGATTCGCGCTCGACGGGTCGGTGGACGGGGTGCTCGCCGGCCGACGTGTCGTGGCCGACGGAGAGGCGGAGGGTACACTCGACTCGATCGGACTCGCTGTCGAGGCGCGCGAACCCGTCGCGGGGTCGATCGAGGGTCTGGTGCTCGGCGTACGGGACCGACCCCGCTTCGACGTCGACGTGAGTCTCGAGGCCACGGACCACGCCGTGCTGGCGGAGCTGACCTCGTTCGACGAACCCGTTCCCGCCGGTCGAACCCGAGCTCGACTCGCTCTGGCAGGGACCCCCACCGACCTTCGAGTCGTCGGCCGGCTCGACTTCGAGTTGGACGAGTACGGCATGGTAGCCGCGGAGATGGACGGCGTGGTGCGGGACTCACTCGCCGAACTCTCGAGGCTCGTCGTGACCCGCGGAGAGCAGCGAGTCGAGGGATCCGGTTCCTCAACCATCCAGGCTCCCTTTCAATTCGATGCCGACGTGCGGTGGCAGGAGGCGGCGTGGCCCCTCACGGAGCCTACGGTCAGGAGCCGGGAGGGCCGTCTTCGGGTGCGGGGTCGGGCGGACGACTTCTCCGCCGAAGGTCGAGGGCAGTGGAGCCACGTGTCCGGTATCGAGGGTGCCGTCGTTGGGCGGGCCCGACGAGCGGGTGAGGTGGTCCACGTCGACTCGGTCCTGGTCGACGCCCTCGACGGCGAGATCGTCGGGCGGGGCCGGGTCACGCTCGGGAACAGGCTCCGGTGGGACGCCACACTTTCGGCCCGGGACGTCTCCACGGCCCGCTGGGCCGAAGAGAACCCCGCCCTTCTGGGGACACTGTCCGGACGCGGGAGTGTGGCGGGAGCACTCGCGCCGTCCGCCCTCGACCTCCGCGCCACGATCGACACTCTGACCGGAACGATCGGTTCCGCCGACCTGAACGCCTCTACGTCAGTGCGGGGGCAATTCGTTCGGAGCGGAGACGGCTTCGACCTCGAGCGCAGTCGCGGCACGTTCGATTGGCTCGAAGCCGAGTGGGGTCCGAACTCGTTGTTCGTGACCGGCGTCTACTCCGACTCCGTCGACGCTCGGGTCACGGTGCGTGCCCCCCGCCTCGAAGAAGTTTGGCCGGGTGCCTCCGGCGCGCTCGAGTTGGTAGGTCGGGTACGCGGTCCCCGGAGCGGGTTCGGAGTTTCGGTCACCGGATTGGGCACGAGCCTGAGTATCGACTCCATCCGGGTCGACACCCTTTCGGCCGACCTGGAGTTGGGGATCGGCGCAGGTGGCGAAGCCACCGGGAGGGTGACTGCGAATGGCCTGGCGTCGGGAAGTATCGAGGTCGACTCCGTCGCACTCGACCTGACCGGCGTTCGCGACAACCACGACCTCTCGCTCTTCGCAGCGGCCGCGGTGGGCGAGGTCGAAGTCGACGCCACAGGAAGTCTCGGCGACTCCGTATGGACCGGAGCGGTCGACGCCTGGGAGTGGCGGCTCGACGGACCCGGCAACTGGGCGCTCGCCGACAGGGCAGACGTGACCCTGGCGGCTGCTGGCTCGACGATTTCCGGCGCGTGTTGGGCTTCGGGGTCGGCGCGTGTTTGTGTAGACGGCTCGAGGGAAGCTGACCAGAGCGTCCGGGTTCGGGCAGCCGCAGAACGCATCCCACTCCAGAGTCTGGCGACAGTCCGATTCCCACAGACCCGTTGGGAGGGGACGGGGTCCACATTCCTGGATCTGGAGATCGATGCCGACGGAAGGGTCCTGCTGGACAGTCGCACCGATGTGAGCGCGGGTCGACTGATCCTGCCCGCCACAGCCGGTGCGAGGACGTTCGACTTTCCGGCGTCGACGTTCGTGGCCGCTGCCGATTCGTCGGGCGGAAGCGCTTCGGGTGCCTTCGTCTTGAACGACCCCCAGTCCGGTGAGGTCGCTCGGTTCTCGATCGACGCCGAGACCACGACTCGCCTGGCTCTCGATACGAACTGGCCCGCCCTACCCGTACAGGCGGCTGTCGAGGC
The DNA here is from genome assembly GCA_030430625.1 of Gemmatimonadota bacterium. Classification (GTDB taxonomy): domain Bacteria; phylum Gemmatimonadota; class Gemmatimonadetes; order Longimicrobiales; family Gaopeijiaceae; genus UBA2589. The sequence goes on from JAUIKL010000009.1 coordinate 47,289, forward strand.
CCAGGTCGACCTGCCCGCAGCCACGGCCCGCGACCTCCCCGTCAGCCTCGACTCCCTTCAAGGCCGGGTCGACGTCGATTTCGACGTGACCGGCACCCTCGGCGAACCGCTCGTCGAGGGATACGCACGGTGGGTCGGGGGAAGCTTCGTCGCGCCGACGGTGGGTGCGCGCGTCACCGAGATCGACATCGAGGCCTCGGGCGCCGGGCTCGAAGGACTCGTCGTGAACGGATCGTTCCGCGCCGGCGGGTCGGGAAGGATCGAGGGCGTCGTACCGCTCCGGCAGGACGCCGACGGGCGCCTCCGTATCGTCGGCGAAGGACTGCGCCTCGCGTCCATGCCCGACCTCACGATCGAGTCCGACCTCGACCTGGCCACCGCTGTGACAGCTGATTCCCTGCGGGTCACGGGGCGAGTCGACGTGACCCGGGCGTCCGTCGAGTTGGCGGAGATCGCGACCGGTGTCGTGCGACCGTCGGTCGATGTGGTCGTGGTCGACGACACCGCCTCCGTCAGTCGGGTTCGAGCCGCGACGACCGATCTCCGACTCACACTCGGCGACTCCGTGTCCTTCCGCGGCTTCGGTGTCGAGGCCCGGCCGGCCGGATCGATCACCGTGCGCGGCCCGATGGCCGCGCCGGTGGCCAGTGGTGAGATCAGCCTCAGCGACGGGACGTACCGCGCCTTCGGTCAGCAGTTGGATATCGACCGGGGGCGATTCCTCTTTGCCGGAGGTCCGTTGATGGATCCCGGCCTGGACGTCCGAGCGGGCCGGGAGGCGCCCGACGGCGTGGTGGCCGGCGTGGAGGTCTCGGGGACACTCCGCAGCCCCGTGCTGTCGGTGTACTCGACGCCGACGATGACCGAGGCCGAAGCCCTTTCCTACGTGGTGCTGGGGCGGCCACTCTCGGACGCGGGCTCGACCGAGGACGGGCGACTGGTCAACGCCGCCGCCACGCTCGGGTTGCGACGCAGCAACGCCATTACGAGCCGCATCGCGCCCCTACTCGGGCTGTCCGAAGTCAGGGTCGACGCCGACGGCCCCCTCGAGGAGGCGTCCCTCGTGGCCGGGCGCCAATTCTCGAGCAAGCTGTACGTGTCGTACGGAGTCGGTCTCTTCCAGCCGGTGAGCACATTCCGAATCCGCTACCTCCTGTCACGCAGATGGACCGTGCTGGCGGAGAGTGGGGCCGCCACCGGCGCCGACCTCCTGTTCAGGATCGAGCGGGGTCGCTGACGGAATCAGATGCGTGACCGCGATCCACCGATCGAGTAAATTTCGTCATCATGGTCCGCATCCCGAGTCGCGTTTGGCTGCTCTTCGGTTGGGCCTCCCTGGTCGGGTCGACTTCGCTGTGGATGGAGAGCGAGACGAGTCGACTCCTGAGGGGCCGGAGCGAAGCATTGCGCACCGGCGCCCCCGCGGTCGCAGCCGGCGAACGACTCCTGGC
>JAUIKL010000127.1 GCA_030430625.1 Gemmatimonadota bacterium
CGGGATGCCCTGGGGTACGACGACGTCCAGGCGTCCGGGATCGGCACGCTCGCGTTCTGGATCCGCGCCGTGGCCGCGATCGGAGCGGGGTACCTGGGCGACCGAATCGATTCGTCGCGGGTCGTCCTCCAGGGCTTCGCGCTCCTCACGGCGGGGAGTCTCGCGATCGCTTCGGGCGTCGTCCCCACCGTCCCGATGTTCCTGATCGGGACGATCGTCGTGACGGGCGTGGGCATATTCGCGCTTCGAGGCGTGTACTTCGCCCTTCTGGCCGAGGGGGCCGTTCCGCTGGCCGTCACAGGGAGTGCGGTCGGGCTGGTTTCCGTGATCGGCTTCACACCCGACGTCTTCATGGGCCCGCTGATGGGCGTCCTGCTGGACAACTCGCCCGGAATGCTCGGCCACCGACACGTGTTCGCCGTGGTGGCTGCGTTCGGTGTGGTTGGCTTCCTGGCGTCGGTCACCTTTCGGAGGCTGGCGACCGAGCCAGCGGCTTAGCCCAGCGCCGTCATCCAGGCGTCCATCATGACGCCGCGCGGGATGTACGTCTGCACGATCTCCTTCACGACCTCGGCCAGTGCGTCGAGCTCTCCGGGCTTCCTGAACACACCGTTGGCACCGAGTTGCAGGGCCTTCGCCTCGTCCTCGGGTTTGGGTGACCCCGTGAGGACGACGATCGGGAGATCCGCGAGCTCGGGTCGGTTGGCCTTCCACGCGAGCACGGAGAAGCCGTCGACCTCCGGCATGAAGAGGTCGAGGATGACGAGGTTCGGCGCAGGGAAGTGCTGACGATCCTCGAATGGCTCGATGCCGGCCAGGTACGCGGTCCCGTCGAAGCCGTTGCTGGTCACGTGAACCGTGAGTCCAGGGTGGCAACGTCGGGCCGCATGACCGACGAGAAGCGCCTGATCCTGCGCGTCTTCGATGACGAGTAGGGTGGGCGCGGCGCGCTCCATGGGGTGGACCCTTCCGATGGTGTTGGAGAAATCGGGTCCTGGGGGGGCTATTGGACGTTGTGCCCCTCCTGGCCGTCAGCGCCAGACTTTTGTCACGCCGCGTATTCGTGGCCGAGCGGTCGGTGTGTCGATATCATCGACCCGATTCGCCTCCCCCAGATCAGCGAAACGGAGTCCGAGTGACCGCACCCGCCGACACCGGAAGACCGGCTGCGACGTCGTTCAGCGCCCTGCGCTTTCTCGCCCTCGGCGTCGCGACCACCTTCCTCGTCCCGCCCGTCGTGTTCACCCTGTGCGCGCTCGCCGAAGGCATGGGACTCGGAGGATCGTTCGGGGCGCTGGTGGCCCAGTACCAGGCCGATCGACTCAACCTCTTCATGCTCGCGATCCTCGGCGTGATCCCCTTCGCCTCCCTCACGATCGCGCTCGTCGCGTTCGCCAGGTTCGGCGCGCCCGAGCCCGTGCCCGCCATGGCGGTGGGAGGGTGGGCCGCCATCTCGCTCCTCCTCGTCTGGGCCCACGCATCGTACTGGCCGTCGTTCCTCCCCGAGGGTGTGGCACCGATGTGGCCGCACGGCATCGAGTTCGTGATCGTCCCCCTCTTCTTCGCACCCGTCGGCGCGATCGTGGGTATGGTGGCCGGCGGCCTCGTTCACCGTTACGGAGTCACGAGATGAAGTCCCTGGCCCTCTTCGGCGTACTCGGTGCTGCCGTCCTCTGTGACGTGGCCGCCCCCTGCCGCTGTGAAGAACGCACGCTCTCGGAGTACTTCGGTGACGCCGACGAAGTTCTGGTCGCTCAGCTGACCGCGGTCGACACGGTGGCCGGCGCCGAGCTCGATCTGGTGTTCCGCGTCATCGGTGCGCCCTACGCGACGTCGCGGCCGGAGGCCTTCACCGACGGAACGATCACCGACGGAGCGGTGCGATACCGTACGGCCGACAACACGGCCGGCTGCGGGGTACCCGTGGACGTCATGGGGATGTACGTGCTCTTTGCCCACGAGGGAGGAGAGGCCGGGGGCGGGTGGCGCATCGATACCTGCTCGGGGAGCCGAATCCTGCTGCCCGTGCAGGGCGGCGAACCGGGAGAGTTCTCCGACGTTCCGGCACGTTTCGTCCCCACCCGGCTCAATGCGCTCGCCGGCATGCGGGTCCTCGAGGAGGTGGTGGCCCACGCGCCGCGCGAGGGGGACCGGGACGGTGAACACCTCCTCGGACTGCTCGACGTCTCGGGCTTCTCCCACGCCGGCTTCGCGCGCCTCCACGTCGATCCCGACGCGGCGTCCTCGGTCGTGGCCGAGGTCGACGGGTACGAGAGCCTGGCGCAGGCCGAGGTCGGGTACGAAGAGCAGGCCGCCATCGTCTACGGTCGGGTCGATGCGTGGTTCAAGCTTCGGCTGGCGGATGGCCGCTATGGTTGGCTGCCTCCCGACATGGCCGGGACCTTCCACGCGTATCCGGATGTCGCGATCAACCGCCTGAACTACATCGATGCCCCGTGGCACGGCTTCGTCTGGCCGTCTCCCGGTGCCGGAAACCCGGTCCGCGCCGCCGTCGTGGAGGGCCAGCGCGAAGTGCCGATCGAAGTGCACGAGGTCCAGCTGATCGGCGGGTATCCGTGGCTCCGGGTCACGGTCCTCGAGCGGAGCCCGTGTGAAGGCGGAGACGGCACCGCCTCGGTGGCGGGCTGGATCCCGGCCCACCGGCCTTCGGGCGATCCGGCTGTCTGGTTCTACTCGCGAGGCTGCTGAGCGATATCACAACGCCCCCTCCCGGGCGAAGTCAGGCCGGAAGGGGGCGTGCGATGCGCGCTGGGTGAGGTCAGCGCACGTCGAAGCGGTCCAGGTTCATCACCTTGTCCCACGCAGCGACGAAGGCCTCGGCGAAGGCCCCGTCCGCGTCGGCCGCTCCGTACACCTCGGCCAGGGCGCGAAGCTGCGAGTTCGATCCGAAGACGAGATCGACCCGCGTGGCGGTCCACCGCACGTCACCCGACACCCTGTCACGGGCCTCGAATTCGGCCTCGGCGTCCGAGGTGGCGGACCACTCCACGCTCATGTCCAGTAGGTTCACGAAGAAGTCGTTCGTCAGAACGCCCGGGCGATCCGTGAACACCCCGTGCGTCGCCCCCCCGGTGTTGGCACCGAGGACGCGGAGGCCGCCGACCAGGGCGGTCATCTCCGGAGCCGACAGGGTGAGCAGTTGGGCCCGGTCGACGAGGAGTTCCTCCGCGGAAACGGCGAAGTCCGACTGGAGGTAGTTCCGGAAGCCGTCGGCCAGCGGTTCGAGGGGCGCGAACGAATCGACGTCCGTCTGCTCGGCGGACGCGTCGGTACGACCCGGGGTGAAGGGGACCGTGATGTCGTGCCCCGCTGCCTGGGCCGCCTTCTCGACCGCTGCACAGCCGCCGAGGACGATCAGATCCGCCAACGAGATGCGGACATCGCCGGACGATGCGTTGAAGTCGGTGCGGATCCCTTCGAGCACCCCGAGCACGCGCTCCAGGGTGTCGGGGTCGTTGACCTCCCAGCTGTTCTGAGGCGCCAGCCGGATGCGTGCTCCGTTCGCTCCGCCCCGCATGTCCGAGCCGCGGAACGTGGACGCCGATGCCCAGGCCGTCGAAACCAACTCCCCGATCGACAGCCCGGCGCCGAGGACGCGCTCCTTCAGCTTCTCCACGTCCGCGTCACCGACCAGCGGATGGTCGACCGCCGGAACCGGGTCCTGCCAGATCAACTCTTCGGCGGGCACCTCGGTGCCGAGGTACCGGGAACGAGGACCCATGTCACGGTGGGTGAGCTTGAACCAGGCACGGGCGAACGCGTCCGCGAACTCGTCCGGGTTCTCGTGGAAGCGCCGCGAGATCGGCTCGTAGATGGGATCCAACCGGAGGGAAAGGTCCGTCGTCGCCATCATTGGAGCGTGACGCTTGTCCGGGTCGTGAGCGTCCGGCACCGTCGTGGCCGCGGCGGGATCGGTCGGGGTCCACTGCCAGGCCCCCGCGGGGCTCTTCGTCTTCTCCCACTCGTATCCGAACAGGGTGTCGAAGAACGAGTTGTCCCACGTGGTCGGGGTCGGCGTCCACGCTCCCTCGAGCCCGCTCGTCGTGGTGTCGCCCGCCATGCCCGAGCCGTGGCTGTTCTTCCAGCCGAAACCCATCTCGACGATGCTCGCGCCTTCCGGCTCCGCACCGACGAGCGTCGGATCTCCAGCGCCGTGGGTCTTTCCGAAGGTGTGTCCGCCCGCGATCAGGGCGACCGTCTCTTCGTCGTCCATGGCCATCCGGGCAAAGGTCTCACGGATGTCGTGCGCCGCCGCCAGAGGGTCAGGCTCTCCGTTCGGCCCCTCGGGGTTCACGTAGATCAGCCCCATTTGGACCGCGGCCAGCGGGTTCGCCAGCTCTCGCTCACCCGAGTAGCGCTCGTCGCCCAGCCAGTCTTTTTCCACCCCCCAGTCGATGTCGCCCTCGGGCTCGTAGATGTCCTCCCGCCCACCTCCGAATCCGAAGGTGGCGAAGCCCATCGACTCGAGCGCGCAGTTGCCCGCGAGGATCATGAGGTCGGCCCACGAGAGAGCCCGGCCGTACTTCTGCTTGACCGGCCAGAGCAGCCGGCGGGCTTTGTCGAGGTTGCCGTTGTCCGGCCAGCTGTTGAGGGGCGCGAAGCGCTGGGTGCCGGAGGAACCGCCACCGCGCCCGTCGGACACCCGATAGGTGCCGGCGCTGTGCCAGGCCATGCGAATGAAGAGGGGGCCGTAGTGTCCGTAGTCGGCGGGCCACCAATCCTGGGAGTCCGTCATGATGCCGACGATGTCCGACTTCACGGCGTCGAGGTCGAGCGCCGAGAAGGCCGATGCGTAGTCGAAGTCGGCGCCGAGCGGGTCCGAGACCGGGGAGTTCTGATGTAGAATCCCGAGGTTCAACTGGTTCGGCCACCAGTCGCGGTTGCTCGTGACGGCGGATTGTCGGTGGAAGGGGCAGCCGCCCCCGGACCCGGAATCGGACATATGGATTTCCCTGTGGTCGTGCGTGAATCTGCGGTGTCGACGCATGGAATCTCACGGCCGTGATCCATTGCGTCAAAGTAGTGATCCTTCTTATTGGAATAATCTGTCGTTATGCACAGTGACTCGCCCACCGGCCGCCCTCGCGGCGCATCGGACGTCGTTGTCGCCACCTCGGAGAAGGCCCTCGGGTCGGTCGAATCGACGCTGCTCCTGGAGGCGATCGAGCGCTCCGGGGTGCGGGCACGGGAGGTGGTCTGGGAGACCGTGGATCCCGCGCCACGCGGAGCTGGCGAGGTTCGCGCCCACGAGACCGTGGTGATCGGTCATACGTGGGACTACCACCTCCGCCTCCCCTCCTTCCGGGCGTGGCTCGAGCGTTTGCGGGCCGCCGGCGTACGCGTTCACAACGCGATCGATCTCGTCGAGTGGAACGTCGACAAGCGATACCTCCTCGAACTCGAGTCCGCGGGGGTTCCGATCCCACCGACGGTCGTCGTCGGGTCGGACTCCGGGTCGGACTCCGGGTCGGACTCCGGGTCGGACTCGAAGCTCGACCCGTTCGAGCTGGACGGCCTGGCCGACCGGCTCGGGGCGACGACCGCGGTGGTCAAACCCACGGTCTCGGCCACGGCGTGGCGGACCCGGAAGGTCGATTTGGCCGACCGGCCTGCCGTGCGCGAGGCCGTCGAGGATGCGGCTCGAAGCGGTACCGCCATCGCGCAGGCGTTCATCCCCGAGATCCGTGACGGTGAGTGGTCCCTCATCTACCTCGGCGGGACCCTTTCCCACGGAGTGCTCAAGCGAGCCAAGCCGGGTGACTTCCGCGTGCAGAGCGACTTCGGCGGTTCGGTCGAGGTGGCGGTACCCCCGAGCGGGGCGGTCGAGGTGGCGGGCCTCTGTCTGGCCGCTCTGCCGAGTGTGCCGACGCTGGCTCGCGTCGATGTCGTGGGTACGCCCGCCGGCTTCCTCCTCATGGAACTGGAGCTCATCGAACCCGATCTTTTCCTCCGGTACGACGACTCCGCCCCCACACGACTGGCGGAGCTGATCACCGACCCGAATCCAAGGACATCGACACCGTGACCGCACCGGCCTACGACCGCGACCCGTACCTGAAGACGTTGGAGACCGAGGTCGTCGCAACCGGGGACGACGGGAGGCCGTTCGTCGTCCTGGCGGACACGGTGTTCTACCCCGAAGGCGGTGGGCAGCCGGCGGACCGGGGACGCATCGGAGTGGCCGATGTCGTCGACGTACAGCGGGTGAACGGTGAGATCCGGCACTACCTCGTCCACCCACTCGAACCGGGGCCTGTCTCGGTCGAGATCGACTGGGCCCGCCGCTTCGACCACATGCAGCAGCACACGGGCCAGCACCTCCTCACCGCCGTGGCGGAAGACCTCTTCGGCTGGTCGACGACGGCGTTTCACCTGGGTGAGGCCGTATCCGACATCGAGCTCGACACAGCCGAGCTTTCGCCCGAGAAGCGCGAGGCCCTCGAGGAGGCGGTCGCCGCCGAGATTCGGGCGGTGCGGCCGGTGAGAGCCACCCGGGTCACGCACGACGCGTACCTGCAGATGGACGTCCGCTCTCGGGGATTGCCCGCCGGGCATACGGGAGACGTACGCCTCGTCGAGATCGAGGGGCTCGACCTCAACACGTGTGGAGGCACCCACCTCCGTTCGACCGCCGAGCTCGAGAGCATCAAGCTGCTTCACACGGAGTCTCTTCGGGGTGGAACGCGTCTGGTCTACGTGGCGGGTGGGCGCGCTCGGCGGCTCCTCGGCGCGCACCACGATCGGATCGCCGCGCTCCGCGGCGCTCTCGGCGCCTCGGATGACGAACTTCTGGCTGCGGTCGAGATGCGGATCGATCAGCTGAAGGGGGCCAATCGCGCGCTCCGCCAGACCGAGGGGGCGTACGCCGCGGCCCTCGGGGCGGGGATGGCCGCGACAGCCGGACCGGTGGTGGCAGAGCACTGGCCCGATCGTGACCTGCCCTTCCTCCAGTCCGTGGCGAAGGCGGTGTGCGAAGGCCGTCCCGACGTCGTCTGTCTCTTCACCGCCGGTGACGGCGAGGGCTCCTTCCTCCTGACGGCGGGCGAAGCGGCGCCCGTAGAGATTCCCGAGTTGGGCCCGCGAGTGGCCGACATCCTGGCGGGTCGTGGTGGCGGCCGGGGCCGGTCGTACCAGGGACGGGCCAGTCGGCTCGATCGGCGGGACGAGGCCGTGGTCCTTCTGTCGCGCCCGGAGGCCTGACCCTCCGACAACGGTGTCACATCCTTGATCTCCCCTGTGAGCACGCCTCATCGTCCAGTGGGAACGATCGGTGGACCAGGGGGAACCGAGGGCGATGCTCGAACGAGAAGGAGGGCGGTCCGAGGTGGCCGGGACGACACCGCGCGGTCCTCTGATCGTGGACGACGTCTCGGTTTCGCGCGGGGGACGGCGCATCCTGGAGGGGGTGCACCTCTCCCTCCACCCGGGTGAGTTGTGCGCCCTGATCGGCCCGTCCGGTGCCGGCAAAAGCTCGTTGATCCGACTCCTGCTCGGTTTGTGGACCCCGAAGTCCGGTCGGGTCGCGATCGGTGGAGGCGCGGTCGAGGACGCCGGTCCGCTGGGCTACGTACCGCAGGACGATGCTCTCCACGGTCGGCTGCGCGTGGATCAGGAGCTTCGGTACGCGGCGGAGCTGAGGATGCCCACCGCGACCCGGGAGGAGCGCGAGCGGCGCATCGACGAGGTGTTGGAGAGTGTAGGACTGACGGAGCACGCCCGGGCTCGGATCCGGCGCTTGTCGGGCGGCCAGCGAAAGAGGGTCGCCGTCGCGCTCGAGCTCCTGACCTTCCCACCGCTCCTCATTCTGGACGAGCCGACATCCGGCCTCGACCCCGGCCTTGAGTCCCAGTTGATGACGCTCTTCGCCGATGTCGCGGACGGGGGGCGGATCGTTCTCGTGGCCACGCACGCCATGGACAGTCTCGAGCGGGCCGACGCGCTGTGTGTCCTGGTCGGAGGGCACGTCGCCTACTTCGGTCCTCCCTCCGGAGCGCTCGACTTCTTCCGTGTCGAGCGGTACGCCGATCTCTTCGGCCAACTGGAGAAGCAGGAGCCGTCGGCGTGG
>JAUIKL010000128.1 GCA_030430625.1 Gemmatimonadota bacterium
TCATGGGCGACCCGGATCTCCGGGCTCGCCTGGGTGATGCAGCGCGCGTCAGGGCCGAGGCCACCTTCACGGCCGAGAAGTACCTGGAGCACTACACCGAGCTGATCGAACAGCTGCCCCGCTGACGCGGGTCATCGGTCGAACGTCACACCCCACTCCTCACACCACGCCTCGAGCACGGCGACGGCCCACACCGAAGTCGATACATCGACTTGTCCCGTCACGAGTTCACTGTGGAGCGTGGACACCTGCGCAGGATCGAGTAGCCCGCGTCGTTCGGTTCGACCCGGTTCGAGCAGCTCGCTGACCCAACCGGAAAGCTCTCCGCCCAACCATTCGGTCAGTGGCACGGTGAAGCCCATCTTGGGTCGGTCGAGGATCTCCCTCGGGATGTAACGAGCTGCCAGCTCCCTGAGGAGCCACTTGCCTCGTCCATCCCGGATCTTCGTCGAAAGCGGAAGGGTCCAACTTGCCTCGACGACCCTATGATCCAGGAAGGGTACACGGGCCTCGAGGGAGGCCCACATGCTCGCCCTGTCGATCTTCGCGAGGAGATCGTCCGGCATGTACTGCTGCTGGTCGTGGAGCATCATGGCCTCGGCGAGCGACGGGGCTCCGTCGAAGGCCGTGTCCGAGGCGAAGACCGTGCCGGGTCGAGGTCCGTCCATCGTGTAGCCGACCGACAGGAGCTCTTCGTAAGCCTCCCGTTCCGACGGCGCGTGCACCAACTGGGCCATCCGCAGGAACCGCGCGGACGCCGAATGCTGTTGGCCCAGCCGTCCACGGAGCGCGACCCCGGCGAGAGACTCCACGACGGCGCTGCGGCCGGCCGCTCTCAGGGCCCCGGCGGCTGCTGGCCGAAGGACCTCCGGAATCCGACGCCGGGCCCCGATGGCACGGGTGCCCAGCATGTACCGGTTGTAGCCTCCGAAGAGTTCATCGCCACCGTCCCCGGCCAGCGCGACCGTAACTTCCTGCCGGGCGGTTTCGCAGACGAGGAGGGTCGGGATCAGGGACGGGTTGGCCATCGGCTCGTCAGACAGCGTCGGGAGGTCCGGAACGAGTCCGGGCAGCCGCTCCGTGGGCAGCCCGATCTCCGTGTGTTTCGTTCCGATCGAGTCGGCCACGGCCTGGGCGGCGGGACCTTCGTCGAATCGAGGGTCGTCGAACCGGATGGTGAAGGTGCGGACGGGCTCCGACGACGAGGCCTGCATCATGGCCACGACCAGCGACGAGTCGATCCCTCCCGAGAGGAGGGCTCCGACAGGAACGTCGGCCACGAGACGGTCGCGCACGGCTGTGAGGAGGAGGTCGTGCATTCGGTCGACCGAGTGTTCAGCGCTCTCGCTCGGCACCTCGGCGGCTCGTCGTCGTGCGGCGAGGCTCCAGTACGTCGTGTCGGTGCGGGATTTCACACCTGACTCGTCGAGGCTGAAGCGGGCGATCGTACCCGGCATGAGCTTCTCGACCCCCTCGAGGATCGATAGAGGTGCGGGCACGGAGAGCCGCCGGAGATAGTGCCAGGCCGCTTCCCGGCTACCCCGTCGGGGCACATCGGGATGCGGAAAGAGGGCTCGTAGCTCCGAACCGAAGGCCATGGAGCCGGCACTCGACCAGATGTAGAGCGGTTTGATGCCGATGCGATCGCGGGCCAGAGACAGCTCTCGCCGCTCAGCGTCGTACACCGCGAAGCCGAACATCCCCTGGGTTCGCCGAACGGCCTCGTCCACGCCCCACCGCTCGAAGCAGGCGAGCAGGACCTCGGTGTCCGACCCGCCTCGAAACGAGAAGCCTGCGCCCTCGAGCTCCGAGCGCAGACTCTTGAAGTTGTACACCTCACCGTTGAAGACGATGGTGAAGCGACCTGACGCGGAGGTCATGGGCTGATGGCCCGCCTCACTCAGGTCTTGAATGGCCAATCTGCGGAAGCCGAAGTGAACCCCCACCGCCGGCTCGCTCCAGAAACCCTCCTGATCCGGCCCCCGTCGCGCGAGTTGGCCCGTCATGCGGCGTAGCACCGTCGTGCTGTCCTCGGACCACGAAGTACCAACTTCGACCAGGCCTGCTATTCCACACATGTCGCGCTACCGGGGGAGAGGTCGCGGGGCCAAGATCGGTGCGTCGGTTCCGTGGTTCGACATGGGCCCAAGGCTCCTTCAATGATGACTTTGGCCGCGTTCGGAGTCCAGCATTCGAATCGGGGAAGGGTGCACGAAGCCGCTGGTTTCCGTTAATTCCCCTGTCTGACATGGCTGATTGGGGTCAACGTTCCCCGGGAGGACGACCGTGAGGCTGCGAAACGCCCTGCGACGGCTGTACCGCGAGCTGATTCCGCTCCTGTACGGTCGCAGCAACTACAAGATGTTCCTTCAGAGGACCTTCGAGGCCCTCGATCGAAGATCGGCGGCGATTCTGGGCGTGATGAACGTGCTTCCCGCCTTCATCAAGCCGATCCCGGTCAAAGCTCCCTTCGGCAAGTCCATGCTGGTCGTGGCACCGCATCACGACGACGAGATCATCGGGTGTGGAGGGGCCATGCTCCTCCAGTTGCGGGCGGGAAGGAGCGTGCACGTCGTGTTCACCCAGGACGGTGGAGACGAGCACGCCGAAGACGGCCGGACGAGAGAAGAGCAGATCTCGGTGCGGGAGGAGGAGGCCCTTGAGGTCGCCAGGCAGATGGGTATCCCCGCACCCACCTTCCTCAGGAAGGTGAGCCTGGCCGGCGCGGAGGCCGAACAGCTCGCCGACGAGCTGTTGGCCGAGATCGAGAAGACGAAGGCGGATGTCGTCATGACTCCGTTCGTGCTCGACTACAACACTCAACACCAGCGGACCAACTTCGCCCTCGCCGAGGCCATCGCCCGGCTCCCGCGCAGCATCAAGGTGATGTGCTACGAGGTGTGGGGGCTTACGGTGCCGAACGTCGTTCTGAACATCGACGATGTGCAGAGCGAGAAGGCCAGGCTGCTCGACCTGTACGTCTCACAGGTCTCGGGTACCGACTACGTCCACGCGATCACCGGGCTCAACATGTACCACTCGATCCACTTCGGTGCGCACGAGTGCAAGTATGCGGAGCGATACTTCGAAGTGCCCGGCCAGGAGTTCGTCGACATCATGCGGACGATCCGCGGGAAGATCACGGACGCCGATCCGCTCCAGCCCACACCCGCGTTCTAAGCCGAGCCCCGACGACGGGCCAACGCGGAGCGATACGCGACGTCGTGTCGTCGGATCCACTCGGCCATGCCGAATTCACCCTCGGCCGCTTCACGGCAGCGCGCGCCGATCTCGGTACGGCGACCGGGGTCGCCGAGTGCTTCGTCGAGTGCCGAGGCGAGTGCTTCGGGGTTCTCCGGAGGGACGACCCAGCCCCGCTCGTGTGAAGAAATCAGGTCCGGCACACCTCCAACCCGTGTGACGACCGGGCACACTCCTGCGCCCATGGCTTCCAGGAGGACCATGGGAGTCCCCTCGGAGCGGGAGCTGAGCACGAAGAGGTCGACACCGGAGAAGTAGCGCGCGGCCGACGGCACCGCCCCCAGGAAACGGACACGATCACCCAACCCGTTCGCCGCGGCGAGTTCGCCCAGCGCTTCTTTCTCGGGGCCATCACCGATGACGACGGCGCGCCATCCTACGGCCTTCAGGCGCGCGAGCGCCTCGACGAAGACATCGCAGCCTTTGATGGGAATGAGGCGGCCCACGAATGCGATGAGCGGGGCCTCGGCCTCGGCCCCGAGTCGTTCACGGGCGGCCTCACGGGCCACGGGTCGGGACGGCGGTGTCCAGGCATTCGGGATCATGTGGATGACCGAGGTCGGGACCCCGACCTCGGCGAGGGCGTTCTCGAGCGGTTTGGAGACGGCAACGACGGCGTCGAAACGACGAAGCGCGCGCTCCTGCAACCACTCGAAGACGTGGGACGCTCCTCCCATCCGGCTCGACCCGTGGAGGGTGCTGACCGTGGCCACGCCGCGGCGCCGCGCTGCTCCCGCGTGGAGTAGGTCCGGACGGTATCCGTGTGAGTGGAGTACCTGCGCACCCTGGTCGGTGAGCGCCTCGCGAACGATTCGGCGTTCCGCGAGGTAGGAACGTGCTCCGATCCGTGCTGCATCGAGTCGGACGTCGGCCTCTTCGAGCGGTTCTGCGAACGCCGAGAGGTCGGTGCCTTCCTCGATGATGGCCAGCACGCGGACATCGTGGCCCGCTTCGCGTTGACCGATCGCCAGTCCCTGAACGACCCGCTCCAGCCCCCCTACGTGTGCCGGGGCACAGACGTGCATGATACGCATGGGCGCGTCGGGTCCCACTTCAACGTTCAGAGACCCACACCCCCTCGTGCTCGAGCCAGGCTACGCTGAGCTCGACTCCGCGATGCATGTCCACTTTCGGTTCGTATCCGAGGTCTGCACGGGCCCGATCGATCGGGAAGTGGACCACGCGCCCATACAGGTCGTACTCGGCGGTCGATGGAACGGACAGGAGTGCACCCTGCACCCCCTTCATGAGCTTACGAGCGTGTTTGGAGCTCTTGTAGATGTTCATGATGGGGTCCTCGAACTGCTTGAAGACACCTTTGATGAGGCGCCTCACGGGTTCGACGGCGAGTGTCCGGACCCTCGACGAGGTCGCGGGAGGTGGGGAGAGAGGTGGTTGCCCGAGCCCCGCGTTGAGCGCGTCGACGTAGTCCTGCCACGTCACGTCATCGGCCCCGTTCACGTTGTACGCCCGCCCCGAAACGCCCTCGGCTTCGAGCGCGAGCAGGCAGGCTCGGACGAGGTCGTCCACGTACACGAGGTTGCAGCGGCCCGCACAGGCCTCGCGTGGCAGCGTCCACGTCCCGTCACGGAGACGCTCCGCCGGCTCGACCGTCCACGCGTCACTGTGGGGTCCGTACACGATCGTGGGCCGGAGGATGACGACCTCCAACCCCTTCTCGACGAACGACTGGCAGACCTGCTCGGCCTCGATCTTGGAGTCGCCGTACTCACGATCGGTCAGCGCGAACGGTAGGTCCTCGGAGGCGACCCCCGAGGCCCGACCGTAAACGTCGACGGTACTGACGTGCACGACGCGTCGGACCCCGGCCGCGAGGCACGCCGTCAGCAGGTTGCGTGTGCCCTCCACATTGGCCTGTCGGTTCCCGACGGCACAGTGGATGACTCGGTCGACTCCTTCGAGGGCCTCTTCGATTTGGTCCGGGACGAGGAGGTCACACTGCGTGGGCTGAATCGGGTATCGTCCGATTCGTACCGCCGTCGACCAACGTCGCAGCGTCGGCACCACCGCGTCCGGCTCCACCTGGAGTAGACACTCGACGATGCGGCCGCCGATGAACCCGCCCGCTCCCGTCACGAGGATTTTTCCCGTGGTCATGCGTTGCCGTCCATGTCGAACGTGTGCCAGGGCATCGAGAAGGTCTCGCGGCTTCGATAACAGGCGTCGATCAACCGGAGTGATGGGATCACGTCATCGGCCGATGCGCGTGGCGCGCCCCGTCCTTCGATGGTGTCGAGGAAGTTCTGGACCACGAGCGGAGCCAGTCCAGCGGAGCCGCCGGCGTTCCCCCTGGTCGTGATCCGGCGATTTCGCCCGCCCACGGTCAGCGTGATCTCGTCGAGGTCGTAGACGCCCCAGGAGATGGTTCCTTTCTCTCCCTCGATGCGATAGCTGTTGGGCTGCTTGGCCAGCCAACTCAGCTTGACCCGAACCGAGGCAGTATCGCTCGACAGTTCCACCTCGGCCGCGGCTTCGGAGCCCCCGAGACTGTCGTCGCGATAGCGCCGTAGATCGAGCGGACCCAACCACCACACGAGCAGGTCGAGGACGTGGGCTCCGATGTCGAGGAGGATCCCCTGTGCACCGGAACGCAAGCCGAACATCGAGGGTGTGGCCGTCGGCCAGTCGAACTTGTCCCCCTCTCGGATTTCGACCGAGCGAACCGCCCCGATCGTGCCATCGCCGATGAGGCGATGGATCTCCTGGGTCGCGGGAATGAACCGGCGCGTCTGGTTCACCGCGATCGGCACACCGCGGTCGGCTGCGAGTGCACGAAGGCGTTCGACCTCGTCGAGGTTCACTCCGAGCGGCTTCTCACACAGGACTGGAACCCCGCCCTCCACGAGGTCGATGGCAATCGGCACGTGGGTAGGGTGAGGTGAGGCGATGATGGCAGCGTCCACTCGGTCGAGAATATCGCGGTGGTCCGTGGCTACGGACCCCTGACCGTGCTTGTCGGCGAGCGCTTGTGCGCGTTGTGCGTCAGGGTCGACGAAGACGATCTCTTCGTGTACGCCGGACACCGCTCGAAGACCGGGCACGTGGAAGGAGTCCGCGATCGCGCCACAGCCGATCACAGCGAACCGTTTCATGTTGGATCGATAGGTAGAGGGGCCTCGGACACTCGAGTGGTCCGAGACAGGGGGCTCAAGTGAGACGCGCCCTCGCCGAGGGCGAGGGCGCGTTCCGATCGTCCGTGTTCGGCGACCGAAGGGTTCGGCAACGGGCGCGACGTCAGCGCCAGCCGGGATCCTGAAGCCAGATCCGGACCCGACCCCAATCACGAATTCCGGAGCCACGCGGGTCCGTGTTGGCACCGAAGCGCATCGAGGTGAAATAGCTGCCGGCCGTGGAGCCGGTGTGGATGTTCTCACCGTTGCCGCGGTTGTAGAGGGCACCATGTGTGGCGGTCACGAGAGGAATGTCCTCGAACCACCATTCGAAAGCGCCGTCTTCGGCTCCGGGAGCCGACTGGGACCGGAGGTGCAGGCGATGCCGGTGCCATTCACCGTCCCAGATGTCTTCCATGTTCAGGACGATGTTGTCGTCCGAGACGATGAAGAAGTCCCGGGGCATCCCCGAGGGACCGCCGTAGATCCGGGTGCCGAGACCGTAGTGGATCTCCCATCGGCTCCCGTTCGCCGGCCAGATGAACAGCGTCTTGTCGTCGGACGTGCCCCGCCAATTGTCGTGGTATCGGAGGTAGAACTCGACCCAGATCTCTTCGGTGACTCCGGGGCCGGCGCCCGGGATGTTCATGTCGTAGTTCGTTTCGTCTTCCGAGCCGTCGCCGCGCAGCGTGGCGCGCATGTACTTGCCCTGCGTCCCGTTGAACAGTTCACCTGTTCGCAGGCTCACTTCACCCAGGGAGAAGGTGTTCGTGTTGGCCGCGATCATCTCCTCGGTGCTGTCGAAGTCCCAGTTCAGCTCCCAGAAAACGCCAGGGGGCGGGGGCGGCGGCGGCGGCGGAGGCGGGGGCGGAGGAGGCGTTCCCGTCGTGGTGTCGTTCACCACCGTCGGCACGGATGCCGCGACGGCCCCGGATGGCGTGCTCGCAGCCGCGAAGATCGTCGTGGATCCGGGCGACTCACCCATCACGACACCCTCGGGTGAGACACTCGCGATGTCCGCATCCGCGCTCGACCACACCACGGAGATCGAACTGAGCGGGATACCGAGGGCGTTGAGGCCGGTGGCGTCCAGTTGTGCGCTTTGGCCGACGTCGAGCTCGAGCTGCGAGGTCGAGACCAGGATCTCCCCGACTGCCGTCGAGTCCACCGTGATGGTCAGCGTGTCCGTCTCTCCGTCGACCTGAACGAGAACGGTGTCGTTCAGCCCGCAGCACAAGACTGCGATCGACGAGAACGCGACGCCGAGCATCTTCATTGGGGCGCGTCTCATGGGTGCTTTCGATTCGATGAAATGGAATGCGTATGATCGCATATTAGGCCAGGCTCGCCGATCTCGGTAGGAGTTTCTCGCGGCTACTGCGCGTCAGCCGCGGGTTTTCGAACCCGAGCGGGGTCCTCTCTGAACCGTGAGTGCCAACGCGTCGAGAAGTCGCTGTTGGTCAGCCCCCCAGTTGTAACGATCGACGACGGCGTTCCTGCCACGCTCACCGATCTCCGCCCGGGTACCGGGATCGACCAGTGCCCGGACGGCACGGGCGAAGTCTGCACTGTCCCCGCTCCGGAAGACTTCCCCCGACCGCTCCTCGCGGACGACCCTTGCCGCCGGCTTGGCGTCGGAGGTGATG
>JAUIKL010000129.1 GCA_030430625.1 Gemmatimonadota bacterium
CGAACGACCCATTCGACCGACCCGATCCAACGACCATCCTCGTGGAGTCGGAGCACGCCGAAGTCGATCTCGACCTGGAGATCGACCCCGTCGGACGCGTACCAGGGGTGGTAGATCACCGCATCGGGGTCGAGGAGTGCATCGAGGTTCTCACCGAGGGTGCGCCGAAGCTGGATACCGAGGGGTTCGATCCAACGGTTCTGCGCGGAGTACCGGACCTCGTACAGATCGACGAGGTCGACCATCTCTGGACGATCCAGGTACTCCGGTACGGTCACCGGCCCCACGCCCAGCGTGAGGGTGGACAGCGCCGGTTCGGCGGCCGGTGTCGCCAGTGATCGCAAGAGGAAGTATCGGGACGTGTCGGGCTTCGGCTCGAGGACCGAACAGCCGGCCAGGACCGTCAGCGCCGCCACCGTTCCGGCGCGCGCGACGGACTTCATCGCCCACCTCCCGTGGCCCGGCCGCGCACGAGGACCGAGGGGTCGCGTTCGATCAGCTCCGAGACCCGCCTCAGGGCACGGGCGGCCTCCTCGAGCTCCTCCATCGTGGACACGAGACCGACGACGAGAGGAGCGTCCGGGGCAAGCACCTCCTCCAGAGAAGCCATCGTTTCGTCCACCTGCACCATGCTCGTCTCCGTTCGTACGGCGGCGTCGGCCACCCGTTGTTCCAGCGGCTCCACGGACGATTCGATCGCGGCCGCCAGATCGCGGACGGAGCGCAGGGTCACGTCGAGGTTGTCGACGACGATGTCGACGTTCTCGGGGAGGCGCTGGAGGCCCTCGTTCGTCAGCAGGGCGTTCATCCCGTCGAGCGTCGCCCGCAGAGAGGTGACGATCTCGTCGACGTCCATGGCCACGAACTTGTCGGCCAGGGCGTTGAGCTGAGTCGTCACCTCACCCATAGGCGAGCGCACCGCAGGAATCTCGAGCACATCCCCCTCCCCCTGCACGAAGCGCTCGGCATCGGGGCGGAAATCGAGGGATACGTACAGCCGTCCGGTCAGCAGGCTCTCGGTGTCGAGTCGGGCGCTCAGCCCCTGCTCGAGGAGAATGCCCATCCGCTCGACATCGGTGAGGTCGGAGGTCACGCCGCGGTTGGCAAGCGTCGTGAGGTTGATCTCGTACACGACCGGGATGAGCATGTCGACGCCCATATCGTCGGTGCTGAAGTTCATCGCGAGTCGAACGTCGGTCACCGACCCGATCGGAACACCGCGGAAGGCCACCGTCGAACCGACCGAAAGTCCGTTCACCGAGCCCGGAAAGAAGCTCACGTACGTCTCGCGGCGTTCGAAGGCACGGCCGGAGCCGAAGATCAGGACTGCGATCACGGCGAGCACGATCCCGCTCACCACGAACGCTCCGATCAACTCCGGGCTCACTTTTTTCTTCACGAATCCCTCCCCTCCGGAACGCGACCCCGGTTCAGGAACTCTCGCACCGCTGGATCACTCGCGCGATCCCGCAGCTCCTTGGGCGGTCCGATGGCGGTCATCGTCTTCGTCCCTGCATCCAAGAAGACACTGTTGTTCGCAATAGAGAAGATGCTTTCCAACTCGTGGGTGACGATCACGACGGTCGTGCCGAGGCTGTCACGCAACTCCAGGATCAATTCGTCGAGCAGCTTCGAGCTGATCGGATCGAGGCCCGCGGACGGCTCGTCGATGCACAGGATCTCCGGATCCAGAGCCAGGGCTCGAGCCAGCCCGGCTCGCTTGCGCATGCCCCCGCTGATCTCGGCCGGATAGTAGTCTTCGAACCCGGTCAGCCCGACGAGCGCCAGCTTCAGCGCGGCGACCTCCCGCACCTCCTTCCCCGTCAACTCGGGGTGGTACGCCTCGAGGCCGATTCCGACGTTCTCGGACAACGTCAGTGAGCTGAAGAGAG
This sequence comes from Gemmatimonadota bacterium, assembly GCA_030430625.1. Taxonomy (GTDB): domain Bacteria; phylum Gemmatimonadota; class Gemmatimonadetes; order Longimicrobiales; family Gaopeijiaceae; genus UBA2589. The sequence goes on from JAUIKL010000129.1 coordinate 1,893, forward strand.
CGCCGGACTGGAAGAGGACACCGACATTTCGCAGGAGTTCGGCGCGCTCCGCCTCACCGGCCTTCGTGAAGCTCACGTCGCCGTAGAAGACCTCCCCGGCCGCCGGCTCCTTGAGTCCCACGAGGTGCCGGAGGAGAGTGCTCTTCCCGCACCCACTGCCACCCATGATCACGAAGATGTCCCCGCGCTCGACATCGAACGTCAGGTCCCGCATGACGACGAAGTCGCCGTAGGCCATCCGTACACTGCGCACGCGGATCACCGGGGAGTCGGACACGTTCAGATCCCCAACACGTAGGAGGCCACCGAGAACACACCTGCGGCCGCGATGATGAGCACGATCGCCGTGACGACGGCCGAGGTGGCAGCCGCACCCACGGCCAGTGAGCTCCGGCCCGACTGGAGGCCTCGCAAGCACCCGGAGAGGGCCACGATGCCCCCGTACACCGTGCCCTTCACGAGGCCGAGGACCAGGTGATTCATGTCCACGGCGTTGGTGGTCTGGATCGAGTACGCCACCAAGGTCTGATCGAGAAGCGTGACGCCCACGAACATCCCACCCAGGATGCTCACGAAGTCCGCATAGATCGTGAGCAGGGGCATCATCACCACAAGCGCCAGGACCCGGGGCAGGACGACGAAGTCGATGGGTGAGATGCCCGTCGTTCCGAGGGCGTCGATCTCCTCGTTCACATTCATCGACCCGATCTCCGCGGCGTACGCAGCACCGGACCGGCCCGCCATGACGATACCCGTCATGAGCGCCGCCATGTCGCGCACCATGGCAATCCCGACGAGATCCGCCACGTAGATCGACGCGCCGAACCGCTCGAGTTGGATGGCGCCGACGAACGCCAGGATCACCCCGAGCAGGAAGCTGACGAGGGCGACGATGGGCATCGCCTCCACGCCGGCCTTCTGGACGGCCAACCAGAGGTCGGCGCCCCGGAACGCCGCGCGGCCCCGCACGAGCCGCCCGAACGAAAGGACCACGTCTCCGGCAAAGCGGAGGACCTGACGGAAATCCCGCGTCACTTCGATCGTGGTCAGTCCGATCTGGGTCACGACATCGTCGCTGTCCGCGTAGCGCCGGACTCGGGTCCGGGCGGGCACCGCTTCCGCCAGGTCGAGCATACCCCGAACGCCCTCGGGAAGCCCGGACCGATCCTCGGGCACACGCGAACGCTCCGCCTCGGCCGAGAGGCGCCTCAGGTACACGAGCAGCGACGCGTCCCACGTCCCCAACTCCGAAGAGTCGTAGACGAGCGCGGTCGGCTCGGGGTCGGCCCGAAGGGCATCCGTCACCGCGGCCGCCTTGGGGATGCCCCGGCCGAGGCTCCACGGGCCCTCGAGGTGAACGACGACCTCGGTGCCCCTCCGTTCCACGCGGGGGGGAGCCCCTCGTTCGGTCACCCGCTTCATGACGCCCGCTCCCGGGCGGAGTGAGTGGCGATGCGCATCGTGAAAGATACGTCCGCGGTGGGGTTCAGCTATCCTCGTCTGCGCCGGGCCACGCGACGTTCGGCGCCAGATCGAAGCCCGGGCAGGCCCAGACCGGAAGGGGCGGATACTTGCGATACGCCGGGTCGGTCGCTGCCCGTCGACACAGATGGAAGCGAGAGCCCCTCCGGTTCCCCGTCACCCGACAATGTTCACACCGGCTGCACAATCCGACCCGTGGGTCGAAGCCCTCGGTGCCGTCACCGACCCGCATCGCCGCCTCGCGCCGCGATGAAACCGATCTGACGGTGCCGGTCCCCGCCGCGATGCGAGAACAGCCCGCTCCCCGTGCAGCGGGTGCAGTGACCGGAGATCGACACCCTGTCGGGGTCGATGCCGGATCGCACGGCCCGTTCCCGGAGAACCGCCCTCAGATCGATGGGCGTGGGCCCACCGGGCACGGACTGACCCAGGGCCTCGAACACTTCCGGTCCTACTTCGTAGCACGCTCCGCAGATCGCGGGCCCCAGGTGCACGTGGAGATCGGCGGCGCGGCTGCCGAACCGTCCGGCGGCGATCGAGAGCGCGCGCTCGAACACACCGGCCGCGACACCGCGCCACCCCGCGTGTACAGCCCCGACCACACGCCGTCCGGGATCGACGAGGAAGACGGGAACACAGTCCGCCGTCGCGACGCCGAGAAGGACCCCGGGAAGGTCGGTGAGGTGGCCGTCGCACGCCTCCACGAGACGCGGCACCGATTCGGGGCTGGAGGCGGGCGTCGCGAGGTCGGCGGCGTCGGAGACGCGCACCTCAGCCCCGTGAACCTGCCGGGCATGCACGGCCGTCGCACAGCGGGTGACGTCCAACAAACGCTCCCAGTCTCGCCGGACGTCGGCGGCTGGCCGGCCGCCGCTGAACAGACCGAGGTCGAACGGCTCGTCGTCGGGGCCCCGGACCGTGGTCCCCTGAACCAACCAGGGGAAGTCCGACGCCCACTGGGGCTGGACCAGGAAAAGGCCCGTGTCGTCTTCGATTTCGAGAACGGTGCCGGGCATCGGTACGGGATCGGAAAGTGTGCGCGGAAACTGCGAATCGCGTCCTCGGTCACGGTATCGCGACCTGGTTGAAGATCACCCTGTTACGGAATCGACCAAGACACTCCTTTCGCGGCACGAATCGGGATACCTTATCCACCGGCATGGACGGATCCCCGTCCCTCCAGAACGACCGGGCCCTCGTACCGTGACGGACGACACCCTCTTCGATAGTCAGAACGCCGCCTACGCACAGGCGATGTTCGAGGAATACGCGCGCAACCCCGAGGGAGTCTCCGCCGAATGGCAAAGACTCTTCGAGAACGGCGCCGCTCTCGCCATAGCCGAAGGTCTGCTCGTTCCCGAGCAGCTGGATGGCGCGCGCTCCGCGGTTCCCGCGGCGGTCGCGCCCGTGCAGACTCCTCCCGCACCGGCATCCTCCCCGGCATCGGCAGCGCCGATTCCGGCAGCGATGCCCGCGCGCGGTGACGAGGATGCCCAGGCTCTCCTGAAGCTCCTTCCCGCGGTCCGGCGTGCCACCGCCCTGGTGCAGGCCTTCCGCGACCACGGCCACCAGTTGGCTCGGATCGATCCGCTGGGGAGCGAACCTCCGGGGCATCCGCAGCTGTCGCCGGCCTTCCACGGCACGAACACGGAGGAGCTGAGCGACCTACCGGCCTCCCTGATCATGACGGGCAACGGCAACCTCGACTCCATGTCGGTCGCCGACGGCCTGAACGAGCTCAGTGAAACGTACGCCGGCGCGATCGGCTACGAGTTCGAGCATCTGGACGACCACGAGAAGGTCGCCTGGCTCTGGGAGTACGTGGAGGAACGTCGACACCTCCCCGATCTGCCGCCGGAGGAGAAGCGCGCGCTCCTCGAACGCATCAGCCAGACCGAGGGGCTCGAGCAGTTCCTTCACAAGACGTATCTGGGCCAGAAGCGATTCTCGGTCGAGGGCAACGACATGCTCGTGCCGATGCTCGACCTGGTCATCGAAGAGGCCGTCGGAGACGGCGCCCGTGACGTCATGCTCGGCATGGCCCACCGCGGTCGTTTGAACGTCCTGACCCACACCCTCGGCGTGACCTACGCGGAGTTGATCTCCGAGTTCGAAGGGAAGTCGATGGTCGGGGGCCAACTCCACGTGGCCGGCACAGGCGACGTGAAGTACCACCACGGCGCCCACGGCGTCCGCGATGTCGGCGGCAAGCGCGTCGAGGTCACGCTGGCCCCGAACCCGAGCCACCTCGAGTTCGTGAACCCCGTGGTCATCGGCATGGCCCGCTCCAAGCAGAAGGAGCACGCCGGCGGAGGCTCGCCCGACACGGCCACCGTCGTTCCGGTTCTGATGCACGGCGATGCGGCGTTCGCGGCCGAAGGTGTCGTGGCCGAGACGCTCAACATGGCGCGTCTCGAGGGCTACGACGTCGGTGGAACCGTCCACATCATCGTGAACAACCAGGTCGGGTTCACCACCGACCCCCGGGACGCCCGCTCGACACTGTACTCGAGCGACCTCGCCAAGGGGTACGGAATCCCGATCGTCCACGTGAACGCCGACGACCCCGAGGCCTGCCTGGCCGCGGTGCGGTTGGCGATGGCGTATCGTCGCGCCTTCCACGAGGACTTCGTGATCGACCTCGTCGGCTACCGCCGCCACGGTCACAACGAAGGGGACGAACCCGCCTACACCCAGCCGGTGAAGTACCGGAAGATCGCGGCGCACCCCACGGTGCAGGAGATCTATTCCGACCGGCTGATCGAGGAAGGCGTCGTCTCCGACAGCCAGGTCGTGGACATTCGGACCCGGATCACCGACGAACTTCGCGCGGCTCAGGACTCCGTGCGCGGCGGGACGGCCCGAACCGACACGTCGGACGATTCCGACGACGCGGACGAGGTCGTGGAGACGCCCGACCACACCGGTGTCGACCTCGAGGTCCTGGAGCGCATCAACAACGCCACCGTCGACCTGCCCGAGGGCTTCGAGCCCCACCCGAAGCTCTGGCGGCAACTCAGCCGTCGGTCGGAGGACTTCGGTCCGGACAGTTCGATCGACTGGGGGCACGCGGAAACGCTCGCCTTCGGCAGCCTGCTCAGTGACGAGATCCCCGTCCGGCTCACCGGCCAGGACGCGGAACGGGGAACGTTCAGCCACCGCCACGTCGTGCTGCACGACGTGGAGTCGGGTGAACTCTTCGTCCCACTCTCGAAGCTGGGCGACGCCTCCTTCGAGGTCTACAACTCACCTCTGACCGAGACCGCCGTCATCGGCTTCGAGTACGGCTACACGGTGTCGGCCGACAAGGACGTCGTGCTCTGGGAAGCCCAGTTCGGCGACTTCGTCAACGTGGCCCAGGTCATGATCGACCAGTTCCTCTCGTCGGGTATGACGAAGTGGGGACAGGCCTCACGGCTCACGCTCCTGCTGCCCCACGGGTACGAGGGACAGGGACCGGAGCACTCGAGCGCGAGGCTCGAGCGCTTCCTTCAGTTGTGTGCCGAAGGCAACATGCGGGTCACGTACCCGACCACTCCGGCGCAGTACTTCCACATGCTCCGCCGTCAGGCTCTCCGCCGACCGGAGCGACCGATGATCGTCATGACGCCGAAGAGCCTCCTGCGGCACCCGCGGGCGACCTCGACGGTCCAGGAGTTGACGGAGGGGACCTTCCGCTCCGTGCTCGACGATCCGACAGTGACCAACCCCGACGAGATCACGCGTCTGGTGCTCTGCTCCGGAAAGGTCTACTACGACATCCAGGGGCACGAAGCCCGGGAAGAGCTGAGTCATGTGGCCGTGTGCCGCATCGAGCTGCTCTACCCGTTCCCGGCCGAGGCGCTCGCCGAGTTGATCGCTCGGTACCCGAAGCTGACCGAGGTCGTCTGGGCGCAGGAGGAGCCGCGCAACATGGGTGGGCTCACCTTCGTCGGGCCCCGTTTACGAGCCGTCGTTCCGCGGAAAGTCCCTCTGGGTTACGCCGCACGGCCCGAGCGGGCATCGCCGGCGGAGGGGCACGCGTCGAAGCACGCCAAATCCCAGGAAGCCGTGGTGCTCGAGGCGCTGGGGGTCGGAACCGGGAGCGGGGATCGTTCGAACGACGAGGAGTAGGCCCTCCCCGAAGTCCACGGGCGCCCCTACTTTGGCGCCCCGATGACCCTTCCCTTCGCCCTCGACCGGCCCCTCGTCTTCTTCGACCTCGAGACCACCGGTCTCGACATGAAGAACGACCGCATCATCGAGTTGGCGTTCATCAAGTGGACGCCGCACGGTGACGTGCTCGAGCGCGAGCGCAGGTTCAATCCCGGCATGCCGATCCCTCCGGAGGCGACCGCCGTCCACGGGATCACCGACGCTGACGTGGCCGACGAGCTTCCCTTCTGTCGGACCGCGAAGTCGCTGGCTGACATGCTCGAGGGGTGCGACCTGGCCGGCTTCAATGTGCGCGGCTTCGACATTCCCATGCTCGTGCACGAGTTCAACCGGTGCGACGTCGACTTCTCGATGGAAGGGCGCCGCGTCGTCGACATGCAGAACATCTTCCACCGGGAAGAACCGCGGGACCTGAGCGCGGCGGCACGTTTCTACCTCGGGCGTGAGCACGAGGAGGCCCACACCGCACTCGGGGACATTCGGACTTCGGCCGG
>JAUIKL010000130.1 GCA_030430625.1 Gemmatimonadota bacterium
TCGCCCTGTCTCCCATGCGCCCTCGTCTCGACGTCGCTCCCCGGATCGCCTCGGTTCGTTCGACGCCTGTATCGGTGTCAGACAGCCCCTCGGCCGACTTCGTTGCCCTCTACTGGCCCCGGCAGTCGCGGAGGAAGCGCCGCTCGGCCCGATCGTTCGTCTCGATGTCCTCGTAGAACGACTCAAGGTAGCGGATGGCCTCAGCGCGTGAGGTGTCGTCGAGACCAGGCTCGGCGGCCCACAGCGCGAGGGTCTCTTCCCTTCGGGCGCGGAAATCGTCGAGCACGAGCCCGACGAGGAAGGCGTTGACGCAGTACCCGCGGTACTTCCGTTCGCGAACAGTGCGGATCCCGAGGTCCGGGTCGAAGGTGGCGTACGGCGCGTTTACCAGACCCGACGAGTCGAAGTCGTACGGCACGGCGTGCGCCGCATTGCCCCGACTGAGGAGTTCGACGTTGTGCCCCGCCACGGTCGACCAGTCCGTGTTGCCGATCATGTACTGGAAGACGGACACGGTGAGCTGGGAGCGTGACTCGACCCCGGCGGGGTTCAGATTGCGCCCCTCCTCGAGTTCGAAGAGCTCGGAGTCGAGCCGCGCTGCGAGCTCTTCGTCTTCTTCGATGACGAACGCGGATCGGGTCTCCGGCTCGTGCTCCCCGGACGTGTCGACGAAGGTCACCTCGAGTCGTCGAACCCGGAACGAGGCCTCGGTGAGGAGGCCGTACGTCCGATAGGCCAGGTACTCCAGGATGACGAGCTGATCGTACGAATCGCGGCCCGGACGGCAGGAGGAAACGAGCTTGGTGTCGTCGATCCCGTCGAGAAGGGTCCCCCGCCCTTCGCGTGCGGAGATCTCGATGCGAAGCGGAGGGAAGGAGCAGTTGGCGGGATCCAGGCGAAAGCGCCCCCGCGTACGGATCTCCCCCTCCAGCTCGACGAGTGAGCTGTCCGAGCCGGCCCGGTACAGTGCGGGTCGATCCGGCGAGTCCGCGCGGTCACCCCGCAGGGCCGCGAAGTCGGCCTCGATGGTGACGGCGAGGGGAGCCTCGTCCGCAAAGAGGCTCGGCACGTCCTGGGCGGCGGCTGGCGCAGCCGCGAGAGTCGAACCGGCCACGCCGAGGACGATCGGGAAGGCGCTGGTCAGCGCGACGACCCTGGAGCGCACCGCCGCGATCGTCGTGGAGCGCAACGCCGCGACGACGATGCCCCTACGCATCGTCCGCGTCGAAGCCAGCCGTCTGTCGCACGCCGCCGGACGCCAGTACGAAGAGCGCCTCGTGCTCGAGCGCCTCGTCCGGCGCCGTGCTGGCGTCGGGTCCGAGGACCATCAGCCCGGTCGACAGCGCATCCGCAGCCATCGCGCTTCGGGCGCGCACGGTGACCGACCGAACACGGTCGGCGGGCCGACCGCTTCGAGGGTCGAGGATCTGCGGGTGGGTCCGGTCGTGCACGAAGGCTCGCATGGGGAGGGACGATGTGGCGATCGACTCGGTGGTGAGCCGCACCATACGCAGCGCACCGTTCGCGTCGTCGGGGTCCTGAACGCCGACGGTCCACGGGTCGGTACCCGAGTCGTCGTGCGCCCGGATGTCCCCGCCCGCGTTCACCAGCACCTTTGTGACACCCTCTCCCACGAAGAGGTCCCGCGTCCGATCGACGATGTATCCCTTGGCCACCCCGTCGAGCGTGAGCGCCATGCCGTCGACGGCGAAGCGTACGTCGGCGCCGTCGACCGACAGCTTGTCGAGGCCGACCCGATCGAGGGCCGCGGCCACGACGCGATCGGAGGGAAGGGTGGGTGCAGCGGCCGCGTAGACGTCGACGAGGGGACCCACGGTGACGTCGAACGCACCGCCCGTCATCGCGTGGACCCGCCGGGACGTGTCGAGGACGTCGAGCAGTTCAGGGGGGGCGTCCCCGATCGCGCCGAGCCGATTGAGTCGCCCGACAGCCGAGTCGGGCCGATACCGCGAGAGCACGCCTTCCAGCCGCTCCATCTCGGCAAACGCACGCTCGATCAGACCGACCGCGAAGTCGCCGTCCCGGTGGAGCACGGTGAGGGTCACGACCGTCCCCATGCGGGTCCGTGTCTGGCTGACGCGTCGCATACCGAGGGCCTCAAGCGCGCTCAGCGACAATCCGCCTCCGAGGCCGACCGCGATGCCCGACACGGCGGTGATCCGCAGCCAGTCCCGCCTCGAGACCGAATCAGTCACCGGTCACCCCCTCGCTCCGACGGATCTGCACGAGGCGCGGACGGATGGTGTCCATGTCGTGGGCGCACACGCCCCTTCGCTCCCTGAGAAGAATCTCGCACTCGTTGCAGCGGACACATTCCTTGAAGTCGACGTCCGGCCCGCGGATGGCACCGGTCGGGCAGCGCTGCTCACACACCTTGCACAGGGTGCACTGCTCGACGCGTGGGATCCGTCGCAACGAGACGAGTGAGAGCACCCCGAGCGAAGCCCCGAGCGGGCAGGCGTACCGACAGTAGAAGCGGGGCACGAAGACCGAGGCCACGAGGAAGGCCCCCGCGATGGCCCAGAGGAGTCCGTCCCGGCTCAGGAAGAAGACGGTGCCGAACGGCTCGACGTACTGGTAGATCGACACCCTGCTCCCCAGCAGGGGCGGGACGACCACGGCGGCCAGGACGCCGTATTTGATCCAGACGGCCTTGTCGTGGACAGCCTGCGGGAGCGGGCGCTGCCACCCCGCTGGCACGACCTTCTCGATGAGGTCCTGAAGCGCCCCGAACGGGCAGAGGAAGCCGCAGAAGACCCGGCCCCAGATCAGCGTCGTGACGAGCGTGAAGACGACGATCATCAAGAGGGGCAGGTCGCGGAGGTAGACGCCCACCCCGGCCCAGATGCCGCTGGTGATGTGGGAGACGGAGAGGAAGCCGCCGTCCATGAAGCCGAGGCCGAAGAGGGTCACGGCCAGTGCTACCCACCGGAGACCCTCGTTCTTGAGGGCGAACGCGAGCGACGCCAGGAGGAGCACGAAGGCCATGAAGGCCACCCTCGACCACGACGCCCCATCGACGAGACGCTGGAAGACCGACTCGTTCTCGGTGAGGACGAAGTCGAAGGGCGGCTCCTGCTGTCCGGCGGAGGCGCTGGGATCGGCCGTCGAGCCCTCGGCGACCGCGGAGCCCGAGGCGTTCGCCGCGCCGGGGGCCGCCGTCGCGTCGGAGCCCGACGGTGAGTCGGGTGCCGCGCCGGCGTTCCCCGCGGGGTCCGCACCGGCCCCGGACGCTTCTCCTCCGCCCGAAACGCCGTCACTGGCGCCCGGGTTGCCGGCCGAGCCTCCCGCAGCACCGGGCCCCGCGTTTCCGGCACCCTCGCTGCCGGCAGACGAATCGGAGTCGGCGCCAGCAGGAGCGCCCCCTTCGGCGGCCCCAGCCGCGGGGGCCTCTTCGGCGGCCTCCTCCGCTGCCGCCCGTTCGGCGGCGGCCGCGGCCTCCGCGGCGGCGACCCGAGCCTCTTCGGAGAGGTAGGCGATCCTGTGGGTCCCGAGGTCGCCGAGGTCGTAGACGAAGTCGACGGGGCGGGCCATGTCGACCTCTCCCCCGAGGAGGATGATCCCGACCATCGTCGCCTCGCCCGAGACGATGCCGCCGGACGGAAGGCCGAGGCTGACGACGTTCCCCGACTCGATGGGGTGGGAGACGCCGTCCTGCTCGAGCGACCACCCCTGCTGCCGGAAGAGGCGGAGGCGGGAGCCGTCGACGGCGTAGAGCAGAAGGTTCTCGGCACCGCCCCTGCGCTCCGCCGCACCGAGGGCGCGCTCGTACAACTGCTCGCCGTAGAAGTACTGGCCGAGTCGATCGTTGGCGATCCACCCGAGCGATATGCCCGCCGACCCCTCGCCGGGCTCGGTGACCTCGATGCGCTGGACGAACCCGCGCTGTCTCAACTCGAACCAGGAGAGACCGACAGGATCGACGATCTCGGTCGTCATGGCCACGTCCGGAGCACCCCCGTAGGTGGCGGCCACCCGCCGAGCCGAGTCACGCACCCCTCGGGACAGGGCCCGAACCGAGATCGAGACGCGGCTGATGCCCTCGATGTCACCCCAGAGTTGGAAGGGGTCACCCAGGTGTTTGCCGGCAAACTGCTCCTGGAAGCCCGGCGTCCGCAGGAAATCGCCCATGGAGTTCATGTACGACTCCATGTAGTCGATCACCCGCACGCCGGTGATCGATCCGTCCGGCCTGAGCCCCACGAGGGCCTCGATCGGGCCGCTGTACCCGAACTGCTCCGGCGGTACGTCGGAGGTCAGGAAGACGTACCCGTAGAGCGACTCCGAGCCGTCGGCGCCGGTGGTGTACGCGGTCAGTACGGGTGGGTCACCGGCCGCGTCCGAGAAGCGGTCCGCTCCGGGCATGACGGCGCGCACGAGCGACTCGGAGATCGATTCGACCCGCTGCGCGGCGGCGCTGGACGCCACGACCGCGAGGAGGACGACGACCAGACGGGCAGCGCGACCGAGCCGAGCGCTGTGAAGAAATGTGGGGAGCATCGCGCGAGCATAGGCGGGCCCTCACGATCCGGCAATCCACCCCCCGTCGGCGTCCGGCGGCACCATGGCGCCGCCGAGGGCCGCGATCATTCCCAGCGATGGCCAGGTCAGCGCACCGCGCTGCGCCCCCGCTCCAACTTCACGCCGCCGTTCGTCGTGACCGCGCGTATCCTGGGACCACCCTCGCCGAGCGTGGTCTCGAGCCGTCGGCCGAGGCGACCCTGAACGGTCACGGGGAAGTCGAGATCGAAGCCACCGTTCACGGTGCCGGTCACGAGATCGGCCGAGTACCCCTCGGGGATCACCACGCTGACCCCCCCGTTGGTGGTCTCGACATCGAGGCCGCGCCCGTCCCAGCGGCGTCCGTCGAGCACGACCCGGACGCCCCCGTTGGTGGTTCGGCCTTCGACATCACCGGACACCCGCTCCAGGCTCACGCCTCCGTTGAGTGCGCGGAAGTCGATCCGGCCGTCGACGTCGGCAATGGCGATTCCGCCGTTCATGGTCTCGATCTCGAGGTCGGTCGACCGCGGCACCATGACCTCCCAGCTGACGCCCCAACTCTCGCGGCGGCGGGTGTCGGGCCCGTCGGCGGTCAGCGCACCGGAGCGCATCGAGAGTCTGACCTCCCCGAGCAACTCCTCCGCCCGGGCCTCACCCTCGGCGTGCGACCAGACCTTGGCGCGGACCGAAACGAAGTCGCGTTCCCACCCCTCGACACTCACGCCGCCGTTCATCCGGCCGTCGAGTGACAGGGCACCTGGATCGTCGAAGTCAGCTTCGTACACGACGCAGGAACGGGCGCGGCCATCGCGCCCGTTCCAGTCGTCGTCACACCACCCTCTCTCCACCTCCGCCCACTGTCCGCTCGCGGAGCCGGCGAGGACACCCAACCCCACACACGCCATCCCCACACCCCATCGCACTCGCATCATCCGTCGATCCTCCCACCGGTCCGTGAGCGTTCTGCTCCTTCGGACAGGGTGAAGCGACCGATGGTTGCAGTCAGTTCATGAAGCTGCGGCGCGGGGGTCGGCACTGGGGCCACTGACCGATCGACATCGAGGCCATGGTGCGGCGCGTGGCCACCGCGGGCGCCGGCGGCCGCTCCGTCGGAAGCACACGGGTGTCGCGCGGCACACGCTCCGGATCCTCCGACGCCATGTAGGCCAACATGGCGGTCAACGTCGCGTTGTTGCGGAGGTCGTCGAAGACCACCTTGTCGAAGGTGTCGAGATTGGTGTGCCAGGTGTACTGCCGGTAGTCCGGGTAGTTCGACTGAAGCCGGAAGACGGGCGCCGACTTGCAGATGAACGACATGTGGTCGGACCCGCCCGACTCGGGCATCCCGGGGACGTCGAGGTCGATGTGATCGGTGATCTGGTTGGGGATCGCCGAGAACCAGCGCGCGAAGTGTGCGCCCGCTCCGGTGAAACCCATCATCCGGATGTAGTCGACGCGCCAGGTTCCGTTGTCCTGGTTGAAGCCGGCCTGGAGGCCGTCGACCACATCCTCGTTGTCCGCCGCGAACGCGGTCGAGCCGATGAGCCCCTGCTCCTCCCCACCCCAGTGTCCGACGATGATCGTCCGGCGGGGGTTGGGATACACCTCACGGAGGATCCGCATCGCCTCCATCATCATGATGGTGCCCGTTCCGTTGTCGGTGGCGCCCGAAGCGCCGTCCCACGAGTCGAGGTGGGCGCTCAGGAGCACGTACTCGTCGGGAAGCTCGGTGCCGGGGATCGTCGCCACGACGTTGAAGGCGGGCACGTCACCGAGGAAGTCCGCCTGGGCGTCGACACGCACGACCGGGGACTGGCCGTTCTCGGCCAGGCGCGCCACGAGGCCGTAGTCCTCGCAGCTCAGGTGGATGGCCGGAATCTCGGTCGTGTTCGCGGCGAAGATCTTGTCCGTCCCCCACCCGTTCGACCAACGGGCCGTGAAGACACCGACGGCTCCGGCCGCCTCGAGGCGCCCCTCGAGTCCCTGACCGATCTCGCGCATCGAAAGACTCCACGCGCGCTGGGCGTCGGAGACCTGCTCCTGCATGCGCTCCCACGACTCGGGGGTCGCGTGTTCCTCCCACGACTCGGGGGCTCGGCACGTCGGCTGCGGGAAGGAGATCGCCACCATCTTTCCGCGCACGGTCGGCAGCCAGGCGTCGAACTCCTCACGGCTCGAGACGTGGGGCAGCATCACGACCTCGGCCTCGACCGGCCCGTCGGTGGCCGGGCTCCACGCCATCATCATGCCGTTCAGCGTTCGGACGCGGGGCTCGATCAGGTCGATGTGCGAGATGCCCCGCTCCCAGCCGCGCCACGTCCCGTACTCCTGGATCTCGGCGTCGACGCCCCACTCGGCGTACTTGGCAAGCAGCCAATCCGCCGAGGCAGAGTACCCGGGCGACCCCATCAGGCGAGGACCGATCGAGTCCATCAGCACCTGGGACAGGGCGTACGCCTGCGACCCGTCCTCCATGCCCTGCTCCCAGATGGCTCGAATCACCGGGTCGTCGGTCGGGAAGGACTGCGCCGCGAGGGGCGCGTTGCTCAGCAGGGCCAGCGACGCGGCGGCCGCCAGGAATCTCGTCTTCATGCTTCGGTCTCCTCGAGGAACATCGCCGACCGCAGGCCGGACATCCGCACGCGTGAATCTACTCGAACCGTCTCGTGACCCTCTTCGGGCCCCGTTCCTGTCATCCGAGCAAGGTCGTCGTGCAGGCGAAAGTAGTCGTGAAGTCATAGATGGGGGATGAGGCGATGAAGTCGAAGGCGTTCGAGCCGGGGAAGAGGACCCGAGCGTGGGGTTGGGTCCGAGGACTCAAGGAACCGTTGCTGCTGGCCCTGAGTGGCTTCCTGCTCATGATGTCGCTGGCCGCGATCGGCGAGGGCAACCGAAGGGCACGGGCGGCGGAATCAGTCCGCCTCGTCCCGGATCTCGCGGTACAGCCAGGCGCGTGCCGTCGCCCAGTCCCGCTTGACCGTGGCCGGTGAGATGTCGAGCGCTTCACCGGTCTCGGGAATCGTCAGCCCCGCAAAGAAGAGACACTCCACGACTCTCGCCTGGCGCTCGCTCATCACTTCCAGCTTCTTCAACGCGTCGTTCAGGGCGATGAGTTCGTCCATCGCGTCGTCCGTGACGGCGTCGTCGTCGTACAGCGTCACCTCGGAGGCCCCTCCACCCCGCTTCTGGGCCGACTGCCGCTCCGCGTAGTTGATGAGCACCTGCCGCATCGCTCGGGCCGTCGTCGCGAAGAAGTGGCCGCGGTTCTCGAACCGGCCCGATCCACCGGCCACCTTGAGGTAGGCTTCGTGGATCAGGCCCGTCGTGTTCATCGTGTGCGCCCCCTGCCACCCCCGGCGTCGCGCCCGCGCGATCTCCTTCAACCGCGGGTAGACGACCTGGAAGACCTCGTCCATCGCCTCGTCACTCCCGTCGCTCGC
>JAUIKL010000131.1 GCA_030430625.1 Gemmatimonadota bacterium
GCCGTTCGATCGGACCGGCCCCGAGCTCCGCGAGCGTCACCGTGCGCGGAGCGCCGAGCCACACCCGCTGCACGTCGAGCCACGGTTCGGCGTCGACGAGGAGCGTCCGACGGCCCACCGAAGCCCCCCGGATGGCAAGGAGGGCCGAGACCAGTGACACACCTGCCCCCCCTCGTCCGGCCGTCACGGCCACGACGTGCGGAGGCCCTCTCCGGGCGCGTCGACGCCCGAGCTGGGCGCGAAGGGCTTCGAGTTGGGAAGTCACGCGATCGCCTGAAGGGTGGAGGGTTCACGTCCGCGACGCAGAGCACCGGAGACGAGTCGGTCGGGGGCACCGTGCAGGTCTTCGGGGACACCCTGTCCATCCGTGACCCAGCGAGCGGGGAGATTCAGCCGTCCGGCGATCGGGGCCGCTCCCGACTCGCTGGGATCCTCGTCCAGCTTGGTCAGGAGAGAATGCGTGGGCCCGACGTCCGCGAAGTGGGCCATGACCGCGTCGGCGACCTCGAGTCGGACGCATGCCGACATGACGAGATGCACCTCGTCCGGCCGCAGGGCGACGAGTGAGTCCCGCCACCGACGGTCCACCGCGCTCGACGCGGGGGCGCGACCCGGTGTGTCGACGAGAACGACGTCACAGCCGGACAGGCGGTGAAGCGCGCCCTGCGCCTCCCGCGGTTCGGAGGCGACCTCGAGGGGGAGTCGAGCCAGATCCGCATACGTCTGGATCTGGTCGAACGCGCCGATCTTGTAGCTGTCCAGCGTGATGATCCCGACGCGGAAGCCACCGAAGGCCGACACGTTCAGCGCGAGTTTGGCCAGCGTCGTCGTCTTGCCGGACCCGGTCGGGCCGACGAGAGCCAGGACCCGCGTCCGTCGACCCACTCGACGCGGTGGCCCGGGCTGGCGAAGCGTCCAATCGAATCGTCGCACCTCGTCCGGGGTCGTCGCCGTCACCTCGAACCCTCCGGGCACCGTTCTCGTCTCCAGAAGGAGGGCGTCGTCACCGAGGATCGCCCGAACCCGGTCGAGCGCCTTCGAGACGTTCGGTGCGTGGATGCGCTCGATTCTCATGAGATCTCCCAGGATCCGAGAGGCTCGAACCCGGCGTGTGAAGGCAGTTCAGCGAGTGAAATCACCGGCACGTGCGGCAGGACCGGTTCGAGCAGCTTTCGGATACCGACCCGAAGCGAGGGCGGCGCGATCACCGGCACCGCGCCGGCCCCTTGGGCGCGTGTCATCCGGTCGAGCTCCTGGATGGCCGTCGACAGCCGCTCGGGAGCCAGAGACTCTCCCGTCGTCCCGCGCGGGGAGAAGAGTCCCATCAGCGCGGCTTCGAGGCGGGGCCCCACCGTGATGCCACGAATCGAGCCTCGCTCGTCGAGATACCGGTCCGCGATGACCTTCCCGAGTGCACGACGGACGTGTTCGGTCAGAGCCTCGGGGTCCTTCGTGGTCTCGGCGTGGTCGGCCAGCGACTCCAGGATCGTGACGAGGTCGCGGATCGGTACCTGCTCCCGCAGGAGTCGCTGCAGAACCCGGTGCACCACACCCAGCGACACGCGGGTCGGCACGACCTCGTCGACGAGCGCGGGGTGCGTCTCCTTCAAGCGATCGAGGAGGGCCTGAACGTCCTGCCGGCCCAGGAGATCGGCGCCGTGCTCCTTGAGCGTCTCCATGAGGTGCGTCGCGACGACCGAGCCGGGTTCGACCACGGACCAGCCGCGGGCCTCGGCGTCGATCTTCGCGTCGCGGGGGATCCATCGCGCCGGAAGACCGAAGCTCGGATCGCGCACCTCGATGCCGTCGACGGGGGCGATCACCTTGCCGGTGTCGAGGGCCAGCAGGTTGCGCATCATCACCTCGCCGCGCGCCACCTCGGAGCCACGGAGCCGGATCACGTACTCCCCCGGAGCGAGCTCGATGTCGTCCCGGATTCGGATCGGGGGCACGAGGAGCCCGAGGTCCTGGGCAGCCTTCTTCCGAAGGACACCGACCCTGCTGAGCAGGTCTCCGCCCTGGGACTCGTCGACGAGGGGGATCATCGCATACCCGACCTCGAGCTCGACGGGATCCAGGAGGATCAACTCTTCGAGGGGGTCGTACGCCGACGGGAGCGCAACAGCCGAACCGGGTTCGACCTGCTCACCCCTCGACTCGGGGAGTCCGATCGTCCCCACACCGGGCGCGGAGGCGGAGGGGGCGGAGGCCTCGTTCTGTGAGGCGAGCAGACCGAGTCCACCGAAGGCAGCGGAGAGGAGGAGGAAGGGGGCGTTCGGGAGCGCCGGGATGAGTCCCAGCGAGCCCAGAATCACGGCCGATGCCCAAAGGGGCCGCGGGTCCCGGCCGAGCTGGTGAGCCAGGGCGGCGCCGACCCTGGCCCCGCCCGCCGAGTAGGTCACGACGATACCCGACGCAGTGCTGACGATCAGGGCCGGGATCTGGCTCACCAGTCCGTCACCGATCGTGAGCATCGTGTACTTCGCAGCGGCGTCGGCCAGAGGCAGCGCCTCCTGAAGCATCCCGACATAGAGGCCACCGAGGATGTTGATCCCCGTGATCAACAGGCCGAGAACGGCGTCACCGCGGACGAACTTCGCGGCACCGTCCATGGCGCCGTAGAAGTCGGCCTCCATCGAGATCTCGTGCCGCCGGCGGCGTGCCTGTGCCTCGTCGATGATCCCGGCATTCAGGTCCGCATCGATGCTCATCTGGCGGCCGGGCATCGCATCGAGGGTGAAGCGCGCGGCGACCTCGGCTACGCGCCCGGCACCCTTCGTGATCACGATGAAGTTGATCGCGACCAGGATCAGGAAAATGACCACCCCGACCGCGTAGTTTCCCTGGACCACGAAGTCGCCGAAGGCCGAAATCACGGCTCCGCCCTCGCCCCGCCCCAGGATGAGTCGGGTGCTGCCGACGTTCAGCCCGAGACGGAAGAGGGTGAGGAGAAGGAGGAGAGTCGGGAAAGCCGACAACTCGAGGGGGTTCGACGTCTGCAGCGCGACGAGCAGCACCAGCAGGGAGCTGGCGATGCTGACCGTGATCAGGATGTCGAGGACGAAGGTCGGAAGCGGCAGGACCAGGAGGGCCACGACCCCGACGACCGCCGCGATGATGACGAAGTCCGCGTTCTGGAAGCTCCGATCCTGACTCATCGGCGACTCCTCGTGTGCGCCGGCGGACGGTGCCGGAAGACGAAGGCCAGAATCTCGGCCACCGCCACGTAGAGGATCGGCGGAATCGGGAGGCCGACCCGCGACGTGGCGAAGAGCGCGCGCGCCACCGGCTTGTTCTCGACCACGGGCACACCCGCCGAAAGGGCCAACTTTCGGATCCGGAGGGCCGTCTTACGCGTGCCCATCGCCACGACGATCGGCGCGTCCGCGACCTCCGGGTCGTACCGGAGTGCCACGGCGATGTGCGTCGGGTTGGTCACGACGACGTCGGCCGTCGGGACGGCCTGCATCATTCGCATGCGCGCCAGGGAACGACCGAGGCTCCGCAGCCGCGCCCGCACCATCGGATCACCCTCGGACTCGCGAAGCTCCTTCTTGACCTCCTCCTTCGTCATCCGGAGCTCCCGCTGGTGCTGCCAGGACTGATAGCCGTAGTCCGCGACCGCCAGAAAGAGGAGAGCGAGGCCGGCCGCGAGGAGGACCGTCGCGACCTCACTGCGAAGGACGTCGAGTAGCGCCGCAGGCCCGCTCTGGGGTAGGCGACTGAGGTCGGATAGCGCTCCCGAGAGCGCGACGTACACGACGGCCCCTACGACGAGGAGCTTGAAGAGCGCCTTGCCGAGATCCACGAAAGGCCTCGGGCTCAGGTAGCGCTGCAGGTTCTTCACCGGTGACAGCCGACTCCAGTCCGGCTGCAGAGGCTTCAGTGTCAGCGTCGCACGGCCCTGAACCACGCCCACGGCCAGGGCCAGCCCGGTCACGGCCAACGCGAAAGGAAGGAAGCCCAGCGCTGCCTGTCCTCCCACCCACCGCATGTACTCGACGGCGGCGCGCGGGTCGTAGAGCGCCCCGTGACCCACGAGGAAACTGGTCCGGGTCACGGACTCCAGCGCCCCCGCAATCTGTCCGCCACCTGGACCGACCATGAGCCCCGCCGCGATGAGCGCGGCCGCCGCGGACAACTCCTGCGTGCGCGGGATCTTGCCCTCGTCCCTCGCTTCCCGCTGTCGTTTGGCAGTCGGTTCTTCGGTCTTGTCCTGCTGGTTCTCGGCCATCTCAGAACCCTGCCACCGCGCGGAGGAATCGTGCGGCGAGCCCTTCGATGTGTGCCGGCCATCCGGCGTAGAACGTCGCGGCGAGCGGGATGGCGCCGGCGAGCGTCACGAGTCCCAGTCCGATCTGCAGCGGAAAGGCGACGGCGAGCATGTTGAGCTGTGGTGAGGTGCGCGCGAGGACGCCCAGGGCCACATACCCCACTGAAACAGCGGCGATGATCGGACCGGCGAACTGCAGCCCCTGCGAGAAGAGCACGGCGAACGTCCGCGCGATCTCGGTGACCCCGGCCCCGACGTCGAACGCGGCACCCACGGGAACCACCTCGTAGCTGGCCGCGAGCGCCTCGATCATGACGAGGTGACCGCCGGAGACGAGCAACAGGGTGAGCACGAAGAGGCTGAGGAACTGCCCCATGATCCCGGTTCCGAAGCCGGTGAGTGGATCGAGGGCCGTCGCACCCGCCAGTCCGGTCTGAACGGAGAGGATGTCCCCCGCCAGTTCTGCCCCGCCGATCAGGAGCGCCGCGCCGATCCCGAGTCCGATACCGACGACCATCTCCGACGCCAGGGCCATCGGGGAGAGCGCCACCGATGGGGGTACTTCCGGAATCGTCGGTAGCACCAGCGCGGTGAGGAGGACGGCGATGGCGGCACGGATCGGCGCGGGTACGGTGCGCGCGGCGAGAAGCGGAGCCACGACCATCAGGCCGGCGATACGAAAGAAGACCAACGCACCACCGACGAGCAGTCCACTCAGCGCCGGGTCCACGGTCAGCCCACCATAGCCGGAACGGCCAGGAGCAAGCGAGATCCGAAGCCGACCGCCACGGAGAGCGTCCACGGGAGGAGGGCGAAGAGGACGATACCGACCGAGAAGAGCTTGAGCACGAAGGCCACGGTCTGCTCCTGCACCTGCGTGACCGTCTGGAAGATGCTCACGGTCAGACCCACGGCGAGCGCGATCGCCAGGAGGGGCGCGGAGAGCCAGAAGGCCGTGAGGATCGCCTGGCGGCCCAGCTGCACGACGAGTTCGTACGTCATCGCCGGCTCACAGGAAGCTCTGGGCCAGGGCGCCCATCAGAAGCGTCCACCCGTCCATGAGAACGAAGAGCATCAGCTTGCAGGGCAAAGCGATCATCGTCGGGGGCAACATGAACATGCCCATACTCGTCAGTACGGCGGCCACGACGAGGTCGATGACGATGAACGGCAGGAAGATCGCGAAGCCGATCTCGAACGCAGTGCGCAACTCGCTCGTGACGAACGCCGACATCAAGACCGTGTGCGGGATATCCGCAGGGGTCAGCGGAGGCGGCGTCCGACTGATCTCGAGGAAGGTCGCGAGGTCCGCCTCCCGTGTCTGTGTGAGCATGAACGCGCGCATCGGCTCGATCGCACGCCCAAGCATCTCACCCTCTTCGATCTCACCGGCCACCCAGGGGTCGACCGCATAGACGCGCACCTGCTCGAGCGTGGGTGCCATGACGGCCCCGGTCAGGAGGAGGGCGAGGCCGGCCAGGAGGTGGCCGGGCGGAGTGTTCTGGGTCCCGAGGGCCTGCCTCAGGAGGTGCAGGACGATCAGGATTCTGGTGAAGGCGGTCGTGAGAAGGAGGAGGCTGGGTGCCAGGGACAGGAGCCCGAGGACGATCACGGTCCCCACGGTCCCGGTCAGACGGAACCCGCCCTCCTCGTCTCCGATCTGCACGTCGACACCCGGCAGCGCTTCGTAGATCGGGCCGAAGGGACTGGGGCCACCGGGCCCCTGAGGGGTCAGCGAGGAGCCGGGGCCACCCGGCTGAAGGGCGCCGTACGGGGCAAGCTGCTCCCACGGCGCGCTGCCGGGGAGCGACGTCTGGGCGCCGACCCCGGACGGGGCCAGGGCGAGTCCCAGGATGGCCACCCCGATGCCCATCTTCGAGCGGAGCACCTTCTGGAAGTCGATCGGACGGCGCTCGGTGACCTCGGGCTCGTCGAGATCCGCCGGATCGAGCTCCGCGAGCATCCGAGCCCCCCCTTCACCGCACGATACGAGCCAGTGGCGTCGGCCCACACGCACGACCGCGAGCCCCTGGTTCGCATGCAGGCCGACTCGGGCCGTCACCTCGAGTCGGTGCGGGTGTGTACCACCCGCCACCCCGGTCAGCCGCCGCCGTGCCCACACGGCACACAGGAGGAGGCCCACCAGAAAGCCGGCCGTGGCCAGCCCGGTCAGAAGGAGCTGAATCACGTCGGCTGCGCCGTGTCGGCGGCGTCGCGGATTCGCACGATCCGAACCCCGAACTTCTCTCCCACCACCACGACCTCACCCGTGGCGAAGGGGCGCCCACTCACGAGGACCTCGATCGGCTGGCCGACCAATCGGTCGAGCTGAATCACCGAACCCCGACCCAGGGACAGCACGTCCTCGACGGCCATCTGGGTCCTGCCCAACTCGATCGTCACAGGGACTTCGAGGGACATGACCACATCCATGGAGGCTGTCCCGCCCCCGGCCTCGGCGCCGCCGACGTCTCCGACCCGCCCACCTTCGGCGCCGGCCGCACGATCCTGAGCCAGGTCGGGGAGTTCTTCTTCGGTCACGTTGATCTCTCCATCGTCGTTCGTCGGACTACTCGGCCTGTACCGCTTCTGTGATCTGGACCCCGAGGTTCGGCCCCAGCTTGCCCTGCCGGCCCCGGAATCGGACCGTGTGCGAAACGCGGACTTCAACCGGGTCGTCGGGGCCGACTTCGGTCATCAGGAGATCTCCGGGCTTCAGTTCGGACAGCGCCCCGAGGGTCATGCGGGTCGTCGGGAAGGTGGCCGAGACCGTCACCTGTGCGCGCCGAACCAGCCCCTCGACCTTGCCCTTCTCCACGGCTTCTTCGGCCGGGGACCGACGTGTGGAAGCGACGTGTCGCCGCGGCGTCGGGCTGAGGAACTCCTCCAACACCACGAAGGGCACGGCCAGCAGGATGTGCCCCTTCACCTCCTCGAATTCGACCCGGAGCGTCGTGATCAGAACATCGTCTTCACGCGCGGCCATCTCGACCAACTCACGGGCCGACTCGAAGCGTTCGAAGGCGAGGTCGAGCTTCGTCTGTTCAGCCCACAATTCGGAGAACTCGTCGGCCACCCGGTCGGTGACCATCCGGGTCACCGCCTGTTCAAGCCCCGTGAGAGCGCGATCGGGTGGCTCGGTCACAGTCGATCCGCCGACCAGCCGCTCCACCAGCAGGAAGGCGATCTGCGCGTCGAGGTAGATCGCGGCCGTCGCCCCCTCGAGGTTGCGGATATCGTAGATGAACGTCGCGCCCGGGTCGGCGAGGTTATCGACGAAGTCGCCGTACGCCGCCTGCGAGATCGACTCCAGGTGGACCTCGAAGGGTGCTCGGAGGCGACCCGACACCCAGCGCTGCAGCTGCTGCGCGAGCTGCTCGTGCGAAGCCTCGAGACTCTTTTGCCGTTCCGGGGAGATCCGGCTGGGCTTTCGGAAGTCGTAGGGGACGACGTCCCCGCGGGAAGGCTGGGGACGGATCATTGGATGACGAACGTCGGGAAGAAGATCCGGTGCACGCCCTCCCGCCCCAGCATGTCGTTCAGGCTCATACGGAGTTCTTCGCGGATCACACCCCGCATCGACACGTCCGCCAACTCCTCGACGGTCCGGCTGGCGAGGGCGGTGAGGAGCATGTCGCGCACCTCGGCGTCACG
>JAUIKL010000132.1 GCA_030430625.1 Gemmatimonadota bacterium
CCTGCTCGAGGGCTACGGCGAGTGGACGAAGAAGGAGGGGTACTTCCAGCTCGACGGGGACCGTCTGGAAGCACTCGTCTGGGAGGACGCCCGCTTCAGTACGCCGACCCGGGCACGGGACCAGGAACGATTCCTCTTCACCGTGCAGACGTGGCAGGACTTCCCCGACCTGTGGATAACCGACGACCGGGACTTCGCCGATCGGCGCCGCATCAGTGACGCGAACCCCCAGCAGTCCGACTTCCTGTGGGGGTCCCGGATCCTCTTCGACTACACGCTCTCGGACGGCACCCCGCTCCAGGGCACGCTCGCCATCCCCGAGACGTACCGGGAAGGCGACCGACTCCCGATGGTCGTGCGCTTCTACGAGAAGTACTCGCAGGACCTCCACCTCTACCCCACACCGATCTATCGGCATCAGCCGAACTTCGCGGGGCTGGTGAGCGGCGGCTTCCTCCTGATGCAGCCGGACATCCACTTCCGCATCGGTAGTTCGCACTCCGACATGCTCGAGGCCGTGGAGGCCGCCACGCAGAAGGTCATCGACCTCGGGTATGCCGATCCCGACGCCATCGGACTGAGCGGCCATTCGTACAGCGGCGGCGGGAGCGCCTACATCGCCACCCGGTCGGACATGTTCGCCGCAATCGCGCACGGTGCTGCCCCGATCAACCTCGTGAGTGAGTTCAACCAACTCTTCGTCGGCAGCGGGCAGAACAACCACGGCTACGACATCTACGGTCAGGGCCGCTACGCAACGGACCCGTATACGGACTTCGACCTCTACTGGCGGGAGTCACCCATCAGCGGTGTCGAGGACATGAACACCCCCGTCCTCTACCTGCACGGAGAAGCCGACGGCGTGGTGAACTGGGAGCAGGGGCTCGAGTGGTACAACGCTCTGCGCTTCCTCGACAAGCCGGTCATCTGGCTCTCGTATCCCGACGAGGGACACGGCCTGGCCAAGTTGCAGAACCGTGTCGACTTCCAGTACCGCCTCCAGGACTTCTACAACCATCATCTGAAGGGGATGCCGGCGCCGTCGTGGATGACCGACGGTGTTCCGCAGGTCGAGAAGGAGCGACACCTCCGAGAGTACGCTCCACAGATCTTCAGGCGACGGCTGGTCGGGTAGCGGACGGCCGAAGCTTGCCATCGACCGCACCGTGCAAGACCGTCTGCACCCGCTCGTATGAGAGCCGGACGACTTCGATCACCTCGACCCGCCCCTCCAGGAGGTACCTGTGCGACTTCACGCCTACTTGAACTTCGACGGCACGGCCGAAGAGGCACTCGCGTTCTACGCCGACGTCCTCGGTGGTCAAATGACGGAGGTCCACCGCTTCGCCTCGATGCCACCCATGGACGGATTCGAACTGTCCCCCGAGCAGGGAAACCGTGTGATGCACGTCGGCGTCGAGCTCCCGCACGGTCAAATGATCATGGCAAGCGACACCTTTCCGGGGATGGGGCCGCAACACGCCGTGGGCAACAACGTCTCCATCTCGATCCACCCGACGAGTCGGATGGACGCGGATCGCATCTTCGGGGCCCTATCGGAGGGAGGGGTGGTCACGATGCCGCTCGCCGACCAGTTCTGGGGCGACTACTTCGGTAGTCTGACCGACCGGTTCGGCATCAACTGGATGGTGAACTACAACGAGGTGCAGGGCTGACCGAGCGTCGGCCTCGACGGACTTCCTAGGGCAGGTCCCGCTCGTCGCGTCCGGCTTCGAGTGGCGTGCGGGACTTCGCCTTGTTCACGAGCCGCTCGATCTCTCCCACGAGGGAGTCGTCGTCTTCGTCCGCACCGGCAAAGAAGCCCTCTTCGCCATCGACGTCATCCATCTGCTCGACGACGGAGTGGAGGTTGAGCCACTTGTCGAAGCGCTCGGAGCCGCGCACCACGGAGTAGAAGAGGCGCGGCCGCTTTCCCCGACCGGAGATGAAGTCCAGGAGGAGCGCCACGATCGACAGGTTGAAGGCCACGAAGTCCTTCATGCCATCCAGCGCCAGCTTGGCCTGGAAGATCGCGAAGTCACGGATCGTCACACTACGCGACGTCACGGTCATCGGTTTTCGCGTCATCTGTCGTATCTCGGGGTCCGGGCGTACTCTGGCTCGGCGGCGTGGTGCCGAGGTCGGTACCACGCCGTAGGCATCGACACACCCCACCCTACGGATTCGAAAGGGTCGAGGTTCGTCCGCTTCTAACGAGGAGCGTACGCCGCGTGTCGAGTAAAAAGAAGGGCTACGGCCGAGGAACCAATCGTGAGCAGGCGCCGTAGGAAGAATCCCCACAACCGAATGGACACGGGCCATGAGGCGACTCCTTCCAGCCGGCGCCACGCTGGCTCTCGTCGCGGCCTCCGCTTTTGTCGGAGGATGCACCGCCACGTCGGAAGGGGAGCTGGGGAAAACGGCCGCCTCGAAGGACCTCCCCGAGGAGATCGACCTCTCGGCGGCCCCGATCGGCTCGACCTTCCTCGGACAGGAAGCCCCGCCCGCGGTCGGCCGACCGTCGTCCGGTGGGACGCTCGGACGCCGCATGGTCGAAGGCGAGACCCCGGGAGCATGGCCCTTCTACTGGACCCGCGCCGTCTACTCCGGCTACAGTCGCGGTGGCTGGGGGGGGCGCGGCGGTCGAGGCGGCGGCTCCTGGGCCACCGACTATCCCAAGGGTGACCGCCAGTTCCTCGTCGTGCTGAAGCGGCTGGTCCGGCTCAACGCATACGACTGGGAGAACGCGGTCCCGCTCGACGACGAAGATCTCCGTCGCTTCCCGATCATCTACGCGGTCGAAGTCGGCCGCATGGACATGAGGGAGGAAGAGGTCGAAGGACTTCGGTCGTACCTCGAGCACGGCGGATTCCTGATCGTCGACGACTTCTGGGGCACCCGGGAATGGGCGCAGTTCGAGTACAACATGCGCCGAGTCTTCCCGGACAAGACGATCGTCGACCTCAACCTCGATCACCCGCTCTTCTCGGCCTTCTACGACATCGAGGAGATCCTCCAGGTCCCGAACATCAACAACGGGGCCAGTGGCTACCAGACACACGAGCGGGACGGGTACGTACCGTACGTGCGGGGGATCTTCGACGACGAGGGGCGGCTGATGGTGGTGATCAACTGGAACACCGACCTGGGTGACGCGTGGGAGTGGGCGGAGAGCCCCTACTACCCGCTGAACTACTCGACCTTCGCCTACGAACTCGGCGCGAACATGATCGTCTACGGGATGACGCACTGATCCCGATGGACACACTCTTCGAGTTCCTCTTCAAGTACCGCAGTCTCGTCTACGAACAGGGCGAGTTCATCTTTGCGGCCCCGGCTTCGTCCCGAGTGTGGATCGGCGTGGTCGGTGTCGTGGCCGCGAGCGCCGTGGCCACCTATACGATCGCGCGCGGTCGGAGCACGGTGGCCGACCGAGGGGTGATGGCGGGCCTGCGGGTGGCCCTGATCGCTGCGCTGGTGTACTGCCTGATGCAGCCCACCCTCGTCGTCTCGACGGTGGTGCCGCAGCAGAACTTCGTCGGTGTCCTGATCGACGACTCGCGCAGCATGGGGCTGGAGAACGCCGACGGGAGCGTCCGCAGCGACTTCGTTTCGCAGACGTTCGACCCCGAGCAGAGCGAGCTCCTCGATGCACTCGCCGACCGATTCGTCCTCCGATTCTTCCGATTCTCGGATGTGGCCGACCGCATCGACGGACCGGGCGAGCTGACCTGGACCGGCACGCACACCAACGTCGGCCGTGCGCTCGACGCCGCCCGCGAGGAGTTGGCCGGCGTTCCCCTCTCGGGACTCGTGCTCGTCTCGGACGGCGCGGACAACGACGACCGCCCCCTGACCGAGGCCCTCGTACCGTTGCAGGCATCCGGCGTCCCGGTCTTCACCGTGGGCGTCGGTGACGAGGAGATCACGCCCGACATCCAGCTCGGCCGGGTCGAACTTCCCCGCGAGGTCCTCGAGGGGTCGAACCTCATGGTCGACCTCGTCGTGACGCAGCGCGGCTTCGGGCAGCGCTCCGTTCCGATCGTGGTCGAAGGGGCGGGCCAGATCCTGGCCGAAGAGACGGTCGACCTGGGCCCGGATGGCGAGCCGGTCGTGGCCCGCATCGGCTTCCAGCTCGAAAGTGCGGGACCGCAGCGGATCGAGTTCCGCATCCCGACGCAGAGCGGTGAACGGCTCGAACAGAACAACCGCCGGGACGCGTGGGTCGACGTGCGCGGTGAAAGGGAGAAGATCCTCTACTTCGAAGGCGAGCCCCGCTTCGAGCTGAAGTTCATGCGTCGCGCCGTCGAGCGGGACGAGAACATCCAGCTCGTCACCCTCAACCGGACCGCCGAGAGCAAGTTCTACCGGCTCTCGCTGACCGACAGCACCGAGCTCGAGTTCGGCTTCCCGACGACGCGCGAGGAGTTGTACCGGTACCGGGCCCTCGTTCTGGGAAGCGTCGAGGCATCCTTCTTCACGCACGACCAGCTTCAGATGATCGCCGACTTCGTGTCGGAGCGCGGCGGCGGCCTCCTCTTCCTGGGTGGTCACTCGGCCTTCGCAGAAGGGGGGTGGGTCGGCACACCGGTCGAAGAGGTCATGCCGGTCGTGCTCGGCCAGGCCGTCGGTGGCGAGGGCTACTTCAACGAGATCAAGGTGGTCCCGACCCCGGCGGGGTTGGCCCACCCGGCGGTCCAACTGGCCGAAGAGCCACAGAACGTGAGCGCGCGCTGGGACTCCCTCCCGCCCCTCACCGTCGTGAACCCGATCTACGAGACACGCCCCGGGGCCACGACCCTGCTCGAGGGCGTCCACGCCTCCGGCGGGCAGAATCAGGTCGTCCTGTCGTTCCAGCGCTACGGCCGCGGAACGTCGATCGCCCTGACGCCGCAGGACACCTGGCTCTGGCAGATGCACTCCGACGTCTCCCTGGAGGACCAGAGCCACGAGGCGTTCTGGCAGCAGATGCTGCGCTGGATCGTCGACGGCGTTCCCGAGGCGATCACCGTCACGATGGGTCAGGAGCGCGTCGAGCCCGGCGAGGCCGTTCGCCTCCTGGCCACGATCCGCGACTCGACCTTCCTCGATCTCAACGACGCCTCCGTCCTGGCCACGGTCACGAGCCCCTCCGGTGTCGTCGACGAACTCCCGGTCGAGTGGACGGTCGAGGCCGACGGTGAGTACGCGGTCGAGTTCCGTCCCACCGAAATCGGAGACTACCTCGTGGAGCTGTCGGCCGAGCGGGAAGGAGTCTCTCTCGGATCGGACCTCGCCTACCTCCACACGGCGGCCAGCGACGACGAGTTCTACGACTCGGGACGCCGGACCTCGGTGCTCCGACGGATCGCGGACGAGACGGGGGGTCAGTTCTACGAACCCGACGAGGTGCAGACGCTCCCCGAAGACATCACGATCTCCGGCGCGGGTGTGACGCTCTCCGAAGAACACGACCTGTGGGACATGCCCGCGCTCTTCATCACCCTCCTTCTCCTCATGGGCGCCGAGTGGGCGTACCGCAGGATCCGGGGGCTGGTGTGAGGAGGCGGACGGGCAGCGCACCCCTCGTTCGCGCACTCCTCCTGACGCTCGCCGGACTCCTTTCGGCGAGCGTTTCTGCCCACGCCCAGGGGAGGACCCACGCCCTCATCCTCGTCGGGCTCGGAGGCTCGGCCGAGTACCGGGACGCGTTCCACGCGGAGGCATCCCAGATCTACGGTGCCCTGATCGAGCGGCACGGCCTCGACCCCGCGGACGTCGTCTACATGGGCGAGCGGGTGGAGGTCGACCCGGAGATGATTCGGGCGCGCTCGACCCGCGCCAACGTCCTGCAGCACTTCGGCGAACTGGCCCGGACGGCGAGCCCGATGGACCGCCTCTTCGTCGTCATGATCGGACACGGAACGGCCAACGGCGGGACGGTGCAGTTCAACCTCCCCGGTCCTGACCTGACACCCGAGGACGTGCTCGAAGGGTTGGCCGCCTTCCCGACCCAGACCCTCGCCCTCGTGGCGACCGGTTCGGCTAGCGGTGGCTTCATCGCTCCCCTGGCCGGCCCCAACCGGATCCTCGTGGCGGCCACGAGGACCGAACGGCAGCTCAACGCGACCGAGTTCGGTCAGTTCTTTGCCGAGGCGATGACCGGGGAGGGCTCGGACATGGACCGGGACGACCGCGTCTCCGTCCTCGAGGCCTTCCTCTACACGCGCCGCGAAGTCGAGCGGCTGTACGCCGACGAGAACGAACTCCTCACGGAGACCGCCGTTCTCGAAGACAACGGAGACGGCGAAGCCAGCCACGACGCCGGTCTCGCCGGACCGGACGGCCCACTGGCCGCCACCTTCTACTTCGGTGGTGTCTCCGGCACCGCCGGCCAGGTACCGGACGACCCCGCGCTCGCCGCCCTCTACGAGGAGCGCGCCGAGATCCAGGGCCGCATCGACGAGCTGCGTGTGCTCCGGGACGGAATGGAGGAGGAGGCGTACCTCGACGCCCTCGAACCGCTTCTCGTCGAGTTGGCCTTGAAGAACCGGGAGATCCGCGCGCTCGAAGGCGGTGACGTGTGAGGCGTATGGGATCCCGCACCGCCGCGCTCGGACTGGTCCTGATCGCGGTGCCGGCTCTCGCCGATGCCCAGCCGTCGGGCCGACAGTCCGCGTACGACGACGCCTGGTCGTCTCTGTACACCGGCGCGTACGGAGACGCGGTCACGAAGTACGAAGCCCTCCTTCGCGAAGCTCCGGGCGCGGCTCAGGCACGCAACGACCTGATCTCGGCGCTCGTCGCAACCGGGCAGTACGACCGAGCTATCGAGGTCGGACGTGCGGCTCCCGAAAGCCAGCCGGTAGCCAACGCTGTGGGTGAGGCCCTACTGGCGGTCGGCCGACTCGACGAGGCCGCCCAGGCCTTCCGTGAAGGTGCGACGGCGGGTCCGTATGCGCTCACTGCCGAGGCGAACCTGGCCGAGTTGTACTTCGACCGGGGTGAGATCGACGAGGCCATGGGGCGCTTCGACCGATTCATCGACGTCTACAACGGCGCGAACGGCAACATGAGTGCCCGGGATCTGCTGGCGGTCGGGCGTGCCGTCACGTACCTCGGCCGGACCGAACCCAACCTCTTCCAGGATGCGCTGCGCGCTCTGACCGAGGCCGAGGGGCCGCAGTCGACGCGCGCCGAGACCTTCGTCAGACAGGGCCGTCTGCACCTCTCCAAGTACGACAGCCCGACGGCCAAGGAGTACTTCGAGCGCGTTCTGGCGGACAACCCGCGTCACCCCGAGGCGCTCCTCGGCATGGCCGAGGCCGCACTCTTCGACGGTGGTTCCGGGGCCGAGGAGTTCCTCGAGCGGCTCTTCGAGGTGAACCCCAACCACGTCCGCGGGAAGGCTCTGCACGCACATCGCATGCTGACCGAGGAGACGTACCAGGAGGGGGCGCGTCTGGCCGAGGAGACGCTGGAGATCAACCCGCGCTCCCTCGAAGCCCTCACCGCCCTTGCGGGGTCACACTTCGTGGCCGGGGACGAGACCGGCTTCGCGGAGGTCCGTGCCCGGGCTCTCGCCATCAACCCGGCGTACGCTGGCCTCGATGTGGCCATGGCCGAGTTGGCGGTTCGGATCCGACGGTACGCACAGGCCGTGGAGCGTGCCTCCGCCGCAGTCGAACTCGACCCGGCGGCGTGGGAGGGTTGGGGGCTGCTCGGGATGAACCAGCTCCGGCTGGGGGACGTCGAGGAGGGGCGCACCAGCCTCGAGACCGCCTTCGCCGGAGACCCCTACAACCCCTGGTTCAAGAACAACCTCGACCTGCTCGACACCTTCGAGCGGTACGACATCCACACGACCGAGCACTTCGAACTCTTCCTGCACGGGGACGAGTCCGACCTCCTGGCCGTCTACCTCG
>JAUIKL010000133.1 GCA_030430625.1 Gemmatimonadota bacterium
AGGGCGCCGCCCTCTCCCGGGCGGTGCTCGAAGAGTTGGTGGAGCGGGGAGCGACGACGATCGCCTCCTCGCACCTCGGGGAACTGAAGCAGTTGGATGCGCCCGACAGCGGCATCATCAACGCGTCCCTTCAGTTCGACCCGGACCGGATGGAGCCGACGTACCGGATGGTGAAGGGCCGTCCGGGCCGCAGCTTCGGACTGGCGATCGCGCGCGGTCTCGGCTTTCCCGGAGACGTGCTCGATGCCGCGGAGGCCTACCGGGACTCGGGCGCCGCCGCGCTGGAGGACGTCGTCGAGCGCCTGGAAAGGCAGGAAGCCGAGGTCGAACGGCTCGTGGCCGAGCTGGACGCCGAGCGAGCGCGTACCCAGCGACTCGGAGCGGATCTCGACGCCCGGTCGGCCGCACTGCGATCCGAAGAGCGAAGTGCGGAGGGCAAGGCCCGCGCCGAGGCACGGAAGATCCTCATGGACGCCCGGGCCGAAGTCGACTCCGTGATCGAAGCGCTGCGGAGCGAGGCGGCGCGGGGCACCGAACTGGACGAGGCGGCCAGCGCGGCGAGAAGGCTGGTGGAGGAGGCCGCCGATCGGGAGCGGCGCGCCCACGACGCACTCCGGACCCGAGAGGCCCCATCGGTCGACGGTGTGACCGTCGATGTCGGGGACAGTGTTCGCATCCGAAAGAGCGGTGCCAGCGGTCGGGTGGTCGAGGTGCGCGGTGACCGTGTCGTGGTCGAGGTGGGAGCGCTCCGGATGGAGGTCGCGGGTTCGGACGTCGAGCCGACCGCCGCTCCGAAGCGCGAGAAGGTCGGCGGGTGGACGGGTCCGCTGGCCGGGGGGCAGGTCCGGCAAGAGGTGGATCTGCGGGGCATGCGGGTGGACGAGGTCGGACTCGAGGTGGACCGCGCCCTGGACGAGGCCGTGCTCGAAGACCTGCCACAACTCAGGATCATCCACGGGAAGGGAACCGGGGCGCTCCGTCAGCGTGTGTCGGAGATCCTGTCGGAGGACGGGCGGGTGCGGTCGTTCCGGATGGGTGGCCCCGGGGAAGGGGGCGCCGGCGTGACCGTGGCGATCTTCCGTGTCTAAGAGCGGTCGAATCCCGCACGAGCTGATCGATCAGATCCGCGAACGGGCGGATCTCGTCGGCATCGTCGGGGAGATGGTGCAACTCAAGAAGGCGGGGCGGGAGTTCAAGGGGCTCTGCCCCTTCCATCAGGAGAAGACGCCGTCCTTCTACGTGATTCCGGCCAAAGGCTTCTACCAGTGCTTCGGCTGTTCCAAGTCCGGCGACGTCTTCAACTTCGTCATGGAACAGCGGGGCATGGACTTCGTCGAAGCGGTCGAGTACGTGGCCGGGCGGACGGGGATCGAAATCGTTCGTGAAGAGGGTAAGGAGGATCCGAACCGGCCGCTGTACGAAATCGTCGGCTTCGCGCGCTCGTGGTTCCGTGAGCGGCTGCTCGACGAGGTGGATGGTGCCGAGGCACGGGCCTACCTCGAGGGTCGGGGGATCGGCATGGAGGTGGCCGAGCGCTTCGGGTTGGGCTGGGCGCCCGACGAGTGGCGGGCCCTCCGTGAGGCCGCCCAGAAGCACGGGCTCGACGAAGACCTCATGCTCCACCTGGGGCTCCTCAAGAAGAGCGAGCGCTCCAAGGAGCCGTACGACGGTTACCGCGGTCGGATCATCTTCCCCATCGAGTCGGCGTCGGGTCAGACGATCGCCTTCGGAGGGCGCAACCTGACGGGAGACATCCCGAAGTACATCAACTCACCCGAGAGCGACATCTACACGAAGGGGCAGCACCTCTACGGACTCTCCTGGGCCAAGAACGCGATCCGGAAGGAGGACGCGGTCGTCCTCGTCGAGGGGTACATGGATGTCGTCGCGCTCGCGGCCGCGGGCTTCGAGAACGTCGTCGCCGCTCTCGGCACGGCGCTGACGAGCGAACAGGCCGAGCGCCTGGCAGGCTACACCAAACAACCGCTCCTCCTCTTCGACTCGGACAGTGGGGGGCAGAAGGCGACCTTCAAGGGAGGGGATATCCTCCTGGCTGCCGGTATGCACCCCAAGGTCGTAACCCTCCCGTCCGGCGAGGACCCGGACACGCTCGTGCGTGACCAGGGAGCGGAGGCCCTTCGAGAGCTGATGTCCCGACCGCTCGACGTCCTCGATCGGAAGATCCAGCTCCTCGAAGAAGCGAACTACTTCACGACGATCGACCGCAAACACGCCGCGGTGGACAAGCTGATGCCAACGCTGGAGGCGGTCCGGGATCCAGCCCGCCGGGATCTGTACATCGGGCGGGTCGCGGAGGTCACGGGGGTTCGCCGCGAAACGCTGGAGGGCGCGATCGAGGAGTCGCGCACCGCCGCGCGGAAGACGCACAGTGAAACGGGGGGCGGCTCGTTCCGAAGGCAGCAGCAGAGTACCGTGGATCGGCAAAGGCAGAGTACGCACGGATCGTTCGAGCGAATGGGACCGGAGCCCACCCTCCTCAAGGTGATGCTCCGGGGTGTGTCCTGGGTGGAGCGAGCCGTCGAGGTCGGCGTCGGAGCGGAGGACTTTGAGGATCCCTACTACCGGGCCATCTTTGAGGCGCTTCTCGACGAACCGGATTTGCGCGAACCGCCCGAGTCGATGGACCCATTGGCCCGGGAGCGCTTCGATGAAGTTCTCGACCCCGACGAAGACCTGAAGCACGGGAGCGAGCTCTTCACCGACTCGGTCACCCGTCTTCGCGTGCGTGCCCTCGTACGCCGTGAGCAGGAACTCCAGGCCGCGATCGAGCGGACTTCGGATATCGAAGAGAAGATGCGCCTTCTGGCGGAAAAGAGTACGGTGAAGTCCGAGCTGCTCGAGCTCGATTCGACATATGGTTGGGGTTCGGTGACACACCGAGGCCCGACAACCTCGTGACCCGAACGAAGTGAACCGATGACGCAGCAGCGCCGCACGGCCCTCAAGGAACTCCAGAAGCTGGATGTACGGATCCAGGAGGCGCGCGAGCGCATCCGGGACTTCGATCCGAAGTTCGAAGAGGTCGAGGAGCCCGCACTCGTGCTCGAAGGTGAACTGGGCACGAGCAAGAACCGCCTCAAGGAGATGAAGCTCGAGCAGCGTCGTCTGGAGTCGGCGACGACCGAGAAGGGCGAGCGCCTGAAGCGGTTGGAGGAGAGGCTCAACTCGGTTCGGAACCTCCGCGAGGAGGCGGCCGTGAGCGCCGAACTCGACATGGTTCGCCGTTCGCTCGAGGCCGACGAAGGTGAGGCGCTGAACCTGATCGACTCGGTCCGTAAAGGAGAGGAGCGCGTCACCGAGCTCGAGGCCGCGTACGCCGAGGCGGCCGGGATCGTCGAGCCGCGGAAGGAAGCGCTCCTGGCCGAACGGGAGGCGGCCAAGGAGGAGCTCTCCTCCCTGCAGTCGGAGCGCGAGGCGTTCGCCGGAAGCATCGATGCCGCCGAGATGAAGGTCTACAATGCCATCCGCGCCGGGGGAACGCGTGCCGCGGTGGCCGAGCTGACTGTCGACGGAGCGTGTGGCAACTGCTTCGGCATGGTGCCGCTGCAGAGCCAGAACGAGATTCGCCACGGGGAGCGGCTGATTCGCTGTGAGGCCTGTGGTGTGATTCTCGCGGCCCCCGAGCCGGAAGCCCCCGCCGAAGAAGGCGCAGAAGGAGCGGAGGCGGACGCCGCCGACGAGCCCGCCGTTGAAGCGGAAGAGGCGGCAGTCGACGCGGACGCCGCCGACGAGGCCGGCGAAGAAGAAGCGTCTGAGTGACCGCACGCGGGTCGGGGGTTCTCCAACCCCCTGACGCGCTCTGGGTCGATCCGGCGCAGCCCTCCGAGGCCGTCGTCGGCGACCTGATCCAGGCACTGCGCCTGCCGCGCTCGGTGTGCGCCCTCCTGGCGGTGCGCGGCTTCGACGCCCCGGACGACGCCAAGTCGTTTCTCCGTCCGCGCCTGGAGCATCGCCCAGACCCGGGTTTGCTGGCCGACGGACGTGTGGCGGCGCGACGGATCGCTCGGGCCATCGACACCGGTGAGACGATTCTGGTCCACGGTGACTACGACGTGGATGGCATATGCGCCACGGCCCTGCTCACGCGTTGGCTGCGAACCCTGGGTGCCCGCGTCGTGCCCTTCGTGCCCCACCGACTCCGTGACGGGTACGACTTCTCCGCGTCCGGCGTGAGGGCGGCGGAAGAGGCGGGGGCGACCCTCGTCGTGACCGTCGACTGCGGAACGGTGGCCCACGAAGCGGTCGCGGCGGCCCGAGCCGTGGGGATCGACGTGATCGTCACCGATCACCACCAGCCCGGGGAGACGCTGCCCGATGCGGTGGCGGTGGTCAATCCGCATCGGAGTGACTGTGCCTATCCGTTCGAGGACCTCTGCGGAACGGGGGTCGCGCTGCGCCTCGGCGAGCTCGTGGCGGACGAGGTCGGGCACGATCCCGAAGGCCTCCTCGACTACCTCGACCTCGTGGCCCTCGCGACGGTTGCCGATCTCGTGCCCTTGCGCGGTGAAAACCGGGTCCTGGTCCACTTCGGGCTTCGACGCTTCCCAAAGACGCGGTTGGCGGGAGTTGCGGCTTTGTTGAGCGTGGCCGATGTGGACTCCGCGCAGGTGACCGCCGGGCACCTCGGCTACCAGATTGCACCACGAATCAACGCTGTGGGGCGGATGGACGACGCGGCCCACGGTGTCGAGCTGCTCCTGACCGACGACCCGGCGACGGCCGGTCGAATCGCACGTCGGCTGGACGATCTGAACAGGGAGCGGCGCGACGAGGACCAGAGGACGCTCGACGAGGTCCTGGCGTCCCTGGAGTCCCGCTACGACCCGGAGCGG
The DNA here is from genome assembly GCA_030430625.1 of Gemmatimonadota bacterium. GTDB lineage: Bacteria > Gemmatimonadota > Gemmatimonadetes > Longimicrobiales > Gaopeijiaceae > UBA2589. Next base: position 4,854 of record JAUIKL010000133.1, read on the forward strand.
GACTTCGGTGTCGTCGTGGCCGGTGACGGGTGGCACCCCGGAGTGATCGGGATCGTCGCCTCGCGGGTCGTCGAGCGCGTGCATCGGCCGGTGGTCCTGATCGCCCTCGGGCCGGATGGAGGCCGGGGAAGCTGCCGTTCGATCCCGGACTTCCACCTGCACGAGGCGCTTCAGGCGTGCTCGGCACACCTCGAGCGCTTCGGCGGACACCGGCAGGCTGCCGGCCTCGATATCGATCCCGCGAGGATCCCTGAGTTCACGGCCGACTTCAACGCAGAGGCGCGACGCCGGATGGAGGGGGAAGAACCCCGCCCCCGTCGGCGGGCCGACGCCGACATCGACCTCGCTGTCGTCGATACGGATCTCGTGCACTGGCTCGGATACCTCGGGCCCCATGGCATCGGGAACCCCGGGCCCGTCTTTCGTGCGGTCGGCGTCGCGCTGGACGGCGTACGGGAGGTCGGGACGAACCATCTGAAGGCGACCCTGCGATCGGGCTCGGCCCGGCTCGACGCGATCGGCTTCGGGATGTGGGATCGCTTTTCGACACGGGGATTGGACGAGGGGCTATGGGACGCGCTCTTCCGGCTCGAGCAGAACGAATGGCGGGGGCGGGTGTCGGTTCAGGCGAAGCTGATCGACCTCAGGCGATCCTCGTGAGGATCATCGCCGGGTCGTGGGGGGGGCGAAGGCTCCGAACGGTGAAAGGGCGGAGCGTGCGACCGACCACCGACCGTGTCCGAGAGGCCTGGATGTCGGCGTTGGGCGACCGAATCGTCGGGGTCGACGTGCTCGACCTGTTCGCCGGTTCCGGGGCTCTGGGCTTCGAGGTGTTGAGCCGAGGGGCCGGTTCGGTGGTCGCGGTCGAGAAAACCCGGGCCGCGGCCCAGGCCATACGGTCGAACGCGGAACTGCTCGAGGCTGGCGATCGGCACACGCTCGTCCAGGACGACGTCTTCCGCTTCCTGGACCGCGAGCGACCGGACGCCGGAGTGGCCCTCGCCGACCCACCCTACCAGACGGACGATGCGCGTCGATTGATCGAGATCTTCGTCGCTCGACCGTTTGCGCGCGAACTCTGGCTGGAGCATCCTTTCCGGGACGCCCCGCCACTCCCCGACGGGGCCCGCACGCGTCGCTACGGGGATACCGCCATCACGACGATCGTCGCGGACGAATGACCAGACCCAACCCCACCATCGCCCTCTACCCGGGCTCGTTCGACCCCATCACACGCGGTCACGAAGACATTGTCCGACGGGGCCTCCGGGTCGCCGACAGGATCATCGTGGCGGTGGCCCACACCAGCACCCAATCGAAGCGCGGGCTGTTCTCCGTCGATGAGCGCGTCGAGCTCATCTCGGAGGTCTTCGACGACGAGGACCGGATCGAGGCCATGGGCTTCCGGGGTCTGCTGGTGGACTTCGCCGCGGCGCAGGGTGCGCATCTCGTGCTGCGGGGGCTTCGGGCCGTCTCCGACTTCGAGTACGAGCTGCAGATGGCCCAGATGAACCAGGAGTTGAACGCGGACATCGAGACGCTCTTTCTCGTCCCCGAGGTGAGCAACTCGTTCATCTCGTCGTCCCTGGTGCGGGAAGTCGCGGCGCTGGGGGGTGATGTCTCGTCGTTCGTCTCACCGTCGGTCCTCGAGCGCCTGCTGGCCAAGCTCGACGGATGATGACGGAGGGGCGCGGCGACTTCGTCGAGGCCCTCGTCGAGCGCGCGGGACGGTCTCCAAGACGGATCCTCCTTCCGGAGGGTGCGGAGCCCCGAGTGCTGGAGGCCGCTGACCGGCTGCTACACGAGCGGGCGGTGGAACCGGTCCTCCTCGGCGACGCTGCGGACATCGAGGCATCCCGCCAGGCCACGGGGCTGGGTAGGGGCGCGTCGGTCGTGAACACATCCGACGCGACACTCGTCGACCGGACGCGGGCTCACCTCACCGAGCGCCGGAAGGGGAAGTCCGACCGGGCCGACCGGATCGACGGTTGGGCCCGGGACCCCCTCCATCAGGCCGCCGCGATGGTCGCGACCGGGGGGGCGGACGGGGTCGTCGCGGGCTGTGTGCGCACGACCGCAGACGTCGTACGGGCCGCTCTGGTCGGCATCGGGCTCGCACCCGGGATCCAGACGCTGAGCTCGGCGTTCTACATGGTCATGCCCCAACGCGCCGACCGCTCGTCCGGTGTGCTCACCTTCACGGACGCCGGCGTCGTGCCCGCGCCGGACGTGGACGCTCTGGTCGACATCGCCGTCGCGGCCACCGAAGCCCGGCGGCGTATCGTCGGGGACGAGCCCCGCGTGGCCTTCCTGTCGTACTCGACCAAGGGGTCGGCCGACGGACCGTCGATCGCTCCCGTCCGGGAGGCCGCGGCCCTCTTCGGGGATCGGATGCCCGACGTCGTGTCGGATGGGGAGTTGCAAGGAGACGCTGCGTTGTCCGCGGCGGTGGCGAAGAGGAAGTGTTCGGACTCACCGCTCCGCGGCTCAGCCAATGTCCTGGTCTTTCCGGACCTGAACTCGGCCAACATCTCCTACAAGCTCGTGCAGTACCTGGCGGGAGCTACCGCACTCGGGCCGGTCCTCCAGGGGTTGGCGGCCCCGATGAACGATCTCTCCCGCGGGGCGTCTCCGGAGGACATCCGCCTGGTGGCGTACATCACCGCGTTGATGGCCGGATAAAGCGGCTTTTGCACGCTCCAGGGGCGACGCCGGGCCGGATTCGACTTCCTTGCCCGTTCAAATGCGTCGTTTTTACCTTTGTGTTCGTTGACGGGGACTCACGCCGCGCGGCGATCGCTGCGCGCTCCGCACCTACGTTTAGGAGCATCCAAGCCCATGAGCTTTCAGGTGTCCAAGAATGAC
>JAUIKL010000134.1 GCA_030430625.1 Gemmatimonadota bacterium
TGCCCGTCCTCCTCTTTCTGGCCTGGGTCTACCGCGGCTACCTGCGATTCCGTGGTGGCGGTTCGATCTTCAGTGGCATCAACCTCGGCTTTCACGAGGTCGGGCACGTCGTCTTCGGTTGGTTCGGCAGCAATGTGCTCACCGCGGCCGGAGGAACGATTCTCGAGCTGGCCGTTCCTGGTATGGCGGGAGCGTATCTACTTCTCCGCCAACGCGACCCCTTCGGCGCGACGGTCTGCCTGTTCTGGCTCGGGACCGCACTCGTAGGAGCCGGGATCTACGCCGCGGACGCCCGCGCCCAGGCGCTTCCCCTCGTGTCCCCCTTCGGCCCCGTCGACGTCGACGGACACGACTGGACCTTCATCCTGATGAAGTACGGGCGCCTCTCGCGCGATCAGGAGATCGGGGGCGCCCTTCAGTCCGCCGGCATGACCACCATGCTGCTCGCGATGGTGGCCGGTGCCCTCGTCCTTCGTCTGATGGCCGTGCGAACGGCCGGCCGCACCGAGGGCGCGGCCGACCGATTCGACGATCAGCGCATGTAGTCTTCGAGCGCCTCGATAAGTCCCTGGACCAACTCGGTCAGCTGGTCCCGACCACCGTCGCCCTTCGTGACGAGCATCCCCTCGTCGAGCGCGACCGTCATCGTCAGGTCGTCCCCGCGGGTTTCGAGCTTGCCCGTCGTGCGCCGCCCGAGCCGGACGTCCTCGACGCCCTCTTGTCGGACACCGAAGGCCCCACTGAGCCCACCGGCCAGCGAAGCCAGCGACGACATCGGATCCTCGGCCGCACCCGAGCCGCTCGTGAAGGTCGATTCCCAGGGGCCGTGGTGGATGGTGATCACGTTGATCCCCATCGCCCCTTCGATCGTCCCGTCGGACGGCTGGAGGCCGGCCATCGGAACGTTCACGACCTCGAGCATCCCGTCGAACCAGAGCTTTCGGACGTTGTTTCGGCAGATGTCCAACTCGTAGAGCGCGTCGGCGTAGTCGCCGCTCGATACGAGATCGGACACGAGGTCGCACGACGACGTGTCGCCGTTCTGCGCAAAAGCGGGCGTCGCCGCGACGGCGGACAGAGCGAGAGCGGTGAGCACCGAGCGGGGGCGGAACATGGAGCCTCCAGGATGATCGGGGGGAATCGCGTCGGTCGCGTGAAGTTCCCCGTTCCCGACTAGAGGCGCAACGCCGGAACCGAAACGAAGAACGGCCCCTCCCGAAGGAGGGGCCGCGTCCGAGAGGCCGCGCGGGCCCTCAGTGCCGGAGGAGGGACTTGAACCCCCGACACGCGGATTATGATTCCGCTGCTCTAACCAACTGAGCTACTCCGGCAAGGCCGAAAAAGCTCAACCTGCCTCGTCGCCGTGTCAACGGGCTCGTGACGCGGAGTGGAGACTTCCCCCGGCTGGCGGGTACAATGGCTGTCGACTTCCCTCTCGGAGGACCCGATCGATATGGGCGGACTGATCATTCCTGCACTCATCGCCGCAGGCGCGGCCATCTTCACCAGCATTCGGGTGCTGTACGAGTACGAACGCGGCGTGGTCTTCCGGCTGGGGAAGCTGACGCGGGCCAAGGGCCCGGGCCTCGTCTTCCTCGTCCCGTTCGGAGTCGACCGACTCAAGAAGATGGACCTGCGGATCGTGGCGCTCGATATCGCTCCGCAGGACACGATCACGAAGGACAACGTCTCGGTTCGCGTGAACGCGGTCGTCTACTTCCGGGTGGCCGACCCCACGAAGGCGGTGATCGAGATCGAGGATTACTACTTCGCGACCAGCCAGTTGGCGCAGACGACGCTGCGGTCGGTGATCGGTCAGTCGGAGCTCGACGAGCTTCTGGCCCAGCGGGAGCGGATCAACGAGGTCGTACGCGGGATCATCGACCAGGGTACCGACCCGTGGGGTATCGACGTGACGGGGGTGGAGATCAAGGACATCGACCTCCCTCAGGAGATGAAGCGGGCGATGGCCAAGCAGGCCGAGGCCGAGCGGGAGCGGCGCGCCAAGGTCATCAACGCGACCGGTGAGTACCAGGCGTCCGCGAAGCTGGCCGAGGCCGCCGAGATCATCGAGCAGTTCCCCGTGGCCATGCAGCTCCGCTTCCTGCAGACCGTCACCGAAGTTGCCGTCGAGAACAACTCGACGACGCTCTTCCCGATCCCGATCGACCTCTTCGGGCCGTTCGTGGCCGGCAAGAAGGAGGCGTCACCCGAGGCCCGCGAAAAGGCGCTCAAGGCGGCCGCCGATGCGATGATGTCGTCGGTCCCGGGCGGAAAGGACGTGGTCCAGGCCCTCGGCGACGGATCCGAAGGTTCGGTTCGGGAGGCCGTCGATCGTGCCCTCCGCGCCGGAGGCCCGGAAACGGTGCCGGTGGAGGACGAGCAGGAAGACAGCTAGAAGCGAGCGTTCCGGTACGTTCCCGTCCCTACCGCTCCGGCGTGACCGCGCGTCCGCCGTCGGGGTCGACGAAACGATAGAGCGTTTCGTCGGCCCCGATCATGCCGAAATCTTCCCGAGCGACCCGTTCGATCGTCGATGGGTCGTCGGCCAGCGAATCTCGCCACGCCGACAGCGAGTCGATCTGCATCTTCACCTCGCCGAGCCGCCCCTCCTCCTCGACCGTGGCCGCCCGCAGTCCAGCGAGCTCGAACACCGAGTACTCGCCGCCGAAGACGGCCCAGTACCCGGCGGCGGCCAGGAGAGAAGGAAGGACGAGTCGACGAAGGCGGATCATCCCCAGAGACCTCGGCCGGGGTAACGCGCAGCGGCGCCGAGCTGCTCCTCGATGCGGAGAAGCTGGTTGTACTTGGCCACGCGGTCGGTACGGCTCGCGCTCCCGGTTTTGATCTGACCGGCGCCGGTGGCCACGGCCAGATCGGCGATGAGCGTGTCCTCGGTCTCACCGGAGCGGTGGGACACCACGCTGTTGTAGTTGGCCTGGGCTGCCATACGCATCGTCTCGAGCGTCTCGGTCAACGTTCCGATCTGGTTGACCTTGATCAGGATCGCGTTCGCCGCTCCGTCTCGGATCCCCTGCTCCAGCCGGTCGGCATTCGTCACGAAGAGGTCGTCACCGACGATCTGCACATCGCTTCCGATCGCTTCCGTGAGCTTCGTCCAACCGTGCCAGTCGTTCTCGTCCAGCGGGTCCTCGATCGAGCGGATGGGATACTTTGCAACCCACTCCTTCCAAAACTCAACCATTCCGGCAGCGTCCCGACGCTCGCCCCCCGACCAGTGGAAGACGTACTCACCGTCTTCGAAGAACTCGGTCGCGGCCGCGTCGAGGGTGAGGACGAGGTCTTCGCCGGGCCGGTACCCGGCGGCTTCGATAGCCTGGAGGACGACCTCGACGGCCTCTTCGTTGCTGGCGAGGTCCGGCGCGAAGCCACCCTCGTCCCCGACTGCCGTGTTCTTGCCCTGGTCGGAGAGCACTTTCTTCAGGTGGTGGAAGACCTCCACGCCCATGCGTAGCCCTTCGGAGAACGTCTCCGCACCGACGGGCATCACCATGAACTCCTGGATGTCGACGTTGTTCGGCGCGTGCGCCCCGCCGTTGAGGATGTTCATCATCGGCACCGGGAGTGTATCGGCCTCGCCGGTCGGTGCCAGATAGCGCCAGAGGGGCATCTGGTTCTCCAGCGCGCCCGCACGCGCTGCGGCCATCGACACGGCCAGGATGGCGTTCGCACCGAGGTTCCGCTTGTTGGGTGTGCCGTCCAGGTCGAGCATCGTGCGGTCGATGTCGAGCTGTTCGCGCGCCTCGAAACCACGGATGGCGCTCGCGATCTTCGTGTTGATGTTCTCGACCGCCGTCCTGACGCCCTTCCCTAGGAAGCGGTCGCGATCACCGTCCCTGAGCTCGACGGCTTCGTGAGCCCCCGTGGAGGCACCCGACGGCACCGCCGCACGCCCCCGTACCCCGGACTCCAACGTCACTTCGGCCTCGACCGTCGGGTTGCCCCGTGAGTCCAGGATCTCTCGTCCATGCACGCCGACGATCGCCGACACGGCTCCTCCTCTCGTTGTCTCGTACTGCGATGTAAGTGTCAGGGCCGGGCTTGCAGTTCAGCGACTGCGCGCCTGGCCCGCTCGGTCAATTCGTTTCGGTCGTCGAGCGTGAGCCCGTCTACCGAGATGGGTTCTCCGAACCGGACGCCGATCGTGGCGCCCGGTCGAATCTTCCACGATCCCTTCCGCATGATCTCGCGCGAACCGGTGATCGCCGCGGGGACGATGTCGACCCCGCTCTGGATGGCGAGAACGAAGGCCCCCTTCTTGAAGGGCTGCAAGGCCCCGGTAGCCGATCTCGTCCCCTCTGGAAACATGATGATGGTCGGGGAGGCTTCGTCCAGCTTTTTATTCGCCTCACCGAGAGACTGGATCGATCGGTTGCGGTCGGATCGGTCGATGAAGATGTGGCCGCACGCCTCGGACGCGGGTCCGAAGAGCGGGATCTTGCGGAGCTCCTTCTTGGCCACGAAGACGGACCGCCCCGGCACCGCGGCAATCAGCGCCAGAACGTCGTACCACGACTGATGGTTGGCCACGAGAATCTGCGGGCGGTCCGGGTCCAACACCTCTTCGTTCTCCATGACCACCCGGGCGCCGGACAGCTTCAGGATCAGCTGACCCCATCGGCGACCGGCCTGGTCACACTGGCACGGAGCGTCGGCGCGGTTCATCCGCGTCACCCAGATCATCTTGGTTCCGTACCAGATGGTCGCCGGGGCGACACCGATCAGGACCGCGAAGAATCGAATCATGAGTCGCCTGCGCCCCAGTGGTCGAAGCCCCCTCGTCCGATCGGCTCTCTCTTCCCCTCCGCGTCGACGAGCCATACGCCGGCTCCCTCGGAGACCGTCCCGACCCGCGTGACCTCCACACCGAATCGCGATCGGAAGTCTTCGACATCCACCGCGTCGGGGTCGGTCACGAAGCAGAGTTCGAAGTCCTCCCCGCCCCGCAACGCCAAATCCAGCGATTCGGCCCGGTCGAACGCACCCAGCGCATCCGACAGCGGCAGCCGATCGACCTCGAGCGTGATCGCGACGCCCGATGCGGCGCCGAGGTGGCCAGCGTCCCCGGCCAACCCGTCGGACAGATCGATCATCGCGTCGACGACCTCGTACTCGACCAGGCACCGAGCCTCGGCCACCCGAGGTGTCGGCCGGGCGAAGGCGGCGCGAGCCGCAGCCGTCGGCTCCTCCCCCGCCATCCAGGTGCGCACGGCGGCGGCCGCGGCGCCCAGGCGACCCGTCACCCACACGTGGTCTCCGGGCTCGGCCCCGTTGCGCTGAACGGGCCAGTCGGTCCGTCCCAGGACGACGACATCGATCACGAGGGGTCCGGGAGAGCGCGACAGGTCTCCACCGACGACGGACGCCCCGACGGATGCGGCGACCTCACGGATCCCCGCGTTCACGGCTTCCACGTCCACAGCGGGTGGCGCGGCGCAGGAGACGAGGACACAGACGGGGGTAGCCGCCATGGCGGCCAAATCCGACAACGCACCCGCTGCGGCCCGGTACCCGATCTCTTCGTCCGACAGCCACGCGCGTCGGAAGTGGACGTCCTCGACCGACATGTCCGTGCTGACGACCCATCCATCGGAAAGGACCGCGGCATCGTCACCCGGGCCGATCTGCACCTCCGGCGCGCGCACGCCTTCACCGACGATACGCCGGATCAGATCGAACTCCCGACCCGGACCGAGGTTCACCCCACATCCCATCACGAATCTCCCGGACACCGGGTGTCCATGCGCGGAATCGTCACCGGGCTGGCTCCGCCTCGAAGAGGAGGAAGGGGAAGTCCGACACAGGACGCTCGGGCGGCGCCTCGGACAGGGCATCCGGAAGATGGTCGATCACGTCGGAGGGTGTGAGCCCCGGCCCCCGATCGGCGATCCGAGCCGCACGACCCGAGAGGTAGAGGCCCAGCGCACCCGCTTCGTCCGGCGGAAGGCCCTGCGCCATCAGCGTGCCCGCGACGCCCGCCAGCGTATCGCCCATCCCCGCCACCGCCAGATCCGATGTGCTCTGCGTGTCGATCCATGTCGGTCCGTCCCGATCTCGGACCACCGAGGGGGCGCCCTTGAGGAGGACGGCGCAGCCGAGTGCGCCCACGGCCTGACGCACCCTCTCCATCGGCCCCGACGCCTCGTCCTCGTCTCCTACCGGCCGGAGACGCTCCATCTCGCCCGGGTGGGGCGTCGCCAGGATCGGGCGGTCCACCGCGCCGATATCGACAACGCCCAGGGCCCCGAGGTTCAGGGCGTCCGCGTCGAGCAACAGACGCGCGCTCCCGACCTCGACGATCCGGAGAAGAGCGTTTCGTGCCTCCTCGTCCTGGCCCAGCCCTGGCCCGACGACGACGGCGTCGCTGGCGGACGCGGCCTCGCCGAGCGCGTGCACGTCACCCAGGGGCACGAAGATGGCCTCGGGGAGTGCGGCCTGGACCGCTGCACGGTTCGTCTCGGCCGCCGCGACGCGCACGAGGCCAGCCCCCGTTCTGAACGCAGCCCGCGCCGCCAGCAGGGCGGCCCCGGCCATGCCCGGACCTCCACCGACGATCAGGACCCGACCGACGCGGTTCTTGTGCGTGTCGGTGCCTCGCCGGGGAACGCGTCCGAGCGCCCACGCCGGAGTGACGAGGCGCGCCGTGGCCTCCTCCGGCCGAATCGGCGGAAAGCCCATCTCCACGACCAGGTGCCGACCGACGTGAGCACGGGCCGGATGCAGAAGCGACCCGACCTTTGGAGCGCCGAACGAGACCGTCGTGTGCGCCCGAATCGCGGCGCCCTCGACCGCACCGGTCGTCGCGTCGATGCCCGACGGAACGTCGAGACTCACGACGGGGATACCCGAGTCGTTCACCTTGTCGATGATCCCCGCGTGCCCCGCGCGCGGCGCTCCCCGCGCTCCCGTACCCAGAAGACCGTCGATCACGACCGACGCCCCCGCCAGGAGTGCGGCCCACCCGGTGTCGTCGAGGCTTTCGGCCAGCTCGATGGGGACCGCCCACCCGTGGAGGAGCGGATCGTCGGAGCGCGCGTCCGTGGCGACGCCACGGACGTCGACCCCCCACGTGGAAAGCGCACGAAGCGCTACCAGCGCATCGCCTCCGTTGTTGCCTGCCCCGACCAGTCCGACGACGTGCCCCTCCCGATGGAGGTCTCGTACCACGACGGCTGCCGCCCGGCCCGCGTTCTCCATGAGAACGGTCTGGGCAATGCCCAACGTGTCGATCGCACGCGCGTCGAACGCACGTGCCTCACCCGCGGTCTGGGCCCACGTGTCACCGCGTGCCCAGGGTGTCGGTACCGCTCTCGGGCCGTTCACACGCGTACCTCCTCGATGCGGCGACATCGGGCGCTACGCGCGGGGGCCCCGGCGGCTACTTGTAGCTTTGGCCGATCTGACGCCCGAGGGTGATCTCGCCGTTGTCGATCCGGATGTTGAATCCACACTCGGGGCTCGAGCAAACCCAAGCCTTGTATCGAATCGGCGCACCATCCCTGCCGTAGTCCGAAAGCGGAAGCAGAATACCGCTGTCGCACTTCTGGCAGCGGGGAAACCCGCTGTCTGCCACCATGTCCAACCCCTCCCATGGGCGTTCGTGACGGCGC
>JAUIKL010000135.1 GCA_030430625.1 Gemmatimonadota bacterium
GCGTCCCCGCGGAAGCCGGGCAGTTTTTCCCACACCCGAACGAAGACGTCCTGGACCAGTTCGGTGGCCCGATCCGCGTCCGCGCACATCCTCAGACAGACGGCGTACACCCGCCCACTCGTCTGCCGGTACAGACCTTCGAAGGCGCGGACATCACCTTCCTGAGCGCGCCGGACGAGTGCGTCGATGGACTCGGGCGTGCCGGAGGTCATGCGGTCATGTGTATGGAGGTGTCGCGCACCCATGGGATTCCCGGGAGGGTCGTCGATCCTGCTCTCGTTGCCTCAGATCCCGACCAGCCCGGAAAGGTTTGGAGCCCACATCAGCCACCGGTCCGCGCAGCATGCTTCGGCCGATCCTCCTTGCGGACCACGAAGCGCAGCCCGGACCAGTCCTCGTCGATCGCGCACACCTTGTTGTCGACCAACCCGGTCGACAGCCCGAATGCGCGCACATGTCCGTCCTTCAGCCGAGTGGCCAGAGGTGAACTCTGCTTCGGCCACGCCACCCAGAGCCCGCCGGCCGTGGCGAGCTTCTCGGCCGCGCGAAGGAAGCGTGGCCTGAGTTCGGCCTCCGAACGGGCGAAGAGGACGATGACGTCGAACGGGCCCTTCCCCCTCAGCCCCTCCCGCATCCGGACGGAGGGGTCGAGCTCCCCCAGCGCGTCGAAGAACGAGTCGGGGGCGTTCATCGTAGCGACCAGCTGTCCGGCCTTGATCCCCAGCTTCCTGGGTAGAGGGGTACCCGAGTATCCCGCGGTCATCCGTTCGACTCCTGCACGTGCCCTGTGAGGCCACGAAGGTAGGCGTCGTGTCGGTCGGCCACAGCTTCGGCGGACGCGGCGAGCAGGACGACCGCCTCCACGACCTCTCGACGCCGGTCCGGACGGAGCCGCTCCAGCGCCGCCGCCGCACGCACCGCATCGAGCCCGTCCCGCTCCTCGACCAGCGCGGCCCCCTCACGAGTGAGCCGGACGTTCCTCACACGCCGATCGATCGGATCCCGGCTCCGGACCACCAGGCCCTCGTCGACCAGTCGACCCAGGTTCAGGGACATGGTCGAGGCGGTGACCCCGAGTACGTCGGCCAGCTCCGTCACCATGACCGGGTCCTCCTCGTCGAGCTCTTCGAGGATCCGGAGTTGATTCTCCGTCACGCGGCCACGGCCCGGTCGCGCCGGTGCAGGAGCCCGCAAATCGGCTTCGAGACGCCCGAGGGCGGACAGGAGTCGGGCGAGGTCGGACATACCCGACGATACGATACTTTGATTTGTCAAATCAATAGATCTGACAGGCTCACCCCCTCACTCCTTCAGCGCGGCCACGGGGGCGACGCCGCTCGCCCGACCCGCCGGGACCATCGTGGCCACCGCGGCCACGGCGATCAGAGCGCCGCCCAGCGCCAGCGGGATGCCGTACCCGATGTCCGTCTCGAACAGCCCCAACCCCGACATCGCGCTCCGCGACATCAACCAGGCCATGGGAGCGCCGACCAGAACGCCCAGGCCCACCAGGGAGAGACCGTGGCGGGCCATCATCCCCACGACGCTGCCCCGCTCCGCCCCGAGCGCCATGCGGATCCCGATCTCGCGGCGCTGCTGCGTCACCGAGTGCGCCATGACCCCGTAGACCCCCATCGCGGCCAACACGACCGCGATGAGGCCCATGGCCATCAGGAACGCCGAGATCGCACGAGGTCCGGCCAACGAAGCCGCAATGAAGGCGTCCAGCGTCTGCACCTCGGCCACGGGCTGATCGGCTTCGACGGACCAGACCGCACTTCGCACGTCCGCAGCCAGGGCGGACGGATCCCCTTCGGTCCTGAGCGCGAAGCTCGGGTTCTCCAGAGGAGCCTGGTCCACCGGGACGTAGATCATCTCACCTGCACGACCCGAGAGCGCCATGCGCTCTTGCAGGACGTTCTCGGCGACCCCGACGATCGAGCGGGAGGTCCCGTCCACCGTGATCGACCGACCGATCGCGTCCTCGCCGGGAAACTCCCTCGTCACGAAGGCTTCGCTGACGAGCGCGACCGGGGCCGACTCGGCCCGATCGGAGGCGAGTAGTCTCCGCCCCGACGTGACCTCGACCCCCAGGGTCTCGAAGTAGTCCGCATTCACCGCCTGCAAGCCGGCGGTCGGCTGCTCGATGGGTTCGGGTACGGGGCGCCCATCCACGGTGTAGCGTGTCCGTGCGTTCGCGCGTCCCCGAGGAAGGGTGGACATGACCGCCACCCCGTCGACGCCCGGGATCGCCCCCAGCGCATCGAGGAGCTCGCGCTGGTACTGCGCCTTGGCCTCGTCGGTGTCGTAACGGCCCTCGAGTACGGCCAGCTGGAAGGTCAGAAGTCCTTCACTCACGAAGCCCGGCTCGTCGTTGGCCAGGCGGTCGAACGCCTGGATCAGCATGCCGCTTCCGCTCAGGAGGGCCAACGCCACGGCGATCTCGCCGACGACGAACGCACTTCGCAGTCGCTTCCGTTTCCGCCCCGCCGTGCCACCGCGTCCGCAGCCGATCAGGCTCTCGCTGAGCCCGCCGCGGGCCGCCTGGAGCGCCGGGGTCAGTCCGAACGCCAGGCCAGCCAGCAGGGACACGAGCAGGGTGGCCGCCAGCACCTCGAAGTCGATATCGGGCATCAGCGCCGCCGGAAGCTCGGCGGGCATCGCCGTCTGCAGCCAGCGGACGATCCACACGGCCAACGCGGTGCCAAGCGCCCCCGCGGTCAACGCCAGGATCACGCTCTCGGTAAGCATCTGCCGAAGGATCCGTGACCGTCCGGCCCCCATCGCGGTGCGAACGGCGATCTCCTTCTGACGCTCCTCCGCCCTGCCGAGCAGGAGGTTGGCGATGTTCGCACAGGCGATCATCAGCCCGAACAGGGTGACCGCCATCAGGATCTTGAGCAGGGCGCTGTCCGTCGGACCGGGGAAGAAAGCCCGGAGGTTCTGAACCGCGAAGGTCATCCCCCGGTTCGCCTCGGGGAACTCACTCTGAAGCGACGGCGTGAGCCGTTCGACTTCCCGCTCGAACTGCTCGAGGGTCGAGCCGTCGCGGAGTCGCGCGAAGGCCATCAGACCGCGACCGGTCCGGTCCTCCGCCACTTCGGAGAAGTCCGAGGGTCGGAAGGCGTTCACGTTGGCGGGAATCATGTCGAAGTCGGCGGGCATCACCCCGATGATCGTGTGGGGTTCGCCGTCCACCGTGATCGACTGACCGAGGGCTTCGGCTTCTCCGAAGAATCGGCGCTGCCAGTAGTCGTACTCCAGCACGAGCACCCGGCCCTCGGCGGCGTCGCTCCGGTCGAACCCTCGGCCGAGTGCCGGCTGGATCCCGAACACGTCGAGGAGCGATGCCGTGCCGACGACCACATTCACCTGCTCCGGGACGTCGAGGCCGGTCAGATTGGCGCGCTGGATCGTGTAGACGGTCCACGACTCGATGGACTCCGAGGTCTCGAAGAGATCCCGGGCGTTCGGGTACGAGACACCACCCGCCATCTCGATGTCCTCATCGGGTCCCAGCGTGCGCACCAGGACCAACTCCTCCTGGTCCTCGTACGGCAGCGCCTCGAAGAGGAATCCGTCGACCACCGAGAAGACGGCAGTGTTGGCCGCGATGCCGAGGGCCAAGGACAAGACCGCGACGATCGTCACGACGGGCGACTTCATCATCATCCGCAACCCGTACCGCACGTCTTGCATCCACGTCATCACTCACCTCACCGTTCGACCCACCGCCGTCGATTCCGCCTACGGGGCGGGGTCCGGGGCGGTTTCGGGTCTTGGGTACAGCCGTGCGGCTGTCCTACCTTGTCCTCCCTGGAGTGGTGCACGCCCACAAGGACACAGGATCGCGATGCTGGAGTGGATGAGTAGCCCCGAGGCGTGGATCGCCTTCGCCACCCTGACGGTCCTCGAGATCGTCCTCGGGATCGACAACATCATCTTCGTCGCCATCCTGGCGGATCGAGTCAAAGAGGAGTCGCGCGCCCGCGCGAGGCGGGTGGGGCTGTCGATCGCCATCGGCACCCGGATCCTGCTGCTCTTCTCGATCACCTGGATCATGGGGCTGACGAACACCCTGTTCTCCGCCTTCGGCCATGACATGTCCGGGCGGGACCTGATCCTGATCGGAGGTGGAATCTTCCTCCTCTTCAAGTCGACTCGGGAGATCCACCACAAGCTCGAGGGCGAAGAGCACGGTCGTAGCGCGGGGGCCGGAACGGCGTCGTTCGGCTCGGTGATCGTTCAGATCGCCCTGCTCGACATCGTTTTCTCCCTCGACTCGGTCATCACAGCCGTCGGGGTCGCCGACCACCTTCCCGTGATGGTGCTCGCGGTCCTGATCGCCGGCGGGTTCATGATCGTCTCGGCGGAAAAGGTCAGCGGCTTCGTGAGCGCGCACCCGACCGTGAAGGTGCTCGCCCTCTCTTTCCTCCTCCTGATCGGCATGTCCCTCGTAGCCGAGGGGTGGGGTCAGCACATTCCGAAGGGCTACATCTACTTCGCGATGGGCTTCTCGATCTTCGTCGAGTTGATCAACCTCCGCGCCAACTCGGCCCGCGCGCCGGTCCACCTCCGCGGCCCGACGATGGACGACGCGAGCGGCGACTGATCGGTCCACGGCCGGGCCCCGGAGTACCCAAAAAGAGCGCCGCACCCCGTCCAGGGTGCGGCGCTCTTCTTTCCACGTGGGACCCGCGTGCTACAGGCCCCGTACTCCGACTTCACCGTCCGCGGAGACGTCGAAGAAGAGCCACATCCCGACGGCCGAATGGCCCGCGATGTAGCACACCAGCGAGTAGTTGCCCGCTGCGTCCGCCGTGAAGGTGATCGTCTCCGTCTCACCCGGCATGGTGGCGTCGACCATGGACTGCGGGTTCTCGGAGATCGCGCCCGCGAAGACCGGCTCCGGGGTGGGCGGCATCGTGAAGTTGGCCAGCTCGGACGAGACCCCGACGCTGTGCGCCATGTTCGGATCGTCGTTGACGAGCGTGATCGAAACCGTATACCCCTCGGGCACGACGAGCGCGACTTCACCGCTCGTGTAGCCGTTGAAGTTCCAGTAGTTGTTGTCCGGCGTCGCACCCGCGGTCAGGGTGATCGAAACCGTCTGGGCTGCGTTGTCGACCGAGTACCAGTCCGGCATCGACAGCGGGCCCGTCGGGGCCGCGGGGCCGGCCGGCGCCGGGGCCGGAGCCTCGGGTGCGGGGTCGGCGGGCGGGGCGTCGGGGGCGTCACCGCCACCACACGCGGCTACACCGAGTGCGAGCACCGGGATGAGCCTGTAGAGCTTCATGGGATAAGTCCTCTTGGTCCGTTCAGGGCTTCGACAGCACACGTCTTCGCGAAGCCGTTTCCGTTTCGATAAGCTAATCGGAACCACTCTGGTGCTGTATCCGGTATTACCCGCAGCCCATGAGGGGGCACTCACCACAGGGGAGGGAGGGCGGTGTCGAAGAACTGGACTGTCGTCGTAGCGATGAGTGCGCTCATGACCTCAGCAGCCGGGCCGAGACCCGTTTCCGCACAGGAGTACGGCATCGAGGACGTGGCCTTCCTGGCGGGGTGCTGGGCTGGAACGATGGGCGCGCTCGACATGCGGGAGCAGTGGAGCGAAGCGGAGGCCGGCGTGATGCTGGGCACCACCCGGTATTTCCGTGAGGGCCGCCTGGCCGACTTCGAATTCGCGATGCTCGTCGAGGACGGATCCGAGCTCGTGCTGTGGCCGTACCCGCGCGGGGAACGCTCCGAACACGGCTTCCCACTCGTGAGCACCGACGGGGAGTACGTGTTCGAGAACCTCGAGCACGACTTCCCCGTCCGCATCGTCTACGTCCGAGATGGGGAGACACGCCTGACACCGAGGATCGAGGGGTCCGATGGACAGGGGCCGGGCTGGGACCTCGAGCGTGTGACCTGCCCGAGCGGAGACGGCTGAACGCACGCGAGCCCGGCCACACAGTGTGCGACCGGGCTCGAACCGAGGGTTTCGGCCACGTGGCTTAGTCGGCCACGACCCCCAAGACTGGGCCATTGGACAGGAGGGCGCCCTCACCAGTGCGCATGTCCTCCGCCATCCTCCGGAACAAGCAGGCTCCACGAGTGTCGCCGCTACTCTCTATGCGGATCGCCGTCCGCAACAAGAACCGGATCCTTTCGTCCACGTTCTTCATCATCCACATCCCGGCACATCGGGCCGAACCCCACCCTTCCGCACCACCCACGATACTTCTTACGGGGGACCCCACATCTCGGTTTCACCCGATACGAGATGGGACGGCGCAGAACCCTCGATCGTTGCCCGCGCTCGGTCACGATCCGGTCACGAAAGCCACTAGCGCTCCCAGCCGGTCCATCCGGGCCCGTACACGGGCTGCCCCGGAAGCGCACCGGTATGTAGGCCGTCCCGGACCACAGCCGTTCCGTTCACGAAGACGTGGTCGATCCCAGTCGAGAGCTGGTGGGGCTCGGCGTAGGTGGCGTGGTCACTGACCGTGTCCGGGTCGAAGACGACGATGTCCGCAAAGTACCCTTCGTGCAGGAGGCCGCGGTCCCGAATCTTGAGGCGGGTCGCGACCGCCGACGTCATCTTCCGCACGGCCTCCTCGAGAGGAAGCACCTGCTCCTCCCGCACGTATTTCCCGAGGATCCGTGTGAAGGTCCCGTAGGCCCTCGGGTGCGCTAGCCCCGTAGCCGTCGTCGGGTCGAAGCCACCGGCATCCGTCCCGAACTTCATCCAGGGCTGCGTGAGCTGCATCGCGACGTTTTCCTCGGACATGAGGAAGTACATCGTCGAGACACGCTGTCGTTCGGCCAGGACGAGGTCCATCGCCGTGTCGACCCAGTCCTTCCCCATGGCCTCGGCCACATCCTCCAGCCACCAGCCACGATACTGCACGTGCTCGGGTCGGTTCAGCCCCAGCAACATCGTTCCGGCCGGCGTGGCCAGTGTGCAGAAGGCTTCCCACGGTTCGGTCTGGACCTCCATCTCGGCCCGGATGCGCGCCCGCATGTCGGGGTCTGACAGGTTGTCGTACAGCGCTCCGTCGGCCGAGGCCCACGGGGGGAAGCACGCGTCGAGTCCCGTACCGCCGGCCTCGTACGGATACATGTTGGCCTGGACGTCGACGCCTTCGGCGCGCGCCGAGTCGATCTTGGCCACGGCGAGCGCCGCCTTGTCCCAGTTCCGCTGACCCGCCGCCTTCAGGTGGTAGATCTCGATGGGCACGCCGGCCTCCGTGCCGACCCGAATGGCCTCGTCGATCCCCTCGAGGAAGTAGTCCCCCTCGGACCGCATGTGGGTGATGTACACACCTCCGAAGGGCGCTGCGGCGGCGTTGATGGAGATCAGCTCGTCCGTCGAGGCGAAGTTGCCGGGAGGATACACGAGCGCAGACGCGACACCGAATGCCCCGTCCCGCATGGACTGCCGAACGGCCTGCTGCATGAGTCGACGCTCCGGGCTGCCGGCCTCACCCATGGCGAGCCCCATCCCGAGGACCCGGATCGTCGAGGCGCCGACGAAGGACCCGAAGTTCACGGACGCGCCGT
>JAUIKL010000136.1 GCA_030430625.1 Gemmatimonadota bacterium
TCGACGGGCAGGGCGTTCCGGTGACGGGACCCTGCGAGAACGACTCGAAGTCGTACGCGAGCTGCACGAACTGCCACTCGGCGGCCGTAGCCCTGCAGCTGGTGGATGACGCGGAAGACGACCTGGCGATCCGTATTGCCGAGTTGCAGGGGCTACTCGACCAGGTGGACGCGAGCGAGTTCGACGAGAACGACGACCGCTACACGGTCGCCGAGGGCTCGCAGTTCAACCTCGAACTGGCCGAGGCCCCCGGCGCCATCGTGCACAACCCGTTCCTGATCCGTGCCCTCCTCACCGCCAGCATCGCGGAGCTTCGCAGCCACTACGGCTTGTAGGCAGGGAGACGGATTCGCGTGGCCAAGGGTGGATGGAGGGGCAGGCTGGAAAAGCTGCCCCTCTTTGTCCTACTGATCATCGGCCTCGTGGTCGTCGTGCTGATGGGGAGTGGGGGGTACGCCGCCTATCAGGCGTACGACTACGTCGAGCACGACAACGAGTTCTGCTTCTCGTGTCACCTGATGCAGGAGCCGTTCGAGGCCTTCGCGCAGAGCGCCCACCGGGGGCTGGGCTGCAAGGCGTGCCATCAGCCGAGCCTCGTCGAGCGGAGTCAGATGGGTGTGACGGGCATCGTCCTGAACCCCGATTCGTTGACGGTTCACGCCGAGGTCCCGAACGATCTGTGCGCCTCGTGCCACATCGAAGGAGACCCGGAGCGTTGGCGGGTGGTCGCGGCGTCGGCCGGCCACCGCGTCCACCTCGAGTCGGACGACCCGGCCCTCGACGGGCTGCAGTGCGTCGAGTGCCACTCGAGTGGCATCCATCAGTTCACCGCCGTGGACGAGACATGTGCTCAGTCGGGTTGTCACACCGAGAGCACTGTGCAGCTCGGGGCCATGAGCGATCTGACTCTGCACTGCGTAGCGTGTCACACCTTCGTCGAACCCACCGAAGACGTCGTGGCGGCGGAGGCCGTGCTCTCCCCCGACGCATCGAGCTGTTTCGCGTGCCACGCGATGCGCGAGATCGCGACGATGCCGACCCCGGACCCCCACGAGGGCAGCTGCGGCTCGTGCCACAACCCGCACGAGCAGGAGGATGCCGGCGAGGCTGCCGGGAGCTGTGCATCCGTGGGATGCCATCAGAACCCGACCGACCTCACGCCCCACCACGCGGGATTGTCCACGGAGGTGGTGACGGACTGCGTCTCCTGTCACGTGGCGCACGACTTTGCCCTCGACGGCAACGACTGCATGGCGTGCCACGGGGACGTCTTCGACGACGTCGGGGCGCTCGGCGAAGCGGTCGGGCTCGAAGGCGCCCTGGGGCTCGACGACGGTGGGGGGCTCGACTCCTGGGGGTATCCGCTTCCGCAGGAGGCCGGCTTCAGCCACGGGGAGCACCGGGACGTCTCGTGCCTGTCGTGCCACGATTCTTCCGAGAGGCACGGAGCGGTTCTGGCGACGTCACCGGAGGACTGTCGATCGTGTCACCACGTGGGGGTGGCCCCCGCCGGAGCGGAGGCCGTCGACTTCGACCCGACCGACTGTCGGCTGTGCCACGACTCGGGGAGCCACGAGCGTGGCGTCCTCGAGGTCGTGCGCGCGCTGTCGCTCTCGGTCGGAGAGGTGCCTGCGCGTAGGCTCTCCTTCGAGCACGAAGCGCACGCCGGCGTGTCCTGCGTTCAGTGCCACGAGGAGGGGGCGCTCCGCTCGGCGGAAACGGTGGACTGCGTGGCCTGCCACGTAGAGCACCACGAGCCGACCACCGATTGTATGGCGTGCCACGTGGCGGAGGCCGGCGGTTCGCACCGGGTCGAGACGGCCCACGTGACGTGCTCCGGAGCGGGTTGTCACGAAGCGCCTCCGTTCGAGAGCGTGCCGCGGGAGCGTACCGTGTGCCTCGGATGTCATCAGGACATGGTCGACCACGAACCCGGAGGGGACTGCGTCGTCTGCCACGCGCTCCCCTCGAGTGGCACCCACCTCGGACTCGGCCCACTCGGATGAAGCGATGGCCGGTGCTCGTCGCGGCCCTTCTGGTCGCGGGCGTCGCGGGGCGCCCCTCGGCCGCCCAGACGGTGCGGGGGTGGGCGACCTCCACCGTTCAGGCCGTCGAACTCCGACCCTGGGTTTCGCTGAGCGATTGCATAGCAGGTTGTATCGCGACATCCGAGGAGCGATTGGCTGCCGTGGGGACGCAGGATGTTCGCCTTTCTGCCTGGGGGTTGGGCGTCACGGGGCTGTCCGCCACGCTGTACGCCCGAGCTCGCACCGACCTCGGCAGCGAGGTGCCCTGGCCTCGATCGGGCGACCGCGTCGACCTCCTGCTCGGTGACGTGCGGTGGGTCGGCGGCCCCTGGTCGGCGCGGTTGGGCCGGCAGGAGATTCGCGGCGGGCTGGGCTTCTCGTCCTTCGACGGTGCCTGGGTCGGGCGTCGGAGTCGCGAGCGGTGGTTCGAGGGATACGTCGGACGGAGCCTGGCGCGGGGCCTTCGGGCGCCTGCCAACGAGGCCCTGGCCGGACTCGACGACTTCCTTCCCGACCGGGGCGCGGTGCTCGTCGGAGGGGCGCTCGGAGGCCGGCTCGGCTCGATGTCGGCGACCCTCCGATATCAGAGGGAGATCCTCACCGACCGCTCTGCCCTCGTTTCGGAGCGCGCGTCCGTCGACGGCGCCGCCCGGACTGGCCGCATCCGTTGGGTGGGAAACGCCGATTGGGACTTCCAGCTCGGTCGCCCGGGTAAGGCCGCCGTCACGGCGTCTCGCTCGTTTTCGGGTACTCGGCAGGTGCTCTCGATCTCGGGGCGTCGGTACGTGCCCTACTTCTCGATGTCCACGATCTGGGGGCTCTTCGAGCCGGTCGCGTACCACGAGATCGAAGCGCGCGGTGCCTCGTCGGTGGGCGGGACGGCCGCCGTCTGGCTGTCGGCGGGGTGGCGGCGGTACGGGGACGCGGGGGTCGTGGAGGTCCTCAGCCCACTCAGTGACACCGGTTGGCGAGGCGCTGCGGGTGGCCGATGGCAGGCGGCCGATGCCTGGGCGCTGGAGGGAAGCTGGCGGCTCGAGTGGGGCCCCGGTGGGTTCCTGCACTCGGCGGACGCGGACGTGGTGTGGTCCGTGGCGGATGACGCGCAGTTCCGGATCGGTGGGGGCACGCTCCAGCAGATCGAGCAGTACCGACTCGGAGACGGGCGAGCGCTGGCTGGTCGAGCGTCGGGTCGGGCCGGGCTGTCCGACCGGGTTGCGGCCGAGGGCGGCTTGTCCCTCCTCCACCACTCGGCTTCTTCGGCGGGGGAAGGGGTATCCGGAGCCGAGTGGACTCAGGCGCGGGCGTGGGCGTCGATCAGGGTACGGTTCGGGACCGAGCCGACCGCCAGCGGTGGGTTGCGCAGATGATGGTGCGTTGGCTATGCGCGATGGTCCTGGCCCTCGGCCTGGGCGCGGGTACGGGCGTACTCACGTCCACGTGGGCCGCCGATCGTCCGGATCGGCAGGAGCCGGTCTTTCCGCACGACCGGCATCAGGGGCTGTTTCCGGTGTGCACCGGCTGCCATGCGGGCATCGAGTCCGACGTGGCCGAGTCGCGGTTCCCCCCCGAAGGACAATGTGTCGGCTGTCACGATGGCGTCGCGCGGAGTCGGGTCGAGTGGGATGGGAGCCCCACACACCGGGTGTCCAACGTCGTCTTCGACCATGTCGAACACGTCTCGATGCTGACCGAGTCGGGTGACACTCCAGCCACGTGCGCGGACTGTCACACGGCGCCCGGCGAGAGCTCGATGAGTGTCGACGGATCGGAAGAGCTCACGACGTGTTGGGGCTGTCATGCCCACGCGCGCGACGATCACTTCGCGCCGACCCCGGTCGGGGCCGAGGCCGCGGGCTGTGCGAACTGCCACGTCGAGGCCGGGCCCGACTCTCCGCCCTTCCCCCGACCCGGCGCTCACGAGGGGGACAACTTTCTCCTTTTCGGCCACGGCGCCGAGCTCGAGGCCGAAGTGGGTCGGTGCGCGACGTGCCACACGGTCGAACGATGCGCCGCCTGTCACGTGGAGGTCGACCGGCCCGCCCTGCTGGCGTTGCCTGCAGGCGGGGTCGAGGACCCGACCTGGTCGGCGCGCTACCCGACCCCGCCCAGCCACGAGCAGGGGTGGGCGGACGACCACGCGGAGGCAGCCTCGGGCCCCTCGGGGTCGTGTGCGACTTGTCACACATCCGACGATTGCAGGAGCTGTCACGTGGATCCGGCGCCGTCGTCCGTTTCCCGGATCCCCTCTCGCTCTCAGGCTCGTGCGCCCGGAGTGGATATCAGGGTCGAAGCGCCGCCGTCGCATCTCGACTTCGTCTTCCCGTCGGCGCACGCAACGCTCGCTGCGGCCGAGCCGTCGTCCTGCGCGACCTGCCACACCGAGACGTACTGCGTCCAATGCCACGATGCGCCGACCGGGGCGTCGTACCACGACCCGGACTACCTGGCGCGCCACGCGACCGACGGGTGGGGCCGGAACACCGAGTGTGCCAGCTGTCACGAGACCGCAGTGTTCTGCCGGGCGTGCCATGTCGAGTCCGGACTCGGATCGGTGGGACGACTGGGGAGTGGGTATCACGACGCGGAGCCCCTCTTCCTCCTTCGTCACGGCGAACCGGCTCGGCAGAACCTCGAGAGCTGCGCTTCGTGCCACGAACAGAGCGACTGCGTCCAATGCCACGGGGTGACCGGGGCGTTTCAGGTGAGTCCGCACAGAGCCGGTTTCGATGCCGCGGCCGCGTGGAACCGCGCACCGGAGACGTGTCTTGCGTGTCACCTGACGCGCCCGATCGGGGTCGGAGGAGCATGACTCGTCGGCGCTTCGTGATCGGACGCGCAGCCATGGTCGCGGCGTCGGCGCTGGTGGTCTCGGCTACCGGCTGCGGGCCGGACGACCAGCGCACGGAAGACCTCGACCCCGCCGCGGCGTCGGCCGTGCGCGAGGAGTGGAGTTCCGACCTGGTCTCGGCCCTGGACTCGGGCAACGCCGCTGTCCGCACGGACTCGTTCGCGGTGGCGCGCCGCCACTTCCGACGTGTCATCGAGCTGGACTCGACCGTGGTGGCTGGTTGGTTCGGCCTCTACCTGGCGGAGCAGGGACTGGGGCGTCCCGATGAAGCCGCCCGGGCTGCAGAACGAGCCGAGGCGCTCACCGAAGGCCGGTCGCTTCTCACTCCCGCCGGAGATCGCCGATGACCCGGGCTGCGCGTGCCCTCGGGGTGGCCGTGTGTGTTCTCGTGGCCTGCTCGGGTGAGAAAACCTTCGACCCGCCGGACCGTGAGGCACGGGTGGCGGCGGCAGACAGCCTCTTTTCGGCGCGGCTCTTCGACACCGTAACCTGGGCTACGCCCGAGGAACGTGCCGACGCCGGGAATGCCGTCTACGCCGCACACTGTCGGACGTGCCACGGTGCGACGGGTGACGGAGGAACAGCCTATTCGGAGCAGCGGGGTCTGGCTGTACCCTCTCTCGTCCTCGATCCGTGGCCGCTGGGCGCCCATCAGGACTCTGTGAGGCATCGGATCTTCGTCGGCCATGCGGCGGGTATGCCGACGTGGGGTGTGGCGGGAATCACGGTCCGGGAGATCGACGCCGTGACGCACTACCTGGTTGAGCGACTTCGGCCCGAGGTGCTGGGGGTGGCGGAGCCGGCGACCCGGTAGCCCATACCTTGACAGACAGGGTGTGCAACCCGAACCTCCATTACCCCGTCCAACGGGGTAACGGGCATGGGGACACGGACGAGGAGGTGGTGGGGTTGGCCGAGAAGTCGCTGCTGTACGGAACGTTGGATACGCTCATCCTCAAGACCGTTGCGGGTGGTAAGCGCCACGGGTACGGGATCGCGCGCTGGATCGAGACACGCACGGGAGAGCGAATCGCCGTCGACGAGTCGTCCCTGTACCCGGCGCTCTACAGGCTCGAGAAGAAGGGCCTCCTCGAGTCGGAGTGGGGCCGCAGTGAGCTGGATCGCCGCGCCAAGTTCTACTCACTGACCCCGCAGGGCAGGGAGTCGCTGGAAGCGCGCACCGCGGAGTGGGCGAACTTTGCCGACGCGGTCTCGGGCGTTCTGCTCGACGCCTGATGCGGCGCGTTCGGCCCAGCCTCGTCCGACTCGCGCACCGGATCGAGGCCCGGATCTTCGGCACGTCCGTGCCGGAGGAGGTCGACGAGGAGTTCGCCTTCCACGTCGAGATGAGGATCCGACAGTACCTGGCCGAAGGCATGACACTCGAGCAGGCGCGCGAGGCCGCCGAGCGGCGCTTCGGCGAGATCGACAAGGTCAAGGCGGTGTGTCGCCGCCTCGGGGATCAGAGGGAGCGGAAGATGACGTGGATGACCTGGTGGACCGAGTGGGCGCACGATGTGAGGATGTCGGTTCGGTACTTGAGAAAGAGCCCGCTGATGTCGGGCACGGCCGCGCTGACGCTGGCCCTCGGTATCGGTGCAACGACGGCGGTGTTCACCGTCGTGGACGGGGTCGTATTGAGCCCGCTACCCTTCGATGAGCCCGATCGACTCGTCGAGGTTCGAACGCGGTACCTCCCTCCATCGGGCTTCGATCTCCCACGCTTCCCGATCTCGGTCGCGGAGTTCGTCGACTATCGTGATGCGACGGAGTCGTACGAAGTCCTGGGGATCTATTCTCTCGGCGCGCGGACGGTCGTGCCGGCGTCGGGAGACCCGATACGAGTGCCCACCCTGTTCGCGGACCGGGCGGCGCTCGAAGCGCTCGGGGTCGAGCCTGTGGTCGGCCGCCTCTTCACCGCCGACGAGGACCTTCCGGGGACATCCATAGGCCTTCTGGGACACGAGCTCTGGACGACGAGTTTCGGTGCCGATCCGGACATCGTCGGTCGGACGATCACGATCAACGAGCGCCCGTTCACGGTCACCGGCGTGATGCCCGCGAGCTTCGCGATGCCGAACGCCCGGTATCAGCTCGTCGAGAACTACGGGATCGACTTCGAGGACCTCGGCAACCGAGCGTCCCACGGGAGCTACGGCGTCGGGCGCCTGCGTGACGGCGTGACGATGGACCAGGTCGAGGCCGAGTCCGAGGCGATCCACGCGGGGTGGGCCGAGCTGTACGAACACAATGTGGCCCACTTCCCGATCTTCGAGCGACTCGAGGACAACCTCGTCGGTCTCGACGTGAGGAGGGTGCTCACGGTTCTCGTGGGAGCGGTGATGCTGGTTCTCCTCGTGGCGATCGTGAATGTCGCGAATCTCCTGATAGCCCGCGGCGAGGCTCGTCAGAGCGAGGTCGCCGTGCGGACCAGCCTCGGAGCCAGTCGCGGTCGGGTCGCGCGTCAGCTGCTCGCCGAGAGCCTCGTGTTGTCGTGTGTCGGGGCCACACTCGGGTTGCTCGTGGGGATTGCCGGTCTCCGGGCCCTCCTGGCCATCGACCCGACAGCGCTCCCGCGCAGCGAATTGATCGGCCTGGACGGCCGCGTACTTCTCTTCACCGGGGCGGTCACCGTCGTT
>JAUIKL010000137.1 GCA_030430625.1 Gemmatimonadota bacterium
CCAGGAAAACGGAGAGGCCGTCGGTGCGCTTCTCGACCTCCTCCTTGGGTGTCGTCCGGGCCAGGAGGAGCATGAGGTCGGAGTGTTCGGCACGAGAGGTCCACACCTTCTGGCCGTGGACGACGTACCGGTCCCCTCGCTTCTCGGCGAAGGTCTGGATCGACGTCGTGTCCGTCCCACTCGTCGGCTCGGTGACCCCGAAGGCCTGCAGGCGCAGTTCGCCGGTGGCGATGCGCGGAAGGTACGTCTGCTTCTGACGCTCGCTCCCGTGCCGCAGCAGGGCTCCCATGATGTACATCTGGGCGTGACACGCGGCGCTGTTGCAACCGGCCCGTTGGACTTCCTCGAGGATCGCCGCGGCCGCGGACAGGGGTAGACCCGCGCCCCCGTACTCCTCGGGGATCAGCGCGGCCAGGTAGCCGGCCTCGGCGAGCGTTTCGACGAAGTCGGTCGGGTAGCGCGACTCCCGATCGAGCTCACGCCAGTATTCGTTCGGGAAGGCTCGGCAGAGCTTTCGGACTTCGTCCCTGATCTCGGGGAACGTCTCGTGGTCGGACTCGGGGACACCCATGCATCGCGCTCGATGAAACAGACCCTCTCGGCGGGTGCAACCGACGGTGCAGCGCTCTCCGGCACAATACCCGGTCGACGGTCTCCGCCCGATACGACGATCCCCCGCCGGACCGAAGCCCGGCGGGGGATGGCGATCCGTTTCGGGTGGGCCTAGTCCGCCGCCCCGAGACGTCGGAGCGATTCGGCGAGACGCTCCACGCGACCGGGGTCGGCGGTCGGAACGTCCTCCACCGCATCCGCGGCGGCCCCGAGGATCTGTCGGCGCTGCTGACCGGAGGCCGACTCGGCCTCGTCGAGCGCACGCCGGGTGGCCGTGATCGTGGCGGCATTCAGTCCGCGATGGCGCTCGAGCTGGTCGAGGTACGCGCGCGGGAGCGCGAAGGTCGCCGGCCACTCGAAGATGGGCTGCCCCTGCGAGTTCAACTCCGAGAGCACGACCGAGTTGGCCGCGTCGATTTCGTTCTGCGTCAGGACATCGCTCGGAATCAACTCGAAGACATCGAGTCCTCGGGCGATTTCGGAGCTGACGATCAACCCGTTGTACCAGTACACCGACCAGCTTCCACCACCGGCCGCTTCCTGACCATTGGTCGGCCCCCGGTCGTGGAAGGCGATCTCGACCGGGTTGTCCGTATCCGTGAAGTCGTAGAGGGAGATGCCGCCCTGGTACCACGACTGGATCATGATGTCGCGCCCCGGCACCGGGATCAGTGACCCGTTGTGGGCGACGCAGTTCTCGAGAGATGTCTGCGCGGCCGGCATCTTGTAGTAGGAGCGGAAGTCCAGGTCGTCTCCGTCGATGTCGAAGATCGCGTTGGCGCCCCACTCGTACGGGTCGGAGGCACGGCACTTCGGACCGCCGCCGCCGCCCCACTCGTCGGTGAACACGACGGACGTGCCGTCGTTGTTGAAGGTGGCCGAGTGCCAGTACGAGAAGTTCACATCACTGACCGCGGCCAGGCGGACGGGGTTCACGACATCGCTGATGTCGAGGAGGAGCCCGTATCCTTCACACGCCCCGCCGGCCAGCCCGATGGCCGGATAGACCGTGATGTCGTGACACTGCGTGGGACCGCGGTCCTCGAGGGCCGCGTTACCGCCCATCATCTGCTCGACCATCGTCGGGATGAAGTTCCGGAAGGCGGTGCTGTCCGCCGCGGTCGGCGGACCCGAACCCCCGCGCTGCGCCACGATCTGCTCGAGCTGGGCCGCCACGAACGGATCGGGAAGGACCATCTGCTGACCGCCGAAGTCCGCGACGAAGGCTCCGCGGGCCAAGGCCTCGTCGATCATCGCCTGATCTTCCGGGGCGAGACCGTGGGTCTCGGGGGCCACGAGGTCGTTGAAGATGCGAGGCGAGCTGACGATGGCGGCCTGGGTCGGATCGGCCAGCGGAACGCGGATCACCTCGATCCGGAAGAGTGCCGAGTTCGGGTCCTCCTCCGGCAGGAGGTTGGAGCAGCCGGCCAACTCGTCGGCCGGTCGGACGGGAGCGGACCCGGAGACGTAGATGTAGACGTTCTCGTCGTCGTTCGGGTCCTCGACGACCGTGTGCGTGTGGGACCCGCGGCACGTCTGGACGTTGGAGACGTAAACCGGATTGCGGATGTCCGAAATGTCGAAGATCCGAATGCCGCGTAGGCGGTGATGGCTCACGGCCTCCTGGACACCTTCGGCACCACAATCGAGTCGGCCCGACACGCCTTCGCCCGAGACGAAGAGGAGGTTTCCGTAGACGGAGACGTCGCTCTGCGACGCCGGGCAGACGTACGTGATGACGCTGCTCGGGTTGGCCGGATCGGAGAGGTCCCAGACCTGCACGCCATCGTAGTTGCCCTGGATCGCGTACGGACCGGTGAAGGCGAGGTCGGAGTTGGTCTTTCCGACGAACTCCCTCTGTGGAGGTGTCTCCGAGACGAGACGCAGATTCCAGATCGCCTGTTCCGCGTCGAACAGCCCGGCCCCCAGACCGACCCGTGGGTCCGGATCCGGAGCCTGGACCGAGAGGGGGCGGAATTCGCCCGTGGGGGCCATCGTCGCCATCCCACCCGATCCACCACACCCCGCCAGTACCACAGCGCCGAGGAGTGGGAAGACCAGCTCTCCACCTCGACCACGCCACCGCCTACTCGTCTTCATCGGTACTCCTGAGTCTGAGACAATCGTCGAGGTCAGCGGCCCGACCCCAACGCTTCCAACATCCTTCGCATCCGTCCGATCTCACTCCGCTGATCGACCTGAATGTCCGACGCCAGCTTGAACGTCAGGTCGTCGTGTGCAGCGCCATCCTCCGCGAGCAGCTCGTGGACCATCGAGACGGCCCCCGAGTGGTGCTGAATCATGAGCCTGAGGTATGCCTCGTCGAAGGCGGCCCCGCGCGCCGAGCGGAGCTCGTCGAGCTGCTCCGGGGTCAGCATCCCGGCCATGTGCATGTGCTGATCACCGTGGTTCATCACTTCACCGCCTGCGGCGACGTGCGGCACGGGCAGGTCGCGCGCCTCGAGCCACTGCTGCATCAGACGGATCTCGTCGGTCTGTGCGTTGATGATCCTTGCCGCGAGCACACGGATCTCGTCGTTGGCACCGTTGGTGGGTGCGAGGTGGGACATGACCAACGCCTGAGCGTGATGTCCGATCATCCCCGTCATGAACCGGGCGTCCGCGGGGTGCACGTCCATCGTCGCCGAGTCGGCCCGGGCGTAGTAGAGCGCCTCGAGTGAGTCGAGCGTGGGGTTCGGGGCGGGCGCGATCCGCTGTGCGCCTCCGGAGGACGAACAAGCTCCGACGAC
This sequence comes from Gemmatimonadota bacterium, assembly GCA_030430625.1. Taxonomy (GTDB): domain Bacteria; phylum Gemmatimonadota; class Gemmatimonadetes; order Longimicrobiales; family Gaopeijiaceae; genus UBA2589. The sequence continues at coordinate 3,363 of JAUIKL010000137.1, forward strand.
ACAGGCGAGGGCGAGGCCAGCGACCTTCGAGTGCGCATGCTTCACGACAGACTCGATCACGTGAGCGTGCGTGCGGTTCCGACGCGATCGGGACCACAGAACACGGTGGATCAGTGCCATGAAGCTTGCGGCTCTGGACGGGACGGTCAATCTGATGGTCTGTGGGTGAGGTGAGGGGAATGCGACGTTTAGCGTCGGGTCGTGGTGACCCGACCAACCAGCGAGACCGTATACATGACACGTAGTAGAGCCCTCGTAGGGGCCCTGGCGGTGGCAGGTGGACTATGGGCCTGCGGGGACGAGACACCCGTCGAACCCGAGGAAACAGTCGGCGACTTCGCCCAGGTGGCGTGCCCCCAATTCTCACTCTCTACGACCGCGGGGCAGCCGCTCGACGAGGTCTCGATCGGCAGCCTACCGGGGTCGTTTGCCGCTCCGTTCGCTGCGGCCATGCTCGACGACCAGGAGGAGGTCCTCGGGTTCGCGTACGTCACGGAGGGGGAAGGGGGTGCGCTCCAGTTCACGGTGCCTCTACATCCGGGGGAGCCGCTCGAGGGAGGTGAGGTGGCGCTCGCGTTCACGGACGGATCGCGGGCGTGCCCGCTGGTCTCGTTCACGATCGAGGCGTTGCCCGCGGCGGACGGCGAGCTCGAATCCGTGGTGGATCTCCTGCAGGTCTATGTGGAGGAGCAGGCCGCCGTGTATGGCGCGACGGTCGAAGAGTTGATCGAAGCTCCGATCGACGAGATGTCGTCTCAGCTCTGGCCACTCGCCATGGCGCAGGCGCTCCTCGATCACCCGTCCAACACCGCGTCCCTTCGAAGCATCGTCGAGGGGGTGGACCAGGGCGAACGGCGGGAGTGGATGAACCGTCTCTTGGCCACGATGGATGTCCGGGCCGAACTGGAAGCCGCTGCGGCTGCGCCGAGGATCGCGCGCGGCGCGCCCGCCGGGGGGGCGTCCGGAGGAGCGGCGCGCTCCGTCGAGGGGCTGCTCTGCGCGCCCGACTTCGTCGAAACTGCCGAACAGCTCGACTTCTGTATGGAGAAGGCAGCCGAGGCCGCAGCCGCGGCCACCGGTCTCTCCCGCCAGGTCGCTCAGGACATCCAGAAGGCGTTCGCCAACCTGGAGAGCGCGAAGGTGCCGCTGGCCGGTGAGGTGAAGACGATTTTCGGCGCCATGTTCTGGATCATCTACACCCAGCGGGAACAGGCTGCTGCGCTCCTGCCGTCACAGTTCACGGCCATGACCGTGACCGCCGACGGGGATCGGATTCTGGAGGACGACGAGGATCCGTCGATGCTCTCGGCCGATGTGTATGCGACCAGCCTCGGGTACGACCTCCAGCAGCAGCTTCTCGACGGGATCAACGAAGCCATGGGGCTCGTGCAGTCGACGGGGAAGTTCGAGCTGTCCACGGGAACGGCGCTCGATGACGTAGCCGCCAAGATCGGTCCCGAGTTCAAGCGGAGGCTCGGTGATCTCGACATCGAAGATCTCGATCTCGAGCCCGAACTCTTCGGCCCCGTCCCGATCGACGCTCCGGAGTGGCTCGACAGCCGAATCGTGTCCGGAAGCTCGGTCGAACAGGTGGACGACGTCTCCTACCGTGGCATGGAAGTCGGAACGACCACCGTGTCCGTGCGCACCCAGGACGGTGAGTTCGGTGGTGCACAGATTGCCGAGCAGGTCGGCATCGAGGTCGTGCCGATCCAGGTGTCGATCTCTCCGACGGAGGTCGTGATCGAGCCCGAGGACGCGCGTAGCTTCGATGTCACGGTCACGAATGCGAAGTACCCCGATCGCGTGGCCATCGACCCGTCGGTCGCGCTTCAGGGTGAGGCGGAAATGACGATCGGCGACGGCGGAAGTCACTTCGTCACGTATGTCGCACCGGCGTCACCGAACTACGAGCAGGTCGACCTCCTGACCGTCGAGTACACCGGGGAGACCGGGGCTCGTGCGTCGAACCCGGTGCCGCGCCGGGCGGTGAGTGTGATCCGATTCGGTGGCCTTCAGCTGGCCCCCGTAACCCGGTGTCTCGGGCCTGGAGACGAGGAGCAGCTCGAGGTCGTGGTGACGATCCCCGGGGATCCGGAGTTGGTCTGGACCGCGTCCGCTGGCGAGGTGGACGACGAAGGCCTCTTCACCGCACCGGACGAACCAGGGACTGTGGTGATTACGGTCGCCCTGGCGAGTGACTCCACGGTGAACGACTCGATCGAGTTCGAGGTCGGCGGCTGTGTGTGCTCGTTCACCTTCCAGGCGGGCAGCAACCCCGAATACACGGCTCAGGTCGGAGACACCGTCCAGTTCACGGCGTACAGCGACCGGGTCGTTGCCGTGTCCATGACCCGGGGCGAGGCCGAGAACGTCTTCTTCTCGGTCGATAACGAGGCCACCCTCGTAACGGGTCCCGGAGACTGGCCGCTCGATGCCATCTACGGGAACCTCGGCTACGGCAGCCCCTACGGTGAGACCAATCTCGAAGAGGGGATGGTCGGCACGCTTACGGTCGACGAGTTCACGCCCTATTCGGTGTTGACCGGCAGTATGTCGGGTACCGTGCGACCCGAAGGTGATCCGGACCAGCCGGCCATGTCGGTGAGCGGCACCTTCCAGATCTATCCGACGAGTTCGGCCCTGTTCTACTACAGCTGCGCCGTGAAATGACCGCGGGACCGGCGCGGGGGCGAGCCTGAACCATGCTCCCGCGCCGGTCCGCCTCTCGCGTGGCCGGCCCGCCCCGCGTCAGCTCGCCCCGCGCGCGGTGACTTCGAGGATCGTGCGTTCGATGACCCGGAAGGTGTACTTCGACGCCCGCCTCGGGTCGCCTCCACGCCGGGCCACCACGATGGTCGGCGTGCTCGTGATGCCCAGGCGGTCGGCCAGTTCTTCGTTGGCGGCGACCCGATCCGCATGGCGATCGCTGTCGAGGCAGGCCGTAAAGGGTGTGAGGTCGAGTCCGAGGCCGGTGGCGTATTCGGCCATGACCGGCTTCGGGTCCCCGAGCGGGGACCACTCCTCCTGATCGAGGAAGAGTCGGTCCTGGTACGACCAGAAAGCATCCTGTTCGCCGGCGCAGTATGCAGCACGCGCCGCGACCTCGGCGTGGGGGTGTCGATTCCGGAACGGGCGATCGAAGAAGACGATACGCGCCTGGCCCGGGTCGACGTACGCGGAGTCGAGCATGGGCCGGTAGTTGTTCGCGAAGTATGCGCACGCCTCACACTGATAGTCGCCGAAGACGAAGATGGTGATGGGGGCGCCCGCGTTTCCGCGAAGTTCGCCACGCGCGCCGGGGACGACCGACTCTGGCGTACGCAGGACCGCTAGGTCCGGCCTCAGTTCCGAAGCCTGGATCCCCGACGCCAGGAAGGCGACCACGGCAGCGAGTCCCACGACCCCGATGGCACCCAACCGCACCCAGAGCGGGCCTTCCATCCGTGTCTTCGCCGGCGCCCAGGGATGCGGGACTCCGTGCGTAGAGTCTTCGTACGCGTCGGCTTCGGCCGGCGCTTCGGCTGGCCCTGAGGGCGCCGGACCGAAGTCCATGTCGAGACGCCGTCGTCCGATGAGCCTAGGACCGCCCAGGACGATGTAGGCGATCCAGGGGAAGAGGCCGAAGATCGCGATCACGACGTACCGCTGCGTCCACATTTCACCGCCGTTCATCACCCAGTCGACGTTGATGAGGACGATCGTCGCGAGCGCGAGCACGGACAGAATCGGGATCAGACGCGGCGTCCAGTACCGCTGGCGGCGCCACTCGCGGAAGCTCCAGATGAACACCCACAAGCCGACGAGCGGCGCGGGGAGGAGATGCCAGCGTTGGCCATCCGCGAAGATGAGGTACAAGGTGAACGGGATGGACAGGACGAAGGCGAGTACCTCGATGAACCACGGTCGACTGGCCTCCGTGACCACGGCCTCCTGCGCGGCCAGTGGTGTGGCGGTCGCCGCCAGCGCCAGCCAAAGCCACGCGAGAACGAAGCGTCCCATGGTTTCTCCCCCCCCTGAGTGCCGGTAGCACGGTCCGATGGGAGTCGCTGCCCCCAACTCTATAGCTGTGGCAGCATAGGCGCGGTAGCAAGGATGTCGTGGGGGCGCCCGGTTTCCGGCGGCGGGCCGGCTTGGC
>JAUIKL010000138.1 GCA_030430625.1 Gemmatimonadota bacterium
TCATGGGTGGCGGGTCGGGCCGACGGAACGGCGCCGGCCGGCTGGACCATGGTGGACGCTGGATGACGTCGACCGACTGGCCCCTTCCCGAGGCCGAGGACACCCCGTACTACCTGCGCGCCGACGGCAGTCTCTCGACCGCGGCCTCCACGGCCGAAGGCGAGCGGCGGGACTATCGGTACGACCCGACGGCGCCCGTGCCGAGCATCGGCGGGACGATCACGTCGGGGGCGCCGATCATGGTCGGAGGCGCATTCGACCAGGTGGAGCGAGAGGACTTCTTCGGATCGGAACCGCCGTACCGCCCCCTCGCGGACCGCGAGGACGTGCTCGTCTTCCAGACCCCTCCGCTCGAGGAGGACATGGAGGTGACCGGACCGCTCGTCGTGAGGTTGTGGATCTCCTCGGACTGCCCCGACACCGACTTCACGGCCAAGCTGATCGACGTGTACCCGCCCAACGAGGACTATCCGAACGGCTTCGCGATGAACCTGACGGACGGGATCATCCGCTGCCGCTATCGCGACTCGTGGGAGGAGCCGTCCTTCATGCAGGCGGGCCAGCGGTACGAGGTGACGATCGAAGCGTTCCCGACAAGCAACCTCTTCAAGGCCGGCCACCGGATCCGGATCGACGTGTCGAGCAGCAACTACCCGCACTTCGATCTGAACTTCAACACCGGCGAGCCCGAGGGTGAGGCGACCTACGTTCGGGTCGCCAACAACACGATCTGGCTCGATCGGGACGGTCCGTCCCACGCCATTCTTCCGGTCGTACGAAGGGGCTGATCGAACGAAGGAGCTGATCGAAGACCGACCGGCCCGGCGACTTCCGGGTCGGTCGGTCAGCTCCCGAAGACGACCGACACCCCTCCCGAGGCCATGATCGGGACCGCGGGGGCGTTGCCGCCCAGGAGGACGTCCCCCCGAAGCTTGATCGGGATGCGTACCGTCCGCCCGACGTTGATGGCCAGCACGACTCCCCCGCCCACGGCCGCCGCGGTCGTACCGTCGACGAAATAGGCGCCCGCGGCACCCTCGAGGAAGACCTCGCCGTCACCGATCGGGAGCCGGCCCACACCCATGGCCCGGAGGCCGTCGACGTTCCGCTCGACGACGCTCGCTCCGTCCATCACCTCGTAGAAGAAGAGGTACTGGTACCCGGCCTCGATTCCGAAGATCGGGCGGCGCTCCACGGCGCTTCCGAAGAAGAGCTGAGCGTGGACACCGCTCGTCGCCTCGTCCTTTCCGACGGGCTCCTCGCCGATCCAGTCCGCCACGTCGACCTGGGTGATGCCGAAGCTTCCGTGGAGTTCGACGGTGGTCTGCGCTCGGGCCGGCCCCACGGCCACGAGGGCCAGGGCGGCCAGCGCCATGATCGAGCTTCGCATCTTCACTCCGGTCACTCCGGTCCGTGGTCGAGGGACCGGAAGCTCCCGCCATGCGGGCCGGACGGCAAGCCGCGTCGACTCCCGGGAGGCCCCCGTAACGTTGCGCGAGCTTCGTCGTAGAGATATATAGAGCGCCGATATAAAGACTCTCGAAACGACTCCGATGACCGACGAGAACTTCGACGTACAGGGCTTCGCCCGGGACATCCACGTGCTCCTGGTTCTGGCCACGCTGAGAAACGGGCCCAAGCACGGCTATCAGATCGCTTTGGATGTGGAGACCGACAGCAACGGCCTCTTCCAGTTCCGCCACGGCACGCTCTATCCGATCCTCCACCGCCTCGAAGCCGAGGGCTTCATTGACGGATCGTGGTCCAAGGAAGGGGGCGGTCGGCGCAAGAAGGTCTACGCGCTCACCGCCGGGGGTCGGGCTCACCTCGAGGGCCGGCGAGCTCATGTCGGTGAAGTCGTCAGCCGCCTTCTCCACCTGATCTCCGGACCCGGGGAGGCTCCCGCATGAGCGCGGTGCCCACCGAATCGGAGGGCCTGCGCGCGCTCGCCTCGCGACTCACGGTGCCTCTTCCCCGGAAGACCAACCTCCTGAGGGAGCTTCGGGACGATCTCGACGCCCTCACCGGTGAACTGATCGCCAAAGGGCTCGACCCCCACGAAGCGAGCCGCCGCGCGACGATCGCCCTCGTGCCCGACGACATCACCGTGCAGCGCCTGGAAGCCATGCACTCCACGCGGTACCGACGGGTGACCGCAAGGCTCGACACGGTTCGACTGCGCCGACTCGAGCGAGGCCTCATGGCCGCGGCGCTCGCCGTCGTCACCGTGGCCGGCGGGTTGATGTTGGCCCCGGTCGGCGTCACACGGGACCCCTCCCCCTTCCTCTGGCCGGTCACCGTCCTGGGACTGCTGATGGTGGCGGCGTGCCTGGCCAAGGGGTTCGAGCTGTGGATCAAGGGAGACCACGAGAAGCCCCGGCGCGGCCTGACCGCGATCGTGGTCCTCGGCTTCTCCGTCGTGGCCCTCGGCGCCGTCGGGGCACTGATCGACTCGATCGTCCTCTTCGAACAGCTCTCGATGGGCCCGGATCACGCCGGCCGACTCCTCCTCGACGGGGTCCGTCGGGAGGCGACCCTTCTGGCCGTCTCCCTGGTCCTGGCCATGCCGGGCGCCGTGTTCTGGCTCGTGTCCCACCAGTGGATCGCCTACGTGGAAGACGCGCATCGGCGCGTCTTCACCCCTGAATCACCCCTACCCTAAGGAGCGAATCGATGCTCAACGCAATTTGGGTCTCCATGGGCTTCATCCGATGGCCCATCGCCTTCTCCTGGCTCGCTGTCGTCCTGATCACCCTCTACTCGGCGAGCCGACTCTTCGGGTGGTCCGCCAAGCCCGACCTCGTCACGAAGGCGTGGATCGACGCGGTCGTCTTCTGGGGAGCCTTCGGCATGATCGCTGGGGTCCTCGGAACCCTCGTCGGCATCATCATCGCCGCGCAGTCGATCGAGGCGGCCGGCGCCGTTTCGACACCCCTGGTCTGGGGTGGGATCAAGGTCGCGATGTTGTCCTCGGCCACGGGCACCCTGCTCCTCGGCCTCTCCGCGATCCTCTGGTTCGCGCTCCAGTTCCGTTGGCGGATCCTCGAGGCGAGGGCCGCGGAGGCCTGATCCGGGCTACGCACGCCGCGGAAAACGCTCGGGAGTGACGTGGGGTCGGGGCCATCCCGGCCCCACGTCTCCTCAGTTTCCGAAGAGCGCCGAGCGGCCCGTGCTCGATGTGAACATGTCGAACTGCACGTGTCCGACACCCGGGATCACCAACTCGACGTGCCCGTTCGAGGCGAAGAACTCGTCGATGAAGCGCTGGAAGAACTGACCGCGCTCCAGGCGGGTCGTCCCCTGGAGGTCCGCGCCACACGTGTTGTCCACCCGAGTCGTGTCCGCGTCCCCGAGGAGCAGGCGCACGTCCCGACGTGCCAGTCGAGCGCGGGCGGTGTCCGCAGGTACGGCTCCGACGTAGACGTTCGGATTGACGAGCCCGTACCGCCAGTTGTCGAAGGTCGGACAGGCCACGGTGTCGGGCACCTGGAAGGTCCCGGCCACGTCCCGCTCACGACGCGTGTACAGGTACGCCTCGGCGTTGGCCGGCACGTACCGGAATGCAACCGACGGGAACTGATCTTCGACCTCGGACAGCGCCGCGATCCGGTGCACGAGGTCGGCACCCGTGGCGTGACCCGCGACGACGACCTCGTCAATGGCCGGGAAGAGCCCGCCGTCGGACACCAGTTCGAGGATGTGGTCCATGGCGTCGTACGACGACACCTGCTCGGCTCCCGCCGGCTGGGAGACGTCGCCACGCTGCCAGCCGTCCAGGGCCCACCGCGCTTCGTCCTGAGCCGGACCATCCAGGATGGTCTGGAAGAGGGGCGCGATGATCAGCGTCTCGGCGAGGGCCCCGTCCGAGGTGGCCGCCGAAACGGAGGTGTCGAAGAAGTCCTCGGCGTTGCGACTCGACCCGTGGACCATGACGAGAGCGCGTGTCACCGACGGATCGCCGTCTTCGATCGAATGGCTGGTGAAGGCCGGTAGATAGACGCCGTCGGCGATCTCGAAGCGGTCGGTACACACCGGTGTCGACGTCATACACGGAACCGGACGCGGTGCTTCCAACTGGAGGGTGGCCGAGCCCGAGTTGTCACCCGGCACGGTTTCGACCTCGCGCTCCAGCGGAGCGATGTACGCGTTGTTCACCTGTGGTACGAGCGTCGCGGTGGAGACGATCGCCAGGATCTGGAGGGAATCCGTCGCCTCGGCCAACATCTCGCCGATCTCCCACCGGTGCCCGGCCGAGTCGTACGACCCGGTCGTCGCGGACGACGAGAGGTAGCTCAAGCCGGACGGCAGGGTGTCGAACACGACGACATTCGACGCCACGAAGGGCCCGTTGTTGGTCACGGCCAGATCGATCGCGACGGTGTCACCCACGGCGGCGGTATCGTCGATGGCGACGCCGAGGGTGAGGTTCACGGCCTTCGTCTCGAGGACGACGTCGCCCAGCGCGCGGGGCAGCAACCGCCACCGGACCGGCGCGCCGTCCTGATAGGGAGAGACGAGCCCCCGCGCGGACTGGAAGCGCACGGTCGCATTCGGCTCGAACGGGTCGGGGTCGACGGTCAGGAAGGAGCGGAAAACGATCTCCAACGGCCCGGAACCATCGTCGGCCCACACGTGGAAGTCCCCGTTGACCGTCATCGTATCAGTGATCTCTGCGCTGTCGATCTGCGCCAGACCACCGTCGATCAGCCCGCTGTCCGCGTGGGAGACGAAGTTCGTCGATCCGATGGACGGCGTGACGAGCTGGGCCTGCGGGACGAGCACCTGAACGTTGGCGGAGTCGAGAGCCGGACGACCGTTGTCGACGATCATCCGTCCCCGGAGACGAACCGAGTCCCCCGGGAGGATGCCGACCCGCTCCGTGTGCAGACTCCTCAGGAAACCCGAGGCACCTCGGAAGTGGACCTGACCGTCGCCGAACGAAACACGCGGTCCCAGGGCGATGCCGCTGGTGAAGATGCGCAGCCCGACAGGACTCGCGAGCGCCTCCTCCAACGTGACCGTGGGGAACGATGCCCCCACGACGAGCTGAACGGTGTCACCGGCCTCGAGGTCGATGCTGTCGGCGGCCACCTGCTCCAGGGTGTCACCCAGAACACCGGCCCCGACGGCGATCCCGTAGAAGCCGAGCGGCACGTCTTCGAAGCGGAAGACCCCGGCCGTGTCGGTGGACTCGGACTGGATCGTCTGGCCTCCCGTGGACAGCTCGACGGCCACCTCGGCCAGAATGGTATCGCCCACGTCGAACGACCCGCTGCCGTTCAGATCGAGATAGGCGGTCCCCGCGACCACTCCGGTGGCGGGGATCTCCAGCAACTCGATGTTCGTAGCGTCTTCACACGACGACGCGGCGGCGACCACCAGGGCCGCTGCCACGGCTGCGCGCACACGAAAGTTCATGCTGGCCGGGCATCTGGGAACAGCGCCCGCGCGATCCGGGCGCCCCTCTAGGATCGCGTGGAACCAAGGGCGACTGCAAGACCGTCGGTTGTCTACGGTTCCCGGACTTCCTCGTCCTGGACCGAGGCAAGCGTCCGACCGAGTCGAGCGCGGACACCACTGTCGGATCGCGCGGCCACGTGCGCCCGAAGCACGCGGACGAGAGCGCCGTACTCGCCCCCGAACTTCTCGCACGTGTCACACCCCTCCAGATGGAGGCGGACTTGCTCGAGCCGGGTCGAATCGAGCGCGTCGTCGACGAAGTCCGGGAGGAGGTCGAGCACCTCGAAGCAGCGGATTCCGCCGACCTCTCGATCGATATCGATCATCCTTCCCCTCCTCGGACGACCGCCATCAGGCGCAACCGTCCCCGATGGAGCCGGCTCTTCACGGCCGGAAGCGAGATGCTCAGCACCTGGGCCGCCTCGGCCCCGGAGAGTCCCTCGAGGTCACGGAGCACGACCGCCTGCCGCTCGTCGTCGGGCAGATGGTCCAACGCCCACGACAACTCGTCGTGGACGTCCAGGCGATGACTGAAGTCGGACGCCGCTCCCCAGCCCGCCGCCGCACCCAACGATTCGAGGGACTCGAACGACGCCGGTTCACCCACCCGGCGCCGGTGCTGTCTGCGTAGCGCGTTCCGCGCGATCGTGAACAGCCAGGCCCGTGCCGACGGCCCGCCGTCGAAGGCCTCGGCCCGCCGCCACGCGGCGACGAAGCACTCCTGGAGCGCGTCCTCGGCATCGTCGGGGGACGCGCCCATCCCTTCGAGCATGCCGTGGACCGACGCAGCGTATCGATCCATCAGCACCGCGAAGGCTGCTCGATCTCCGTCGGCACTCCGACGAAGCAATTCGGCGTCGTCAGCAGTTCCCGTCACGCGGACAGGTGCTGAGCCCGAGCATGGAATACAGCGGGCAGGTACCGACCAAGCCCGTGGCGAGCGGTACCAGGCCGATGAGCCCCCAGTAGCTCTGCGGCCCGACGAACACCAAGCTGAGCAATCCGAGACCGAGGGCCACGCGAAGGGCCCGATCGGCCTTGTGCTCGTTCCGAGCGAAGAACTTGCCGGCCATGTCGCATATCTCCTTTTGAAGAGGCCTTCATGCAGGGGAGACCCTCGCCCAGGCGAGTCCTCCCTATAAAGAGAGCCGAGTCCGGCCGGAAAGGATTCAAGGAGTGCCTCCGGCCGGCGTCGCACTTCGAGGCCGCGTGGCCTGCAACGCGACCCGCCTCGGGAGAGCCGGACCGAGAGACGCGACGCGGGTCACCTCGAACCCTACGGTCTCCAACATCCCCTCGACCACCGACTGGGGGTACACGCGAACCCGGTGACTCTCCTCACGGCGTCGGTAGTGGAGTTCGCCCTCCATCCTGCGAAAGGTCACGATGCGACGTTCGAGCCAGCCGTCTGCGACGTTCTCCGTCACTTCGGCACCCATCGCCCAGTCTGGATCGTCCCGCCACGACTGGTAGTTCATCGGTGCCGAGGGATCGCTCGCGATGAAGTCGAAGAGGAAGACCCCGCCCGGGTCGAGCGCGTCGTAGACCGACCTGATCAACCTTTCGACCGCGGTGCCGTCCTCGAGGTAGGTGAGGACCTCGCCGACCGCCGTGGCGGCCCGAATCTTCGGGAGCTGCACCCCGTCCGGCAGGGCTCCCGACACGATTGTCGCACCCGGCACCGACTCGCGGGCTCGCTCGACCAGGTGCGGCGAGGCATCGACGCCCCAGGCCTCGTACCCCGCAGCGCTCAGCGCCGCGAGCAGGCCACCGTCACCACAGCCGAGGTCGGCGACCCTTCCACTCTCGATGCCGGCGCCCGCCAGTCGGGTGAGGATGGTCCGAGCCGTCCCTCGCGCCGACTTCGCGAAGCCGACGTGTTGTACGAACGCGAGGTCCTCACCGTACAGGGGCTCGCTCACCTCAGCGGCGAAGCCGGAAGCCGATCGCCACTCCGCCTACCGGAGACGGGCCGAC
>JAUIKL010000139.1 GCA_030430625.1 Gemmatimonadota bacterium
GAGTTGGCCGCGGAGGTGGGCTTCCCGGAGGGTGTGCTCAACGTCGTGCCCGGCTACGGTGAGACGGCTGGCGCCGCCCTGGTCCGGCACCCCGACGTCGACGCGATCGCCTTCACCGGCTCGACCGAGGTCGGTAAGATCGTCATGCGCGAGGCGGCGGACACACTGAAGAAGGTCTCGCTCGAGCTCGGCGGAAAGTCGCCGAACATCATCCTGGCCGACGCCGACCTGAAGGCGGCGGTCCGCGGCGCCTCGACCGGTATCTTCTACGGGAAGGGCGAGGTCTGCGCCGCCGGGTCGCGTATCCTCGTCGAGCGCGCCGTCTACGACGACTTCGTCGAGGCCTTCGCGGCCCGCGCCGCCAAGACGACGGTCGGTGATCCGATGGACTCCGGCACCCGGCTTGGCGCCATCGTCAGCGAAGAGCAGCTGGACCGCGTCATGGGTTACATCGAGTCCGGTAAGGAGGAGGGCGCCCGTCTCGTGAACGGCGGCGAGCGCACCACGGTCGACGGCAAGGGCAACTTCGTCACCGCGACGGTCTTCGCCGACGTCGACCCCGGCATGAAGATCGCTCGGGAGGAGATCTTCGGTCCGGTGGCCGCGGTGATCCCGGTCGAGGACATGGAGCACGCCATCCAGACGGCCAACGACACGATCTACGGTCTGGCGGCCGGCATCTGGACACGCGACGTCGGGAAGGCCCACCGGATCGCGCGGGAGGTCCACGCCGGGACCGTCTGGGTGAACACGTACAACCAGTACGACGCGGCCTCCCCCTTCGGCGGCTTCAAGCAGAGCGGCTTCGGGCGGGACCTCGGCTTCCAGTCGGCGCTCGACAAGTACACCGAGATGAAGAGCGTCTGGGTGGCCCTCGATGCGTGAGGCGTGGATCGTCGACGCCGTCCGCACCCCGATCGGGCGGCACGGCGGAGGACTCGCGTCCATCCGGCCGGACGACCTGGCCGCCGTCACGATCGAGGCGCTGATCGAACGGACCGGCATCGACCCCGTCGTCATCGACGACGTCCTCTTCGGGTGCATCAACCAGGCCGGTGAGGACAACCGGAACGTGGCGCGCATGGCGCTCCTCAGGGCGGGTCTTCCTGTGTCGGTCCCCGGTCAGACGGTCAACCGACTGTGCGGCTCGGGGATGCAGGCCGTCCTCTCGGCCGCCCAGGCGATCTCCGCCGGCCAGGGTGACGTCTTCGTGGCCGGCGGCGTCGAGAGCATGAGCCGCGCCCCCTACGTCATGCTGAAGCCGTCGGTCGGATACCAGCGCGGGCACCCGGAGACGGCCGACACCGTACTCGGGTGGCGCTTTCCCAACCCGGCTTTCGCGCCGGAGTGGACGATCGGTCTCGGGCAGACCGCGGAGGTCGTGGCCGAGGAGTTCGGCGTCACACGCGAGGCCCAGGATCGCTTCGCGGCCGAGAGCCAGCAGCGCGCCGAGCGCGCGATCGCGGACGGGGTCTTCGCCGACGAGATCGTCCCGGTCCCGGTGCCGCAGCGGAAGGGTGACCCGGTGGTGGTCGATGCGGACGAGCACCCGCGGCCCGGGACGACAGCCGACTCCCTGGCTCGCCTCCGTCCGGTCTTCAAGAAGGACGGGACGGTGACCGCCGGAAACTCGTCCGGGATCAACGACGGGGCCGCCGCCCTGCTCGTCGTCTCTGCGGAACGCGGCGCCGCCCTGGGCCTCGAGCCCATGGTGCGGGTCGTCGGGGGCGCCGTGGCCGGCGTCGAGCCCCAGCGGATGGGTGTGGGTCCGATTCCGGCCACACGGAAGGCTCTGGAGCGTCACGGCTGGTCGATCGACGACATCGGCCTGGCGGAGTTGAACGAGGCGTTCGCGGCCCAGGCCCTGCCCTGCATGGACGAGCTCGGGCTCGACCCGGAGATCGTGAACGTGAACGGGGGCGCCATCGCGCTCGGCCACCCGGTCGGCTGCTCCGGCGCCCGCATCGTCGTCACACTGGTTCACGAGATGAAGCGGCGCGGCACCGCGCGAGGCCTGGCCTCGATGTGCATCGGCGTCGGACAGGGCATCACCAGCCTCATGGAGCAGGCATGAAGATCGATCGCGTCGCCGTCCTCGGGGCGGGCACGATGGGCCACGGGATCGCCCAGGTCTGCGCCGCAGCCGGGTGCACCGTCCGCCTCCAGGACATCTCCGACGACGCGGTCGACCGGGGACTCGAGCGGATCCGCGGCAACCTCGACCAGGGCGTCGATCGCGGGAAGGTCACAGACGAGGAGCGGGCGACGACGCTCGGCAACCTCACGACGACCACGTCGATCGCCGACGCCGTCGACGGTGTCGACCTCGTCATCGAGGCCGCCCCCGAGTCGATGGAGATCAAGGAGTCGATCTTCCGACAGGTCGATGCCGCGGCCCCCGCCGAGGCCATCCTGGCGTCGAACACCTCGTCGCTGTCGATCGCGGTGATCGGAGCCGTCGTGTCGAACCCCGAGCGCTTCATCGGGATGCACTTCTTCAATCCCGTGCACATCATGGCGCTCCTCGAGGTCGTCTGGGGCCCCGATACCTCCGACGAGACCCGGGACGCGGCCGTGGACTTCGGCCGTCGCCTCGGCAAGGAGCCGATCGTCGTGCGGGACGCTCCGGGCTTCGCCTCGTCCCGCCTCGGGATCGTCCTCGGCATGGAGGCGATCCGCATGGTGGAACAGGAGGTCGCCAGCCCGGAGGACATCGACAAGGCGATGGAGCTCGGGTACCGACACCCGATGGGTCCGCTGAAGCTCACCGACCTCGTCGGCCTCGACGTCCGACTCGGCATCGCCGAGTACCTGCATTCGACCCTGGGCTCGGAGGCGTTCGCGCCCCCCGCCCTCCTCCGTTCGATGGTCGCCGAGGGCAAGCTCGGCAAGAAGAGCGGCCAGGGCTTCTACCGCTGGTAGGCGGCATCACCGCTTCGACGCACTCGGTCCGCACACCACCCCACGTCCCTCTTCCGCATCCCCCTTCACACCGACACCACACCCATGAGCGACGCTCCCCTCCTGGTCGAGAAGCGCGACGACCACATCGCCGTTCTGACGCTGAACCGCCCGGACAAGCTGAACGCGTTGAACGCAGATCTCCGCCGGCAGCTGCGCGAGACCTTCGACGCGCTGGCCGAGGACGACGACGTCCGTGTGGTGGTCATCCACGGCACGGGGGACAAGGCGTTCGTGGCCGGTGCGGACATCACCGAGTTCGCGGCGCGCACACCGGAGGAACAGCGGGCCGTGTATGACCAGCGCCGGATCTACGAGACGGTGGCGGACTTCCCGAAGCCGGTGATCGCGGCGCTCCACGGCTTCTGCATCGGCGGTGGATCCGAGCTGGCGCTCGCGTGTGACATCCGCATCGCGGATCGTACGGTTCGGATCAGCCAGGCGGAGATCCGGATCGGCCTGATCCCGGGCGGTGGGGGCACCCAGCGGCTCGCGCGCCTCGTCGGACGCGGTTGGGCCTCGATCATCAGCCTCACCGGGGACTTCCTCGAAGCCGAGGAGGCGGAGCGGATCGGGTACGTCGACCTCCTCGTCGACGAGGGTCAGCACCTCGACCGAGCCCTCGAGTTGGCTGGCCGGATGACGCGGTGGAGCCCGGTGTCGCTGCGCCTCGCGAAAGACGCGATCCGGGCCGCGTACGAACTCCCCCTGGCCGAAGGGCTCGTGTACGAGAAGGAGCGTTTCCTCGACGCCTTCGCGTCGGAGGACGGTCGGGAGGGTGTGACGGCGTTCATGGAGAAGCGGAAGCCCGACTTCAAGGGTCGCTGACACCGCTCGATCCACGTAGGATGCCTCCCGGTCGTTCATCCGGAGGCATCCCATGCGTCGCTCGTCGTTTCCCTTCTTTCGGCTCCTCACACTCGGAGCGCTCTGTTCGCTCCAGGCCCCCTCCGAAGTCGCCGCGCAGGACGAGCACCGCGCCATCCTACGCGACAAGGTCCAGGCCGAGCTGGAACGGATCGTCGACGCCTACGAGGGCGTGGCGGGCGTTCACGTCCTCGATCTGACGACGGGGGACCGGTTCGCCGTCCAGGACGACCTCGTCTTCCCCCAGGCGAGCGCCATCAAGGTGCCGATCCTGATCGAGCTCTTCCGCCGCGCAGAGTCGGAGCCCGACATCCTGCGCCGGCGCGTCGAGATGACCGACGAGGTGCGGACCGGCGGGAGCGGGGTCCTCCGTGTCCTGACCGACGGGGGGTCGGCGCTCTCCCTCGAGGATTACGCCATCTACATGATCATGGTCTCGGACAACACGGCCACGAACGTGTTGATCGACGCACTGGGTATGGACGCGATCAACGCGCTGTCCACCTCCCTCGGTGCCCCTGACACCCGCCTGCAGCGGAAGATGATCCGCTCGGAGGAGTCGGCGCGGGGCAACGAGAACCTGTCGACCCCGGCCGACGCGGCCCGGATCATGGAGGCGATCGCCCGCTGTGACATCCCGATGAGCGCCGCTGGATGTGCTCGGGTCCGTGAGATCCTCGAGCTTCCCAAGGGCGGGCCCATGCGCGCACCGGTCCCCTCCGATATCCCGATCGCCTTCAAGCCCGGCGGTATCACCGGGGTTGCCACCGTGTGGGCGATCGTCGACGTGCCCGATCGTCCGTACGTCGTGTCCGTCATGTCGAACTACGGTGGCAACGGAGGCGCCGTCATCGAGGCCGTGTCGGCGCTCACCTACGACTACTTCTCGCGGCTGTCGGGGATCACCGAATACGGAACCCGCGTGCCGCTCGATGTGAAACGACGCATCGGCGGGTCGGGAGGTGGATCTCGATGAGCCTCCGCACAGCGAGGGCACTCACGGGGATCTACCTTTTGGCCGCCCTGGTCGCGGTGACATGGCCGGGGTTGATCCCGTTCGCCCGGGTCGAGCCGATGATCCTCGGCCTCCCCTTCGCGCTGGCGTGGATCGCGGCGTGGGTCGCGGGGACGGTGATCGTCCTCTACCTCCTCGATCGCGTGGAACGTCGCTATCGGGACGCCGCCTCGGGGAGGGCCGGCTGATGGAACAGTGGGTCGTCGTCACGATCATCATCGCCCTCTATCTCGGCCTCACACTGACGATCGGTCTCATGGCCGGCCGGAAGCAGACGGACTCGGTGGCCGGGTACGTGGCGGCGGACCGCAGCTTCGGTCTCCTCGTCATGTACTTCGTGACCGGAGCCTCGGTCTTCAGCGCCTTCGCCTTCCTGGGTGGCCCGGGGTGGGCGTACTCCCGTGGAGCGGCGGCGTTCTACATCCTGGCGTACGGGGCGCTCGGGATGGCCCCCTTCTACTGGATCGGGCCGCGCATCGCGGCGCTGGGGCGGCGGCACGGGTACGTGACCCAGGCCCAGCTCATCACGGGCCGATTCCCGTCGAAGACGCTCTCCGGGCTGATCGCCCTGCTGAGCCTGATCGCCTTCGTCCCGTACGTCACGATTCAGATGCGCGGTGCCGGCATCGTCATCGAAGCGGTGACCGACGGGCACGTCCCGCTCTGGCTCGGTGCACTCGTGGCCTACGGGATCGTCATCACCTACGTGCTCTCGGCCGGTGCGATGGCCGTCGGGTGGACGAACACCTTCCAGGGGATCTTCATGGTCGTGATCGCCTGGACGCTCGGCCTCTACCTCCCCTACCGGCTGTACGGAGGGATCGGGGAGATGTTCTCGCAGATCGCGGCGGCTCGGCCCGATCTCCTGGTCCCTCCGGGCCTCGACGCGGCGGGTGACCCGTGGAGTTGGGGGGCGTTCACGACCTTCATCCTGGTGAGCGCCGTCGGGCTGATGATGTGGCCCCACCTCTTCATGAAGGCGTTCACGGCCAAGGACGACGACACGCTGCGCCGCACCGTCATCCTCTTCCCGACCTTCCAGCTCTTCCTCATCCCCGTCCTTCTGATCGGCTTTTCGGGCGTGCTCTTCGCCGGCACCCCGCCCTCCTCCGACTTCATTCTGCCCTTCATGATCCTCGAGACGGATCTCCCGGCCATCGTCGTGGGGCTCTTCTGCGCGGGCGCGTTGTCCGCGTCGATGTCGACGGGCGATGCCCTTCTGCACGCCTCCGCCTCGGTGGCCGTGGAAGACGGTGTCCAGCAGTTCGTCGAGCTGTCGGAGGCGGCGCAGAAGCGATTGATGCAGGGCCTCGTCCTCCTGACGGGGGCCATTGCGTACTACTACGCCCTCGACCCGGACTCGTCCCTCGTCCAGCTACTGGCCTCGGCGTACGGCATCATCTCACAGTTCGCGCCGCCCGTCGTAGCCGCGCTCTACTGGCGCAGGGCGACCACCCAGGGGGTGATGGCCGGCCTCATCGTCGGCGCGGCCACGGCTTTCGTCTTCTGGCAGAACCCCCAGTGGAAACCCTTCGACATGCACGAAGGCATCATCGCGCTGATCGTGCACGTACCGGTCCTCGTCGCAGTCAGCCTCGCGACGAGCGCGCAGTCGGACGAACACGTGGCGGCGTTCGTGGACTGACGCCCCGAGCGGCGTCCGACCAGGGGCGAACGAAGAAAGGGGGCGGGCCCATGGCCCTCCCCCTTTCTTACATCGACCCGCGACGGATGGATCAGTCGTCGTCCGCGATCCTCAGCGGGACACGGTCGGAGAGACCGTGAACGACATGAGAACCGAAGCCGACCGGGACGCGCACACCGTACAACTCGTTCGGAGGCGTCAGCCCCCGGACCAGGTGCGGGTTCAGCTCCCGGATGACACGCGGGGTCACCCCGACGGTCTCCGCGACCGCGTCCAGCCCGGTCTCACCCGGCACGAAGACGTTGTCGTAGACGTACGGCTGAATCCCCCCGGCATCGAAGCCGGCCTGATCCGCGTCGTTCGCGAGCACGGTCATGGCGATCATCTTCGGCACGTATTCACGCGTCTCCCGCGGCAGGTACTCGAGGACGTCCCAGTAGGCGTCCTCCGCACTGAAGCGACCGTCCGCGTGACGGTTCAGGATCCGCTCCATCCGGCCTGGCCCCGCGTTGAACGCAGCCGCAGCGAGGTACCACGAGCCACCGAAGCGGTCGTGCAGCCAGGCCAGGTAGTCGAGTGCAGCGTCGGTCGCCGCGACCGGATCCCTCCGCTCGTCGACGTACTCGTCGACACGGAGTCCGTACTGCATCGCGGTCGGTGACATGAACTGCCACATCCCCACTGCCGATACGTGTGATACGGCGAAGGGGGAGAAGTCCGACTCGATCATCGGAATGTAGAGGAGCTCGTCCGGCATGCCGCGCTGCTCGAGCTTGGCGCGAATCATCGGCGCGTAGACCTCACGCTGACGGAGGAGAAACTCGAACTCCTCCCGCCGGGT
>JAUIKL010000140.1 GCA_030430625.1 Gemmatimonadota bacterium
GGTAGGGTGCTCTGTTCGGCGTGATTCCGCGACTCGTTACCCTGGTCGGGGCGCTGATGGTCCCCGGATTCACCGGGCTGGTCGACGATCGCGCTGGGGGCGGCTTCGCGGAAGGGCCGCGCCTGCTTCCGGTCGTCACCGATACCATCTTGCGACACGACCTGTCGCGCCCCCCGCCGACGGTCGAGGCAGGCCTGGTTCCCGCGCCGGGAGAACCGTACGTGACACTCGGACTCCGGCGCATCCGCTCGAGTCGTGCCGGGGTCATTCGACCCCTCTCCCCCCCGTTCACGCGGCGGCGTTTCGGTCCCCTCGTGACTGAGCCGATCGAGGCCGTCGTTCTGCGGGACCGGGTGGCCACGTTCGGGCGCACTGGGATGGAGCTGGTGCTGCCCAGGGAGCGGTCGGCTTCGCGAGCGGGGCCGACATCCGCGTCCGATCGGTTCGTGACGGACTATGCCGACCTCGCGCTGAACGTCCGAAGTCGGATGGAGTTGGGCGGAGACTGGACGCGGTTCGAACCCTGTGATGCGCGCTTCGGCGTCGGGTGCAACCCCAGTCTGGTTCCCCAACTCAGTCCCGAGTTGCAGTTCGGCGTGCAGGTGAACGGGACAATTCTCGACCGCGTCTTCGTCGATGTGGATTTCGATCAGGCGCGCGAGGACGCGAACCGGATCAACTTCTTCTACGAGGGAGGGGAGGACGACGTCCTCCGCCGCCTCGAGGTCGGCGACGTCACCTTCCGCCTACCGCAGTCACGCTTTCTGACCGAGGGGATTCCGGCCGGGAACTTCGGCTTCCAGGCCGAGGGCCAGGTCGGTGCGGTGGACTTCCAGACGGTATGGGCGCAGCAGCGCGGCGACCTGAACGACCGAACCTTCCGGCTCACCGGACTGGGAGATCAGCGGGCGTTCGTCCAGGAGGACACCCTGGTGCTCGACGACGCCGACTACGTGCGCGGTCAGTTCTTCTTTCTCGTCGACCCGACGACGATCGACCGCTACCCCCACATCGACGCGCTTCAACTCGACCCGTCGTCGGCCCCGGCCCTGGTGGCACCGGGAGATCAGCCTCTCCAGCTGTACCGCTTCGAGGACGACCCCCAGTTCCGTCAGCAGGTCGAAGGGTTCATCCAGGCCGACGCGGTGGCGGACGACGGGACGACCGAGATCCGCGAGTCCGGCTGGTTCCGGTACCTCCAGGAGGGGATCGACTACTTCGTCCACCCGAGCGGGCTCTGGCTCGCACTCCGGCAGCCGCTCGCCCGGGAGGAGATGTTGGCCGTCACCTACATCACGGCCGTAGGCGACACCATCGGGGACTACAACCCCGAGTTGGTCTACAACCAGGGCGGGCGCCCCGAGCTGCGTCTCCTCAAGGCATCGGGAGCGAATCACCAACCCGGACGACCCACGTGGGAACTGGAGATGCACCAGATCTACCGCGTGTCCGGGTCGCGTGACGTCGAGCCGGGCTCCGTCGAACTCTCCGTCTCCCTCGGTGAACTGTCGGCTGGCCGGACCTTCAAGCGACGACCGTCCGGAACGGACATCACCTTCCTGCGCCTCTTCGGAGTGGACGAGGAGGCACCGGTCGATCGGGTGGACCCGTCGTTCATCTACTCGCCGGGAAGCGACTTCTTCCAGGATCAACCCCCCGTGCAGGGGACTTTTCTCGTCTTTCCGACGCTCCGGCCCTTCGCGGAGCCGCCCGAGGTCCCGTCGCTGGGTCTCAGCGCCTTCGCGACGAGTCGAATCCTGGGCGACGACGCCAACGAGCAGATCTACGATGAGGAGGACCCCTTCGAGCGGGATAACGCCGGTCGCTTCCGACTCACCCTCTCCTACAGGCTGCGGTCGGAAGGCCTCATCTCCTCCTTCTCCCTCGGCGCGTTCGGGATCCGCGAAGGAAGTGAGCGGATCCAACTGGGAGACCGACAGCTGGTGAGGGGCACGGACTACGAGATCGACTACGACGTCGGGCAGGTCCAACTCCTCGAGCCGGAGATCCTCTTCGCGTCGGCGCCAGACGCCGAGGTGCGAGCCTCCTGGGAGCAGCGCTCCCTCTTCCAGGTGACGCCGACCCAGGTGTTCGGCTTCCGGACCCACACCGACTTCGGTGGGAAGGGAGGTATCGATCTGCTCGGTCTCTATCAGACGGAGCAGTCGGTGGCCAACCGTCCGATCCTGGGGACGGAGCCGGGCGCCGCCCTGCTCGGAGGTTTGAGCGGGCGTTTCGACACGGGGATGCGCTGGATGGACCGGATCCTCGACGCGGTCCCGGGGCTGCACTTCGCGGGCTCGTCCTCCTTCTCGGCCAACGGTGAGGTGGCCGTCTCGGTGCCCAACCCGAACACCCTCGGTAGCGCCTTCGTGGACGACTTCGACGGCGCCGCGGAAGTGCCCATCGCACTGCAGTCACCGAATTGGCTCCTGGGGAGTGCGCCTACGATGCGTGATGGGGCCGACCTCGTCCTGCCCCCGGTCGTCGACGCCGCGTCGGCTGCTTCGCTCGTGTGGCAACACTCCTGGGTGGTGCAGTCCGCCACGGGGGATTCGGTCGGCGTGCACGAGGGCCTCTTCCCGCGCGCCGACATCGACAACCAGATCCGCGTGGCCGGGTCGGAGGTTCGCGAGGCAGGGCTCCGCATCACGATGCAGGCGAACGGCGCTTCGACGCCTTCGTGGCGGTCGACGACAACGACGCTCGCGACCAACGGGATGGACCTCACGAAGACCGAGTATCTGGAGTTCTACGCCACGGAGTCGACGGCGCTCTCCCTGGTGCTCGACCTCGGGACGGTGAGTGAGGACGCCCTCTTCCTGAACGACGCCCGCGCGGTGAACGGCACCCGGCCGGACGGGCGACCCTGGGGACTCGGGGTGTTGGACCAGGAGGCCGACCCACGACTCGGTGAGATCTGGAACGACAGCCGGGACCAGTTGGGTGTCTGGGCCGAGAGTTGTATTGCGGAGCGCGGCGAGATCTATCCGGTGGGTGACCCGCGCGCCGTCTGTACACGCGGGAACGGACGACCCGACAGCGAAGACCTCGACGCCGACGGAAACCTCGACGTGACCGAGCGGCACCTGCGCTACGTGGTGACGCTCGACGGCTCGTCTCCCTTCCTCGAACGCTCGAGCGCCGAGACGGGGACGGCGTTTCAGCTGTACCGTGTTCCGATCCGCGGGGCCGGCGCGATTCCGGTCGGTGGGGCGATCACCGAGGCCGACCTCCGAGCGGTCCGGCACCTCCGACTGACCGTGGCCGGGGGTGGAGGGGATGTCCAGATCGCTCGGATGCGTCTCGTCGGGTCACGGTGGATCAAACGGGCGGCCGAAGGTGTGCTGGACGGGATCGTCGGCGACACGTTGTCCGGGCTCGGACGCGTCGAGGTCGCCACGATCTCCTCGCTGACCGAGGGAGCCGACTACGCTTCACCCCCCGCGGTGCTCGAGGAGTTGTCGGACCCCACGCAGGCCTTCTCGGGGCAGGGCATCGAGTTCGACGAGCGCGCACTCGGGCTTCTCTACGAGGATGTGCCCGACGGGAGTCGCGCCGAGGTCTACTTCCGCTTTCCCCAGCGCCCCCGTGACTTCCTCTCGTATCGGGAAGCTCGGATGTGGGTGCTGCCCCGCGCCGGGGACTTCGGACCGACCCGGGACCAACACTTCTTCTTCAAGGTCGGGAGCGACCCCGAGAACTTCTACCTGTACCGTTCTCGGCTGGCTCCCCCCGTAGCCGGCGCTGTCACCACGGCCGACTGGCAGCCCGAGGTCGTGATCGACTTCGACGTCTGGCTGGACCTGAGGCGGAGAGCCGAGGAACTCCTCTCCCTGGCCCCGCCGGCACCGGGTGACCCCCCGGTCCAGGTCTGGTCCGCCGACTCGACGTACGCCGTCGTCCTGGCCGACCGGGGCCGCGCGCCGAACCTGGCCGCGGTCCGTGAACTCTCGCTCGGTGTCTGGAACGAGTCGGGATTGCCTCAGACGGGGGAGGTGTGGGTCAACGAATTGCGGCTGGGACGAGCCGTTCGGGACGCGGGTGTGGCGGGGTCGTTCAGTGCGACCTTCGATGGAGCGGGGGTGCTCCAGACCCGGTTCGACGTCACGAACCGGGGAGCCTTCTTCCGGCAACTGCGGGATCGGGCGACGTACCAGGACGACCGCACGATGAACGTCCACTCGACGCTGGCCGTCGACCGTTGGTTCCCGGTGGAGTGGGGGCTCGAGGTCCCCGTCACCTTCGAGTTGTCCCGAACCAGCCAGGCGCCCGTCCTGCTCTCCGACTCGGACGTGCGCGCCGACCGGATCGAGAACCTTCGGGACACGGAGGCCGATCGGAAGCGCGTCGGGATCGCGCTCCGCAAGCGCACCCGCTCGGCCAACCCGGTCGTCTCGTTCCTGGTCGACGGGTTGGACGCGCGAGCGGCCTACACGACGGCGGAGGGCTCGACGGTCACGACCGAGAACGACTCCGAGACGTTCGACGCGGGCATGGGGTGGTTCCGTGAACCCGATCCGGCCGAGGTGGGGATCGTTCCGAACTTCGCCAAGGGCGTGGTCCGTGCCCTCCTTCCGGGCTTCCTCGAAGAGAAGGTCGCGGACGCACGGCTTCGGCTGACACCCGAGCGCGTCTCTTTCGGCACGTCGTACTTCCGACAGGCGAGCCGCATCGTTCGCTTCGAGCAGATCGTGCGTCGACCGGACGACGCTTCCGCCGTGGCCACTCGGGCGCCTCGCGAACTGCTCCAACTCGCAGCCGACGTTCGTCTCCGGCCACTCTCCCCCCTCACGGCCGACCTGACCTTCCTCTCCGTTCGCGACCTCCTGAGGCCCGAGGACGCCGTGACCGACGCGGACGTTCAGGCGCTGATCCGTGCTGAGCGCAGCCGGCTGGCGGGGGTCGACTTCGGCTGGGAGACGAACCGCACCCTCCGCTCCGAACTCGGCTTTCGCCCGTCGCTCGTGTCGTGGCTTCGCACCGATCTCGATTGGACCACGGTCTACCAGAGTGATCGGAACACCAACTTCGTGACCGCCGGTGACACGGACGAGGCACGTGTTCTGGCTCGCAACGCCCAGGGCCAGCGGGACTGGGGAGCGGTCCTGGGGGTCAGCCCGTCCGCGGTGGCCGCATCGTGGTTGGGGGTGCCGACCGAGACGGAGGATCCGGACGTGGCGCAGCTCCGACGCATCGTATCGGCGGTGCGTCCGATCACGGTCACCTACAGGGACGGGATCACCTCCCGTTTCAACCGGGAGGCCGTCGATCCGGCCTACGACTACCAGCTCGGATTCGGAGATTTCGACGACTTCCGCTTCATGGGGGCCGACACGGCTTCGACCCTCACCGACCGAACCTCGTGGCGCCTCGCCTCCGGGCTGACCTTGCCCGGAGGCTCGGGAGTACAGGCGGGCTTCGCCCGGAGTGATGCCGAAACGCTGGACACGCGCAGCGACCGCCGGACCGAGTTGAGGACGTGGCCCGATGTTCGGGCCACCCTTCCGACGATCCACATGCCCTCCTTCACCGGCATGCAGACGATCAACCTCACGTCGGGGATCGTGCGCACGGAACGGGAGACCACCTTCGGTGGGCGTGCACTCCAGCGCCGCTTCGACTCGGACACGCAGATTCCTCTCGACGTGTCGATCCAGTGGTTCCGGACCCTGGTGACTACGTACCGAGGCGCCTTCCGCCAGGGGCGTGGCGTGGATCCCACCGGTGACACCGAACGGGAGTTGGAGACGCACCGCATCGCGGTGACCACACAACTCCTCCCGCCGGGTGCGCTCGCGAGGCGACTGGACCGTCCGATCCGGCTCTCCTTTATCGGTGCATTCCGCTCGGAGGAGAATTGCCGGATCCCGGTCGGTGGAGCGGAGTGTGTCGCCTTCGTCGACGTCGTGACACGAACGGCGAGCCTCAGCCTCGACACGAGTGCGGGGGGCTTCGAGTTCGGACTGCAGTTGAGCTACGACGACCGTCAGTCGTTCGTCGGACAACAGACGGGGTCGACGCAGTTCCAGCTCGGACTCTTCGGTCAGCTGGACTTCGCCGCCGGGGCGCTCCCGCTCGGAGGGCGTTAGCCCAGTCCCGACAGGACATGGAGTCGGCACACCGATGGCGCCATCGTCGGCCATGTCCCACGCCGATCCGACACCGCTCCGCCGTGCCGCATACCTGCTCCTGGTCGTGTCGATCGCGCGCTGGGGGTGGGCAGCGTCGCGGATGTCGCGCCCGGATTCGGGCGAAGGCCCCGAGGCTGCCCATCTCGTGGCCACGGTGGAGCGAGTGGATCGGCAGGAGCGGGCTGGACGACCTCTGGAGGACGGTGAGCGGATCGATCCGAATACCGCCGATGCCGTTGAGTTGGATCGTTTGCCCGGAATCGGCCCCTCCACGGCAGCCGCGATCGTGTCCTCCCGCGCCGAGGGACCGCCCTTCTCCCGTGCGGAGGAGCTTGGGCGTGTGTCGGGAATCGGGCCGGCCACCGTCGAGCGGATCCGGCCCTGGCTCGCCTTCGGGCCGGAACACGACCCCGGCGGAGCACACGCCCGCCGTAGCCCCGAAGGGCCTGGGCGGATGGACCTGAACCGAGCCGATGCGAACGAGTTGGAGACCCTACCGCGTATCGGTCCGGCGATTGCGGCACGGATCGTGAAGGAACGGGTCGAACGCCCATTCTCGAGCGTCGATGACCTGGTCCGCGTCCGGGGCATCGGGGCGGCCACGGTCGAGCGCCTCCGTCCACTGGTTCATGTGGGTGGAATGCGGTGATTCGTGGCCAAAGACGAGGCTTGTAGTTAGACCCGGGGCACGCCTATTCTGTACGCGGGACCGGGCTTCCGCGTCTCAGGAACCCAGGAGGAAACGACTCGATGGCAGCCAAGGTCGCTCAGGAGATCCGCCTCGGAGACCTCTTCGTCAAAGAAGGGCTCATTACCGAGCAGCAGCTGCAGGAGGGCCTGGCGGAGGCGAAGACGAGCGGCACCCGCATCGGATATTCGCTCGTGCATCTCGGCTTCGTGGCCGAGGAAGAGCTCACGCGGATGCTCGCGAAGCAGTATCGCGTGCCCGCGGTCGACCTCTCCAAGGTGACGGTCGATCCGAAGATCCTGAAGCTCGTTCCGTCGACGGTGGCCCGGAAGCACCTCGTCCTGCCGCTGCGCCGGGTGGGACGGATGCTCACGGTCGCCATGACCAATCCGACCGACTTCTCGGCCATCGACGATCTCAAGTTCATCTCCAAGTTGGAGATCGAGCCGGTCATCGTCGGTGAGTACACGCTCCGCAAGCACCTGGAG
>JAUIKL010000141.1 GCA_030430625.1 Gemmatimonadota bacterium
CTCGAGGTCACGAACATCGAAGTGATCTCCTGCTCGACGGGTGGAGGTGTCGAACTATGAGCCTGAGCCATCGAATTCTTCGCTCGCGGGTCCATCACCTCGCGGTGGCCCTCGCAGCTTCGGGTCTCCTCCTCCTCACCCCGGCCGACGCGGTCGGACAGCAGGGGCCGCGAACGGTGGTCGGTACCCCGGACGCGTATCCCGAGATCGACGCAGACGTCCTCGTCGTTCGCCAGCCCGGGCAGGACGCGATCCTCTTTCGGCCGGGAACTGCGTCGGTCGATGCGCTTCGCGCGGCGCTCGTGTCCCTGCGGCGCGCGAGACGTGAACGCCCGCGCGCGGACCGGGGCGAACTCATCCCGATCGTCGGCTTCGGCTTCGACGAAGCTCCGCGGCCCTCGGATGGCCGTTGGTTGAACCGGGTCCTGGCGGCGCTGGCCGATGCGCCAACGGCGGAGCTGGGCAGCTTCGGTTGGGGGCCGAAGGTGGTCCTCGACGACGAGGGCCTCGCGCCGAGGTGAACGGGCAGGTGCCGGGCGGGGGAACCGCCCGGCACCGATCCCGGCGCGGTTCGCCGACGCCTACTGCATCTACTGCTGCTGGGCGGTGGCCTCGGAGAGCCAGCCCGTGCGCCCGTCGTCCAACCGGACGAGGAGGAAGCCGTCGAAGCGGCCGAGCACGGGAAGGTCGCGGCCCGACTCGACACGGTCGACCGCGGGCGCCGCGAGGGCCGGAGCGGCATGGACCGGAGTTGCCGAAGCCACCCTGCGGGTGCCGACGGGCTCGGTGACGGGCGCGGTCAGGCGTGCTGCGACGTACCCGAACGCCCCGTCGGGGAGTCGGACCCGGAAGAACTGACCCGAGGCTCCGAGGACGCGGACGGCCGTGTGCCGGTCCAGGTCCCGAAGCACCTCTCCGCGGGGCCCGGGGGCCTCGCGGAGCCGGATGCCGTCGTCGGTCGCTCGTACCCACGACCCGAGACGATCGAGATCCTCGAGCATCGGCATCAGCGTGCCGCCCGGGGGACGGAGGAAGGGGTCCGGATCGACGGGGCCTTCGCCTCTCCTGTACATGCCGAAGTGGAGGTGGGGCGGGGTGGTCCTGGCGTTGCCGGTGTTGCCGACGAATCCGACGGTGTCGCCGACTTCGACTCGATCGCCGTTGGCGACGTATTGGCTGTCGAGGTGGGCGAAGTAGATGTTCGCGTTTCGTACCGGATCGCGGAGCCAGACCACCTTGCCGCCGAGGTTCGTCACATCCACTCGATTGATCGTACCGGCGGACGTCGCCAGGACCGGGGTGCCGCGCCGAGCGAAGATGTCGACGCCGTGATGCGAGCGTCGCCCGCCGTCGCGGGCCACACCGAACGGGCTCTGGATGGCGAGCACGCCGTGACCTTCCACGGGAAACGCCAACTGTGCGTCGAGTCGCAGGGACACACGGTAGCGACCACCGCGAAGGAGCTCGGGCTGAAGTCGGAGGACGTACTCTCCGCCGCGCCACGGCTCGTGCACGAAGGAGCCGGGCAGGGAGTCGAGGGAGAGCACCGGACGGAAGGGGTCTCCCTCGGATGCCGGGACGCGAAAGAGGTCGACGAAGACCCTGGCGTCGTCCTGGCTCTCCAACGTGATCGTCGCGGAGAGCTTTTGACCCCGCCCGACCCGGATCCGAAACGCCTGTGCACCGGGATCCTCCGCGGTGATGAAGCCCTCTTCCTCGAAGGGGAGTTCGATCGACGCCGCGGATTCGACGGATTCCCGACCCGCGCTCAACCAGTCCCGACCGAGCGCGGTCTCACTGAGGCCGGCCGCCGACAGTGACTCCTGGTACGCCTCGTGAGGTGTCAGGTCGCGAAAGCGGTCCTGGACCTGTTCGACCTCCTCGCACCCGAGGCACCCCAGTGCCACGAGGGTGCACGCGACCACCCGACCGACTCTCGTCCTCACCCTGTCCCCTCACCCTGCACGACCGCGGAGGGCGGTGCATCCATCATCCGATCTCCCGGCTCCGTGCGTCATCCTGGTCCGCATCCGAAGCTGTGGAAGGAGCGCCCACCCGGTCAAGCCGGGCAACGGGGCGCGGGCCCCGAAATTGTAGGGGGTACCGAGCCCGGTTAACTTTTCCTGCTCCCGTACGACGCCCGCCCAGCGGGCCATTTTTTCAAGTGCCGTGGTCAGAATCGCCGAAATCGAAGCCGGCAGCATTGCCGACGAGCTGAGCCTGGAGATCGGCTCACGCATCGTCCGCATCAACGGCGAGCGTGTGCGCGACGGGATCGATCTGACCTTCCTCCTCTCGGATACCGAGATGGAGTTGGAGACGGTGTCGCCGACGGGCGAGACGACGATCTACGAGATCGAGCGGGACCCCGGTGATCCGATCGGGATCATCCCGGCTCCCGACACGATCCGGGAGTGCGCCAACAAGTGCGTATTCTGCTTCATCGATGGCAATCCGGAGGGCGCTCGTCAGACACTCTGGCTCCGCGACGACGACTTCCGCCTCTCCTTCACGTACGGGAGCTACGTCACGCTGACGAACGTCGGGCCGAAGGGGCTCCAGCGCCTGATCGATCAGAGGATCTCGCCCCTGTACGTGAGCGTGCACGCGACCGAACCCGAGGTGCGCGAGCGACTTCTGGTCAACAGTCGAGCAGGCTTGATCATGGATCAGCTTCGTGATCTTCTCGGCGCCGGGCTCGAGGTGCACACCCAGGTCGTGCTGTGCCCCGAGTGGAACGACGGGGTCCATCTCGACCGCACGATCGAGGACTTGTGGGCCCTGGGCCCGGGCATCCGATCCCTGTCCGTCGTGCCGGTCGGCCTCACCCGCTACAACCTCGAGCGTCCGGTTCGCCTGCTGCGGGCCGGCGAGGCCGAGGCCGTCATCGAGCAGGTCGATGGGGCCCGTGCGCGGGCGGCCGCGGAGCGGGGCTTCGGTTGGTGCTACGCCGCCGACGAGATGTATCTGGCCGCGGGTCGGGCGCTGCCGGGCCCCGCCTACTACGACGACGGTGCACTCTACGAGAACGGCGTCGGCGCGGTCCGTCGTTTCGTCGACGCCTTCGACGAGGCGGTGGACGACACCCCGGTCCGGGAAGGGCGCCGAATCCGGCTCGTCACTGGCCGCTCCATGGCACCGTTCCTCGAGGAGAGAGCGGCCCGCCTCGCTGCCGCGTCGAAGGCCGAGGTCGACGTCGTCTCGGTCCAGAACGAATACTTCGGACCCTCCGTCACGATCGCCGGGCTCCTCGGGGGCCAGGACATCCTGTCGGCGTTGGGAGAAGGGAGGGAGGGTGATCTGATCGTCCTCCCGGCCGAGGCGCTCAACGCCGATGACATCTTCATCGACAACACGCCCCTACACGATCTCCAGGACCGTCTGGCGCCTGCCGAGATCCGGACGGGGTACGAGGTCACCGAAGCCCTATCCGCGCCATGATGGACCGCATTCCGGTGGTCGCCGTCGTCGGCCGCCCCAACGTCGGTAAGTCGACCTTCTTCAACCGGATCATCGGTCGTCGAGTGGCGATCGTCGACGATCAGCCCGGTGTCACACGGGACCGCAACTTCGCCCGCGCCGACTGGGCAGGACGGGACTTCTACATCGTCGACACCGGGGGTGTGATCGAAGGAAGCGAAGAGGGGATGGACGTCGCGATCCGGGATCAGGCGATGCACGCGGTCCAGGAGGCCGACGTCATCCTCTTCCTGGTCGACGGCAAGGCCGGGGTTCAGCCGCTCGACGAGCGACTGGCCGAGGTCCTGCGGAAGACGGCCAAGCCGGTCGTCGTCGTGGCCAACAAGGTCGACAACCTACCGCACGACCAGAGCCACCTGGACTTCTGGTCGCTGGGTATGGGGGAGCCGATCCCGGTGAGCGCACTGTCCGGAAAGGGCTCCGGGGACCTGCTCGATCGGGTGCTCGATCACTTCCCCGAAGGATCCGACAGTCACTCCGACGAGGACGTGATCCGGGTGGCCATCGTCGGCAAGCCGAATGTCGGGAAGTCGAGCTTCATCAACCGACTGACCGGCGAGGAGCGCTCCGTCGTCTCCGACGTGGCGGGAACGACCCGGGACCCCATCGACACCACGTTTCGCTACCACGGGAAGACGCTGGTCTTCGTCGATACCGCGGGGCTGAGACGACAGTCGAAGGTCAAGGACAGCCTGGAGTACTACAGCGCTCTGCGGACCGATCGGGTGGTCCACACGGCCGACGTCTGCGTGTTGCTCGTCGACGCCAGTGAGGAGGCGCTCCACGCGCAGGACGTACGGATCGCGCAGACCGCGTGGGACGCCGGACGTGGACTGGTGCTCCTGGCCAACAAGTGGGACCTGGTCGAGAAAGAGACGATGACGGCCCCGGACTGGCAGAAGAAGGTCCGCGAGCGCATCCCCTTCCTCCAATGGGTCCCGATGATCTTCACGTCGGCGCTCACGGGCCAACGCGTGAGGAAGTGCCTCGACCTGATCCTCGAAGTGGCGGAGGAGCGGGGGCGGCGTGTCGAAACGCACGAGGTCAACGAGGTGCTGGAGAAGCTCGTGAGGCGCACACAACCTCCGCACTACCGGGGCCGTCGCGTCAAACTCAAGTACGCCACGCAGGTATCGGTACGGCCCCCGACGTTCACGATTTTCGCCAACTTCCCGAAGGGCCTGCCCGATCACTACATTCGCTACCTCCACAATGGGTTCCGCGATGCGTGGTCGTTCATGGGGACGCCGATCCGCCTCCGAATCCGCAGCGGTAAGGACGACGACTAGCTTTTGATCTACGCCTACCTCGGGCTCGCCTACCTGTTGGGCGCTACGCCGACCAGTTATTGGGTCGGACGGGCCTTCCACGGTGTGGATCTGCGTGAGCACGGGTCGGGCAACCTCGGCGCCACCAACGCCTTCCGGGTCCTCGGATGGCGTTCGGCGCTGCCGGTCGTGCTGATCGATATCGCCAAGGGATTCATCCCCACGGCCTACTTCGCGGGTTGGGCGGGCGTGGGCTTCCCCTGGTCACTCGGGTTCGGGATCGCGGCCATCAGTGGCCACATGTTCTCGCTCTGGGTCGGCTTCAAGGGAGGCAAGGGGATGGCCACGGGTCTCGGCGTCTTTCTCGCCCTCGCGCCGATCGCGTCCGGGATCGCCTTCGTGCTCTGGCTGGCCCTGACCTTCGGCACCGGCTACGTGTCGGTCGGCTCGATCGCCGCCGCGGCCGCTCTCCCGATGCTCATCGCCTTCACCCCGCACGAGGGTGGCATGACACTCGTCTACGTTGCGACGCCGTTGGCCGTGTTCATCGTCTGGAAGCACAGAGCCAACATCCGACGTTTGCGCGAGGGGACGGAGAACCGTTTCGGGAAGCGCGGACGCAACCCGGAGCCCAGGGGCTCCGGCGCCGACGCGGGGTCGGAGGACCACACTTGAGGGCGGCGGTCCTCGGTGCAGGGGCCTGGGGCACCGCCCTGGCCAAGGTCCTGGTCGAAGCGGGACACGACGTGCGGATGTGGGCCCACGACCCCGAGGTGGCTCGGGTCGTTACCGAGACGCGGGTGAACCCCTACCTGGCCGGGATCGAGCTTCCGGCTGCCCTCGTAGCGTCGGGCTCTCTGGCCGAGACGCTGGACGGATCCGAGGTCGTCGTCTCGGCATCCCCGTCTCAGTTCACCCGGGGGGTTCTCGCAGCGGCCGCTCCTCACCTGCCGGCTTCGGCCCCCATCGTGAGCGCGTCCAAGGGAGTCGAGATCAACACGTTACAGCGCATGGATGAAGTGGTGGCCGAAGTGGTGGGCGGTGATGTCGCCGATCGCTTCGCCGTGATCTCGGGGCCCTCGTTCGCCAGAGAGGTCGCGGAGCGCTCCCCGACCGCGGTGGTCGTGGCGGCCCGTTCCGATGCGCTGGCCGAGCGTCTGCAGTCGGACTTCCAGACACCGTGGTTCCGCGTGTACACGAACACTGACGTGATCGGCGTAGAACTGGGTGGGGCGCTCAAGAACGTCATGGCGCTGGCGGCGGGTGTGACGGCCGGCCTCGGCTACGCTCACAACACCGCCGCGGCCCTGATGACGCGTGGGCTGGCCGAAATGACGCGTCTCGGCGTGGCGATGGGGGCGCGTGAGGCCACCTTCTACGGGTTGGCGGGTATGGGCGATCTCGTGCTGACGTGCACGGGCTCCTTGAGCCGCAATCGAACCGTGGGAACCCGCCTCGGTCGGGGCGAGCGTCTCGAGGACATCCTGGCGGACATGACTGCGGTCGCCGAGGGTGTGAAGACGGCCGAGAGTGTGCACGAGTTGTCGCGAAGGCACGGGGTCGAGATGCCGATCGCGGAGCAGGTGTACGCGATCGTACACGAGGGACGCAGTCCGGCCGATGCGGTCCAGGCGCTCATGCTCAGGGGCCCCAAACCCGAGGCATGGTCTTGAGTGGAGGTGGGATGGACAGTCAACCGGTAGCGAAGAAGGTCTACTACTCGATCGGGGAGGTCTGTGATCTCTCCGGACTCAAGCCGCACGTCCTGCGTTATTGGGAGACCCAGTTCGACGTCTTGAATCCCACCAAGAACCGTGCGGGGAATCGGGTGTACCGGGCCCGCGACGTCGAGGTCGTCCTCCTCGTGAAGCAGCTGCTGTACGAGGAGAAGTACACGATCGAAGGCGCGAACCAGAAGCTGATCGAACTCCGCCGGGAGGGAGACCTGAAGTCCGAGCGTAAAGGTGTGGTGGCGCCGGAGTTCCTCTCCGGGATCAAGGAGGAGCTGGAGGAGCTTCGGGACCTCCTCACGCCGCCACCGGGAGCTTCCCGCTGAACATCCTCTGCACGAACGACGACGGATATCTGTCGACCGGCATCGGCGTACTCGCCCGCGCGGCCAGTGGGCTGGGCTCGGTGACGACCGTTGCACCCGACCGTGAGCAGAGTGCGTCGAGCAGCTCCCTGACACTCCACTACCCCCTGCGCGCGCGGCGATCCCGCGATGGGGCCTGGATGGTCGACGGGACGCCGACCGACTGTGTGATCCTGGCGGTGGGCGAGCTCCTCGACGGCCGGCCCGACGTGTGTGTGTCGGGCGTGAACCACGGCTCGAACATGGGCGAGGACGTCTTGTACTCGGGCACCGTGGCGGCCGCGATGGAGGCGACCGTCCTGGGCATCCCCGCGATCGCGTTCTCGTATTGTGGTGCCTTCCCCGAGGAGTTGGAGGGGTGCGAGGCCCTGGTTGGGAGCGTGCTCTCGGCCATTCTCGGGCAGGGGAGCTTCCCCGAGGACACCCTCTTCAACGTGAACCTCCCGGCGATTCCTCCCTC